>NZ_JBFRGD010000005.1:0-333180 GCF_052115165.1 Paenibacillus sp. 2TAB23
TCCGCCGCTAACCTTGTCCCGAAGGACAAGATCCGCTCGACTTGCATGTATTAGGCACGCCGCCAGCGTTCGTCCTGAGCCAGGATCAAACTCTCCAAATTGGTGTTTGAAATGCTCATTACTTGTTATCGCTTTTTCGCTTATCCCGATGGATTTGCGAGGCAGTTGTTACTCGTTGTTCAGTTTTCAAAGAGCAATCTTTTCTTTCGTGTCGACCGTGTGTCTCGTTGGCGACCTAGATAATATATCACGTTCGCCTATAGCATTGCAAGTGTTTTTTTCATTTTTAACGTTTTTTTCTTTAGGATATCATTTTGCACCTTTTTTTCCGTGTCTTAACGTCTGTTTAACGAGCTAATTCAAACAGAACAACCTATTGTAAGATTCCTATTTGTTGCAAATTTATTCTCCTCCATTTCCAACATGAGAAATGAATTTCTCAGTCTGGATAAATTATCTCCTCCAATTTAGCTTTTAGAACATACATTTGTATACAAAAAAACAAGCACATCAATATACCTTCTGAAAGCATTCTTCAGGCAGCATTTAAGTGCTTGCTTCAAACATCGTCAATATAATTACCTCAATACTTCCTTAATATGAAGTTGCCGCTCATTAATTAGATTAACAATGACACCTTCAATGGAAACCCAAGGCCTTGTTGGGTAGTTATGATCCGAGAATACAATTTCTCCAATTCTCTCATCACTAAGTCTTACAATAGTCCCATTATGGAACTGTGTTGCCTTCTCGACGAAGATGCGCACATAAGTGGGATCAAGCTTACCGAAAGCATCGCTTTGGATTTGCTCCAGCACCAAATATGGAGATACCGCTTTTCTATAAGCTTTGTTTAAGGTCATGGCATGGAAGATATCTGCGATAGCCACAATCTTGGCATAAGGATTTATTTTCGTTGCATCAATTCCAAGCGGATATCCCGTGCCATCAACCTTTTCATGATGCTGCAGTGCGGCCATTTTAACACCTTCATTTAATGCAGGTACATTTTTGAGCAGTTGATAGCCAAGTACGGTATGACGCATCATTTCTTCTTTTTCTTCTACAGACAATGAATTAGGCTTTGTAAGGATAGACTTATCTATCTTTACGTTCCCGATATCATGAAGCAAACCGGCAAATGCGATTTGCATCCAATCTTTCTGTGGGAAGCCCGTCCATTGTGCAATTTGATAAGAGGTTAAAGCGCAGGTGATGCTGTTATGAAGCAAATAATCTTTCTCCATAAATTGACGCGGCGCAAAAGTGAGTAAATTATAGCTTTTGATGTGCTCGAGCAATTTTTCCAGTTGCTTGCGAATATCCATAACAGGTAGTGCTTGGCCAGCAACAAAAGAATTAAAAACTTGGCGCAGCACAATAACCATTTTGTCATACTCTTCATGAAGGGGAGATGCAACGATAGTCGGACTCGACTCTTGGCCGGCATCCTCAACTGTGTCCTCACGCGTTTTGCTTACAGCTTGGTTTGATTCGATCTCTACACTTGTAATGAGGAATGCTTGCAGGATTTCCATTTCTTTAGGCGTAACTACCTTACCCTTTTGAAACAGAACACCGCCAAGTGGAGTGAGGACATCTTCAATGATTTTATCGCCTAATTTAAGATGTAATAACGTTACCGCCGCCACGAGAGTCCTCTCCCCTATGTATGAATATACTTGCCATTTATTTTGTTAACTAAAACACAAGCTGACCCGCAGGTTGGCGGTATCAGCTATGTTTATTCCTATTCGATTGGCATTTCGCCGTTTTCTTCCTCTTCGCCCTCTTCGAGAGCCTCGCTCTCTTCGCTGCGCGCTACACGCGTAACCGTCGCTACGGTATCGTCTTCGCGTGTGTTGATGAGTTTGACGCCTTGCGTGTTACGGCCCATCGTCGAGATTCCTTCCATGCTGGTTCGAATCATCGTTCCGGAAGCAGTCATAATCATAAGGTCCTCGTCATTCTCTACAACCTTAAGCGAAACGATCGGACCATTCTTATCCGTTACGTTAAGAGTTTTAATACCCTTGCCGCCGCGGTTCTGAATGCGGTAATCCGCAACCGGTGTTCGTTTGCCGTAGCCTTTGGAGGTAACGATCAAGATGTCCTTATCCGGTACGATAACATCCATATCAATAACTGTGTCGTTATCGTCAAGCTGGATGCCTTTCACGCCAGTTGCAGAGCGTCCCATAGATCGAACATCCTGTTCGGAGTATCGAATGGACATCCCCTCGGCAGTACCCATTATGATCTCCTGGTTGCCGTCAGTCAGCTTCACGCCAATTAGATCATCATCCTCGCGGAGCGAGATAGCAATGAGACCTACTTTACGGATGTTGACATAATCATCAAGCGGAGTTTTCTTCACAACCCCTTGTCTTGTAGCAAAGAACAAGAAGTGCTCTGAATCAAATTCCTGAACCGGAATAACCGCATTAATGGTCTCACCTTGTTCAATTTGAATAAGGTTGATGATCGGCGTTCCGCGCGCAGTACGATTAAGATCAGGTATCTCGTAAGCTTTTAGCTTATATACCTTGCCTTTATTCGTAAAGAACAGGAGGTAGTGATGCGTATTGGAGACGAATAGATGCTCGACAAAATCATCATCCTTTGTTCCCATTCCAACAACGCCTTTACCACCCCGTTTCTGGCTGCGATAAGTACCGACCGGCAAACGCTTGATATAGCCGGTATGCGTAATCGAGATAATAACATCCTCGCGTGGAATGAGATCCTCATCCATAATTTCCTCATCACTTGCCATTAGTTCTGTGCGACGGTCATCGCCGAAACGTTCTTTCAATTCGGCAAGCTCTGTGCTGATTATATCCAGTACGAGCTGCTCGTCGGCAAGAATAGCTTTATATTCAGCAATTTTCCGCATAAGCTCCGCGTATTCTGCTTCAATTTTATCTCTTTCCAGTCCAGTCAGACGCTGCAAACGCATATCTAGAATTGCTTGAGCTTGCTCATGACTGAGTGAGAATCTCGTTATCAATCCTTCACGAGCTTGATCTGCCGTTTGAGATGCACGAATTAACGCGATTACCTCATCCAGGTGGTCAAGAGCAATGCGCAAGCCTTCCAAAATATGCGCACGTGCTTCTGCCTTTTTCAGTTCAAATTCGGTGCGGCGACGAATAACCTCGATTTGATGCTGCAAATAATGATATAGCATATCGCGAATATTCAAAGTCTTAGGCTCGCCATTAACTAGCGCCAGCATGTTGATCCCGAAGTTGGATTGCAACTGCGTGTGCTTATATAAGTTATTGAGCACAATGCTTGGATTCACATCGCGGCGAAGCTCAATGACAACACGCATCCCGTTACGATCAGATTCATCTCGCAAATCGGTGATGCCCTCGATTTTCTTCTCTCGCACAAGCTCAGCTATCTTCTCGACTAAACGTGCTTTAATGACTTGATACGGCAGCTCATGCACAATAATGCGCGCTTTGCCGTTGTTCTCCTCAATAGTCGCACGCGCACGCATCGTTACGGACCCTCTACCTGTCAAATAAGCTTGACGGATTCCTTGGCGCCCCATTACAAAAGCAGCTGTCGGGAAATCTGGACCTTTTATATATTCCATTAATTCGACTGGCGTAATATCAGGATTCACAATAAGCGCCTGAACCCCATCGATAACCTCGTTTAGGTTATGCGGTGGAATGTTCGTTGCCATACCGACTGCAATTCCCGTAACTCCATTGACTAGAAGGTTAGGATAACGAGCAGGCAGTACAACCGGCTCCGATTCTTCACCGTCATAGTTGGGAGCGAAATCGATTGTTTCCTTGTTAATATCACGCAGCAGCTCCATTGCAATTTTGGAGAGACGAGCCTCTGTATATCGCATGGCTGCTGCAAAGTCACCATCTATCGAGCCAAAGTTCCCATGTCCATCAACGAGCATGTAACGCATGGAGAAATCCTGTGCCATCCGAACCATCGATTCATACACGGCCGAATCACCGTGAGGATGGTACTTACCGATTACTTCTCCAACTATTCTCGCAGATTTCTTATGGGGCTTGTCCGGTGACATGCCTAGCTCAGACATCGCATACAAAATACGTCGATGCACGGGCTTAAGTCCATCCCTAACATCGGGAAGAGCACGGCTTACAATGATACTCATTGCGTAATCC
Source organism: Paenibacillus sp. 2TAB23 (assembly GCF_052115165.1). NCBI lineage: Bacteria > Bacillati > Bacillota > Bacilli > Caryophanales > Paenibacillaceae > Paenibacillus > Paenibacillus sp. 2TAB23. The sequence continues at coordinate 4,167 of NZ_JBFRGD010000005.1, forward strand.
ATAAAGGAATCCCGCATCTCCGTACCAATATCCCGGTCTTTTATAGATATACGTTGTTCTTCCGCCATGATTTACCTCCCTGACGCCATCTATAGCTAATCTTAAATCAACATAACCTTATATTTCTTTCTCAAAAAGCGAGCATATAAACCTTTTTCGCTCGTGCTTTCGGAATTCCCGTAAATCTCTTGTCAATTTTCGTTAAAAATAGGTGAATTACCGCTCTCCATACATAAAAAGCTGCCATAAAATAAACAGACCCAACTTTCATTATACCACTCAATTCCAAGTCTGTCTCCTTCATCATTTGATTTCCCATTGAAGATCAGAAACAGCGAGAGAGGAGAAAATTCGTTGACCATTCAACGTGTTAAGAGTAAATGGGCTAAAACCAAAATTATGCTTAAATCGGATTATTTACGTCAGTTCATGCCCGTTACCAAACTGTTTGACCGTACTAATCTGCGTACGATGTTGAATGAGTACGGAATGGTTTACTTCAAGCCCATCAATGGCACCTTTGGCAATGGTGTTACGCGAATAGAAAGGACAACGACACCATCTCTCGGCTACCGATACCAGTTGGATACCAAGATCATGTTCTTCTCCAGCTTCGAGCAGCTTTATCAGTACCTATCGAAGCAAAAGAAAGGTAGAAGCCACATTGTACAAAAAGGAATCCACCTGCTGCGTCATCAAAAGCGGCGATTCGACATTCGGGTTATGGTACAGAAGAACCCTCGCAATGTATGGGAAGCGACCGGCATTATCGGGCGACTTGCCCATCCTGCAAAAATTGTAACAAACTATCATAGCGGGGGAACTCCTATGGCGATCGAGCGGCTAATGAGTGATCACGCCAGCCCCTCCGAGCTTGCCGCCTTTAAAAACCGGTTACGGAAGCTGAGCATTACAATAGCCAACAACCTCGAAGCTTCTTATCCTCGTTTGAAGGAGATCGGTGTCGACATCGCCATTGATGCGAAGCTACATCCTTGGATTCTGGAAGTAAATACGCTGCCGGATCCGTTTATTTTCCGAAAATTGCCCGATCAAAGCGTTTTCCACAAGGTTTACCGCTATGCGATAGCTTACGGTCGATTCAAGCGTAAACGGGTGAAGCCGTCCTCTGGCGGCTAAGCTAACGTTTCGCGTAGAAATATAGAGAAAGTTTGCAGCATGATATCCTTTCCTATATTTCAAAAAAAGAAGCAGGCGTCCATAACGGGCGGCTGCTTCTTTTCCCTTTGTTTGCTTAGAAATCCAAGTTGGTTACGTATCTAGCGTATTTCTGAATGAAATCACGGCGCGGTTCAACGTTGTCGCCCATGAGCGTGTCGAAAACAACATCCGCTTCGATCGCATCCTCAATGGTTACCTGCAGCATCGTACGGCTCTCTGGGTCCATCGTTGTCTCCCATAGCTGCGTAGCGTTCATCTCGCCTAGTCCTTTATAGCGCTGGACATTCACTTTAACGCCTTCACCAAACTCGGCAATAATCCGATCACGTTCCTTTTCGGTCTGTGCATAGCGGATAACCTTATTCCGTTCAATCTTGAAGAGCGGCGGCTGAGCGATATAAATATAACCTGCATCTATGATTTGTCGCATGTACCGATAGAAGAACGTCAGCATTAGCGTACGAATGTGAGCGCCATCGACGTCGGCATCGGTCATGATTATGATTTTGTGGTATCTAGCTTTGGCGAGATCAAAGTCATCGCTAATACCGGTTCCAAGCGCTGTTATGATTGCCCGAATCTCTGCATTGCCAAGAATACGGTCAAGACGCGCTTTCTCAACGTTAAGGATTTTACCCCGCAGCGGCAAAATAGCTTGGAAGTGACGGTCACGTCCTTGCTTTGCAGATCCGCCTGCAGAGTCACCTTCTACGATGTACAGTTCGCTAATCGATGCATCCTTGGAGGAACAGTCGGCAAGCTTGCCGGGAAGCGAGCCAACCTCAAGAGCGCTTTTGCGACGAGTGAGCTCACGAGCTTTGCGCGCTGCTTCACGGGCACGTGCGGCCTGCAGCCCTTTTTCGATGATTTTGCGTGATACGGACGGATTCTCTTCGAGAAACTCCTGAAGCTTCTCAGCAAAAAACGACTCTACAATTCCGCGAACCTCGCTGTTGCCCAGCTTGGTTTTCGTCTGGCCCTCGAATTGCGGCTCAGGAATCTTAACGGAAATGATAGCCGTCAAGCCTTCGCGCACATCGTCTCCGGAGAAGTTCGAATCATTATCCTTAATCAGGTTGGATTTGCGTGCATAGTCATTGATGATACGTGTCAGAGCGCTCTTAAAGCCGGACTCATGCGTACCACCCTCATGCGTATTAATGTTATTGGCAAAGGAATGAATGTTCTCTGTATAGCTGTCGTTGTATTGCAACGCAACCTCTACATGAATATGATCCTTCGACCCTTCCACATAAATCGGCTGCTCATGAAGCGGCTCCCGGGTACGGTTCAAATACTTTACGAACTCGATTAGTCCGCCCTCGTACATAAATGTATTCGATACACCCGTGCGCTCATCGGACAGTACAATTTCAATGCCTTTATTCAAAAACGCCAGCTCGCGGATACGCGATTGCAGCGTTTCATAATCAAAAACGGTTGTTTCCGTAAAAATCTCGCTATCCGGCGTAAACGTAGTCTGTGTGCCCGTTTCCGTCGTATCTCCGATAATTTTGATATCATATTGCGGAGCGCCTTTACGGTATTCTTGCTGATAGATATGTCCTTCACGTTTAACTTGAACAATGACGAGCTCGGACAGCGCGTTTACGACAGATATACCGACGCCATGCAAGCCGCCGGATACTTTATAGCCCTCACCGCCGAATTTACCTCCGGCATGCAAAACCGTCATTACGACCTCAAGGGTCGATTTCTTCAGTTTCGTATTCTCTCCCACAGGAATGCCGCGTCCATTATCGATAACGGTTATGCTGTTATTCTCGTGAATAATTACTTGGATTCTTGAGCAAAAACCGGCCAAAGCCTCGTCAATACTGTTATCGACAACCTCCCATACGAGATGATGAAGACCTTTGCCACTGGTGGAGCCAATATACATCCCCGGACGTTTGCGTACCGCCTCTAATCCTTCCAAGACCTGTATCTGACTCTCGTCATACGTATGCTGCTCCAAAGACATGCAACTTCACTGCTCCTCTCAACTGCTGTTCCTGACCGCCCTCGCTCTAGCCGTTCGCTGCAAAATGATGTGCTCTTTTCTTAAGCGTAGAGGAAGAAATAGGCGAATAATATATTTTCTGCTTCGTTACAACGATCGATTTCGGCTCTTCCTCGCCTATCGTTTCAACGTCCTTGCGTTTTCGTGCTCCCGCAACAAATTGCTTGGAGAGTTTGGAGGATTGCTCGATAGAAATATCAAAGATGGCCACGAGCTCCGCAGCCCGAATTATTTTCTCGCCGCCCAAATGGATGTACATGTCCTCTTCCTCACCTCTCCTATTCGCACCTAACGCGTCACTTGGCCGTTTTTCACATGGTAGATGCCGGCATCCTGAAGTTTGCTCACATTCACGCTTTCAAGGCCGGTCGTTGTAATAAAGGTTTGTACTTTGCTTTGAAACGTCTCAATAAGCTGTGTTTGACGATTCTGATCGAGCTCAGACAACACATCGTCAAGCAGGAGAATCGGATACTCGCCGATTTCCTCGTTAATGAGCTCTATTTCTGCCAATTTTAAAGATAAGGCCGTCGTTCGCTGCTGCCCTTGAGAGCCGAATGTCTGCGCTTCTTTGCCGTTTATAAAAAACGCCAGATCATCGCGATGCGGTCCCACTAGCGTAACCCCTCTGCGAATCTCCTGATCTTTCACCTGTGTTAACTTTATCATAAATTGATCAAATAAAACAGTTTCATCTTGCTGGGCATCCGCATCAAAAGACGGGCGATACTCTATTGTGAGTTGTTCAGCCCCGTTCGTTATGCCTGCATGGATCTGTTCTGCAAACGTTTGTAATTTATGTATGAAGTGTTTCCTTTTTTTCATGATTTTAACACCATGCTCCGCTAGCTGCATGTTCCACACATCCAGCATCGTTTGATTAGCCCCTCCAGGATAAGCAGCTTTCAAAAAATTATTGCGCTGCTGCAGCACCTTCCCGTACTGCTGGAGAGTATACAAATAGCCGGGCTGCACCTGACCGATTTCCATATCGAGAAACCGTCTTCGCACACCCGGCGTACCTTTTACAATTTCAAGATCCTCCGGCGCGAACATCACGACATTCACGGATCCGATGAAATCGCTAAGCTTACGTTGTTCTAGTCCGTTGATTTTGGCTTTCTTTCCTTGTGACGAATAGAGGAGATCCAGCTTAATCGATCCATATTTTTTATCGACCTCGCCTGAAATGCGCGCAGAATCCGCTTGCCAGCCGATAAGCTCTTTGTCCTTCGATGTGCGATGGGATTTCGTTAACGCGAGCACGAATATCGCTTCAAGCAGATTCGTTTTTCCTTGGGCATTCGGGCCCAAAAACACATTAACCTTATTCGGCGTTTGCAGATCGATCTCGGTATAGTTGCGGTAATTTTGCAGCTGTATGCTTGTTAAAAACACGTTTCGACCTCCAGGTCCCTTGGTGCGTTACGCTTTTCCAACCGTGAATGCGCCGCAGCCCTCAACCTCTACTTTATCCCCTACATATAGCTTCCTGCCACGGCGATTGTCCGCTTCTCCGTTAATGATAACCGTGTTCTCCTGCAGAAAAAACTTTGCGTGGCCGCCTGTCGAGATGCAATCGGACAGCTTCAAGAACTGTCCAAGCGTTATATATTCGGTCTTGATTTTAATTTCTTTCATCGGGTTTAATCATTCCTTTCTCTGCTTATGCCTGGCATTTAGCCTGTTGTCCGGTAAGGCAGAATGACGTACATGCTGTATGCGTGATCCATCGGCCTGATAATGATGGGGCTCATAGCTCCTGTAAAGCCAAAAAACAGCTGCTCACTGTCAATTACTTTTAGAACATCAAGCATATACTTGGAGTTAAATGCAATTCTAAGCGGATCGCCGTTGAATTCCTTCGCTTCAAGCTGCTCGGTTACTCGTCCAAGCTCTGTAGAGCTTGATGAAATTTCAATTGTTCCGTCTTCCAGCGTCATAAGGCGAACGATATTCGTTTTTTCCTCACGCGACATCAGATACGCACGGTCAATGGCATCCATTACATTTTTTGTATCGAGAACAAGTTCTGTTTTGAATGTCTGCGGAATAATCTTAGAAGTATCGGGATAGATGCCATCCAGGATACGGGTATAGAACAACACGTTGCCAAGCTTAAATAAAACTTGATTGTCTGCTACGACAATATCAACTAATGCATTTTGCTCGGGTACGAGCTTGGAGAGCTCAATTAATGTTTTGGCAGAAATAACGACATTGCTGAATTTAAACTGTGCATCCGTGTCAACTTGAGCGGTACGGCTGGCAAGTCTATGGCGGTCAGTGGCGATGAATTTAAGCTCGCCTTCTAAAAGGTTCCAAAGCACCCCTGTCAAAATAGGCGTTTGTTCGCTCGCCGAAGCTGCTAGCACGGTTTGACGAATCATCGCTTTTAATAGATCGCCTGGCATTTGCAAAACTTCGTTCTGCTCAATGGATGGAAGTACTGGGAACTCTTCAGGGTCAAGACCAACCATCTGGATTTCTGTGGAGCCTGAACGAATCATCGTTTGATAAGTTGGGCTGACTTCGATCATTACTTGCTCGGAAGGAAGTTTTTTTACGATTTCCACAAAAAACTTTGCTGGAAGTACAACGCTGCCAGGCTTATCCACATGTGCAATAACGAATTGATCTCTTTCCACAGGGATGAAGCTTTGGATGGAAATATCGGTATCGCTTGCGGTTAGCGTTACGCCTAAATGAGTGACTTCGATTTTGATACCGCCAAGAATCGGTATGGCAGGGCGTGAAGAGGCAGCTTTGGCTACTTGCTGAATCGCATCGTTTAGTTCATTTTTTGAAATGGTTAATTTCATGGTTTCACTCCTAGCGTTCTTATAAATAGATTCATGTATGATTGCGCGAAATCGGTTTTGGGTTTCAAAAACAGGCGATAGCCGTTTACGCTTTAAATATAAGATGGCTATGTCATTTTTTTACGTAGCACACTGCTTATATTTTCACGCGAAACGAGCATTTGCTGCCGAAGGAACGCAATTGCCGTTTACGCTTATTTGATGATGTTTTTTTAAAGATTTTTAGTAGTCGTAGTAGTAGGGGCACTGAATATGTGGATAACCCCGTGGAAGACCGATAAAGCAAGCCTATCCACATGTGCATAGCGTGTGCATAGGCTTGCTTAGTTGTTCACATATGATTTTTGATTTTTTCGGTCAAGTTTTGAACGATTTTGTATAGATCCTGATCGATCTTCAATTGCTGCGTAATTTTCTCATGTGCATGGATGACCGTGGTATGATCTCGGCCCCCGAACGCCTCTCCAATCTTAGGAAGCGAGAAGTCGGTGAGCTCCCTGGACAGATACATGGCAATTTGCCTCGGATAGGCAACGGCTTTTGTTCGTTTCCGCGCTTTAAATTCCTCTAGACGCAGTCCGTAGAATTCGCCTACTTTTGTTTGAATATCATGCATTGTTATCATTCTTGGCCTGCTGGATGGAATGATATCCTTGAGCGCTTCCGCCGCCAAATGCGACGTAATATCTGCATTTATAAGGGATGAATAGGCGACTACCCGTATGAGGGCACCCTCCAATTCACGAATGTTCGTGTCGATTTGGTTAGCGATATAGATCATTGCCTCGTTTGGAATATCCAGGTTTTCCGCTCTAGCCTTTTTGCGAAGAATCGCGATCCGTGTCTCCAGGTCCGGAGGTTGAATGTCGGTAATAAGCCCCCACTCGAAGCGTGAGCGCAAGCGCTCCTCCAACGTCGGAATTTCCTTTGGCGGCCTATCACTAGAGATAACGATTTGCTTCCGTTCTTCATGGAGCGCGTTAAACGTATGGAAAAACTCTTCCTGCGTCTGTTCTTTCCCTGCCAGAAACTGAATATCATCGATTAGCAGCACATCGATATTGCGGTATTTGGTGCGAAAGCTTTCGCCTCGGTTATCCCGAATGGCGTTAATAAATTCGTTCGTAAATTTCTCGGACGAAATATATAGAACCTTCGTATTTGGGTTGTGATCCATAATATAATGACCAATTGCATGCATTAAGTGGGTTTTGCCAAGCCCGACGCCCCCATATAGAAACAAGGGATTGTACGCTTTGGCGGGTGCTTCGGCCACAGCAAGCGAGGCTGCGTGTGCGAAACGGTTGTTGGCCCCAATAACAAATGTATCAAATGTATATTTGGGGTTAAGCATATGAGTAGGCGTTGCTTCTTCACTCATTACAGGCGAATGCACCGCTTTCGGCGGGAACATATATGCCGGCTCGGTACCTTTAGGCTCCTCGATAGAGAAACGCACGTCCACTTGTCTACCCAAAAACTCAAAAAGCGTTGTTCTGATTAGCTTCGTATAACGGCCTTCCAGCCATTCGGCCGCAAATGTTGTCGGCGCTGTTACTTCAAGCATGGAATCATCGACAAAAGAAGCCTTCGTCGCTTTGAACCAGGTGTCAAAGCTCGGCTTGCTTAATTTAGTCTGAATGATCGACAACACTTGCTGCCATAAATCATAGGTATGGCTGTCCACAGACTGTCACTCCTTATCCAAATCGCCACGAGTGGCGCAGTTGCAAGAAAAAATGTCGAAATTCAGGGTATTATAACGAAACCATCCACATTGTACCGTTTATTGAGCGGATGAGTTATAAATAGGGGATGAGTTTGTTCACAATGTTATCCACAGGCTGTTGATAAAACTGAGGCTGTATTGATCTAATCCACAATGAAAACATAATTATCATAGCAAAAGATCCCTTATATTTCAACGAATTCGCATATTTTATCCACATTCTCAACTGCTTGTGCATAAAAGTTATCTACACCACTACATATTGTTTATATCTTGTTAAGATTTCGACAAAGTTCGTTGTGGGCAGCTGTGGATTGTGCACATGTTATTAGTTTTTGATGAACAGGGGCTTTTCATGCGTTATCCACAGCGGCGATAGTTTTTATTTTTATCCACCATTTCATGCCGGAGGCGATCATTGACTTTTGAGCGCTAACATGGTTTAATAAAAAAAGCGTTTTTTTAAATATAAGGCGATATAAGTAGCACACTTATTGACATTCTTATATTTCACCGCGAAACGATGCTGCTCCGTCGACTTAGACGGCGAGAGCCGTTTACGCTTGATTGGAAACACGCAGTATAGGAGGTGCAGAACGATGAGACCTACATTTAGACCTAATGTAAGCAAACGCGCGAAAGTGCATGGATTCCGCAAACGGATGAGCACGAAGAACGGACGTAAAGTTTTGGCAGCGCGTCGTCAAAGAGGAAGAAAAGTACTGAGCGCATAAGCAGAAGACCACGTCCGGTGGTCTTTTTTTTTTGCTTATGAGGATGAGGAGCGGGGAGCAGGCTGCTTATGCTGCTCACTTGCTGGCGATACTTAGAAGATCAATGAGGGAACGGTGGCCATCAGTCGTGCATAGAAAATTGCGTCTTCGCAACCGTGAAGACTTCAGTCGGATTTATCGAGGCGGCAAATCGTTTGCGAATGGGCAGTTTGTCGTTTATTGGTCTAAGCAGCCTTCGGCGGACCCATTTCGCCTTGGCGTTTCCGCGAGTAAAAAAATAGGCAATGCGGTTGTTCGCAATCGGATGCGTCGAATGATCAAAGAGATAGTCCGCCATCAAGCGAATCGGATTGTTCCCAGGACCGACTTCATTCTAATAGTAAGAAAGCCTGCTACGTTAATGAAGATGAAGGAAATGGAGAAGAGCGTACTGCATGTGTTAAAGAAAGCGGGATTGCTGAAAAGCACGGCAAATACGAAGGAAAAGCGGGTAGATTAGCGTTTTTTTGCCGGCTTGCTTCGCGTGCTCAAAATTCGATCTTTTACACGGACGAAGAAAGCGGATGCATGGCAGGTCTCGTTGTTTCTTTGTCCCATAAATTATGGTATAGTCTAGATTGAAAATGTAGTATTGTATGAGATATACAATGCCTGTATTTTGTCTTGAATCACATGCTGCGCCGCAAGGGTACGGACATAGCCGTTAAAGCTTGAAATATAAGATAAGGTATGAGCGTTTCTTCTATACATAGCTTATGTTTCACTTCGCGACGAGTTTTGCCGAAAGAACGGCTTTTGCCGTTATACGCTTGATGTAAATGCTCTTAGAGAGGAGTTTTAATGTTGTTGTTTTGGACTAAAAACAAGAAATGGATTTTAGTGCTTGGCCTTGTCATGCTTATGGGTGTGCTTGCAGGCTGCGGCGCGCCAACAACCCAGACGACGGAGACCGCCGACTTATTGAAGGGGAACTTCTGGGAGAAAAACGTCGTTTATTATTTTGCAATTACGCTTGATACGTTCGCAGGCTGGTTTAATGAGTCTTACGGACTTGCTATATTGCTCCTGACGATTATTGTAAGAACGTTGATATTACCATTAACGCTGAAACAATACCGCAGCTCGAAAGCGATGCAAGCTCTGCAGCCACAGATGGCTGAAATTAAGAAAAAACATAAGGATAACCCGCAGAAGCAGCAGGAAGAAACGATGAAGCTGTTTCAAACGCATAAGGTTAATCCAATGGCAGGCTGCTTGCCGCTAATCGTTCAAATGCCGATTTTTATCGCGCTTTATAATTCCATTTATAAAAACCCTGATATTCGTGAGCATACGTTTTTATGGCTGGAGCTTGGAGAGAAGGATCCTTATTACATTCTTCCGATACTAGCCGCTGCTACGACTTTCATTCAATCCAAAATGATGCAGAAGCAGCAAACGCAAACGATGCCCGGTATGGGGATGATGCTGGCGATTTTCCCAGTGCTTATCTTTGTAATGGCGCTTTCGTTCCCGGCAGCTTTGCCTCTATATTGGGTTTACAGCAACATTTACACCATTGTACAAAACTACTTCCTGTATGTTCGTTCATCTGACAAGGGCAAGGAGGTCCCTGCGAAATGAAGAAAATCATTGCATCAGGGAAAACGGTAGAAGATGCTGTACGTAACGGATTATCACAATTGCAAGTCACTGAAGACCGCGTTAAGCAAGTTGTGCTTGAACAGCCGACCAAAGGATTTTTTGGACTGTTTGGCGCAAAAGAAGCGAAAGTTGAGCTTGAGCTAATTCCCGATCCGATGCTGGAAGCGGAGCAATTTCTCCGTGAAGTAGCTGGTACGATGGGGTTGCAAGTGAACATCGATCGAAAGCAAACAAGAGAAGGAACTCATCTGTCTGTAACAGGCAGTGGCGACCTTGGTATGCTGATTGGACGTCGCGGACAAACGTTGGATGCATTACAGTACTTGGTTAACATTGTGGCAAATCGTTACTCTGACAGTCATTTGCGTATCGTTCTTGATGCAGAGGATTTTCGTGAGCGCCGCCGCAAAACGTTAGCGGATTTATCCGATCGTTTAGCGGGACGAGTAATTCGCACTAGGAAAGAGGTTGTCCTGGAGCCGATGTCGCCGCATGAGCGCAAAGTTATTCATTCGCAATTGCAGAACCACCCTAAGGTGAAAACATTCAGTAAAGGCGATGAGCCCAACCGGCGCGTCGTCATCGCACTCAGACAATAAGGTTAACCTTATAAAAGTATACGAATCAATACGCTATCCACAGCAATGGCTCATAATGGTCATTGCTGTTTTTCCATTTGAGAGGTGCTGACAGCAATGGTACATGATACGATAGCAGCCATTTCGACAGCGGTCGGAGAAGGCGGTATCGCTATAATACGAGTTAGCGGCCCGGAGGCAATTACCGGAATCGCTACTGTTTTTCGTTCGAAAATTGATCTTAAAGATGCCGATACACATACGCTGCACTATGGGCATATTGTTGATCCGCTATCTGGTGAAAAAGTTGAAGAGGTACTTGTTACGCTTATGCGGGGACCGCGTTCCTTCACTGCGGAGGATGTTGTTGAAATTAATGCACATGGCGGTGTTATAGCCGTTAAAAAGGTGCTTGATGTTGTATTGCAGCTAGAGGGCTACCGTACGGCTGAACCGGGGGAGTTCACGAAGCGGGCATTCCTGAATGGACGCATTGATCTCATGCAAGCGGAGGCTGTTATCGATTTAATCAGGTCTAAGTCAGATCGAGCGTTCTCTGTTGCTCGCAAGCAAGCAGAAGGCGTATTATCTAAACGAATTAAAGCATTGCGGCAGACGGTTATTGAGCTGCTTGCCCATATTGAAGTGAATATCGATTATCCGGAGCATGACGTGGAGGAAATGACGAATGCTTTTATTCGTGACCAATGCGATTCTGCTATTGATGAAATAGATCGTTTGTTAAAAACGGCGAATGAAGGCAAGATATTACGGGAAGGGATCGTAACCGCTATTGTGGGACGACCCAATGTCGGCAAGTCCTCGCTGATGAATGTGCTGACGCAGGAGAATAAGGCGATTGTTACCGATATCCCAGGAACGACGCGCGACGTCATTGAGCAATTTGTAGCGCTTAATGGCATACCGCTTCGGTTGCTTGATACTGCAGGTATCCGAGAGACGACAGATGTAGTCGAACGTATTGGTGTGGAACGCTCACGCAATGCGTTGGAGGAGGCTGATCTTATTCTGCTTGTGCTTAACTATAATGAGCCGTTGCAAATGGATGATCGAGAGCTTTTGCTGCAAATGAAGGGTCGTCCGGTCATTGCGATCATTAATAAGACTGACTTGCCGCGTCAATTAGAAATTGAGGTGGTGGAGGAGTCGATTGCTGCTGATTCGATCGTGAAAATGTCGGTTCTTGAGGAAGACGGTCTCGACCGTTTGGAAAAAACAATAAGTGAAATGTTTTTCGAAGGGCAGCTCGAATCAGGGGATTTGACCTATGTGAGCAATGTTCGACATATAGCATTATTAAAACGGGCAAAACAATCACTAGTTGATGCGATCGATGCTTCAGATTCCGGCATTCCGATCGACCTCATTCAAATCGATGCTCGTTCAGCTTGGGAATCATTAGGTGAGATCCTTGGCGATGAAGCTGGCGATTCGTTGATTGATCAAATATTTTCGCAGTTCTGCTTAGGAAAGTAGATGCCGTCAGTCGCTTTTATATACGCAAGATGATAAGTTGAGCTGCAAATTTTCATGGAAATAAGGCGCTCACGTTTAGGAAGCAGGTTTTCTATGAAAACCTGGAGGAGGGTAATAGGACAATGAGATATCTAGCTGGTGAATATGATGTTATCGTTATTGGCGCGGGTCATGCAGGCTGTGAGGCTGCACTTGCCGCTGCGCGCATGGGTTGTGAAACACTGCTGCTCACAATTAACTTAGACATGGTCGCATTCATGCCATGCAACCCGTCAATTGGCGGTCCGGCAAAAGGGCATGTTGTTCGGGAAATCGATGCGTTAGGCGGAGAAATGGGTCGCAATATCGACAAAACCTTTATCCAAATGAGAATGCTTAATACGGGTAAAGGACCTGCGGTTCACGCCTTGCGCGCGCAAGCCGATAAATTCGATTATCAGCATGTAATGAAGAAGACCATTGAAGAAACGCCTCATTTGACGCTGCGTCAAGGAATGGCAGAGGAGCTTATTGTTGAGGATGGCAAGTGTTTAGGCATTGTTACGAAAACGGGTGCAGAGTATCGCGCCCGCACAACGGTAGTGACTACAGGTACGTATTTGCGCGGCAAAATCATTATGGGTGAGCTGATGTACGAAAGTGGTCCTAACAATCAACAGCCGTCTGTTCGATTGTCAGCTAGCTTGAAAGAGCATGGGCTTGAGCTTGTTCGTTTCAAGACGGGCACGCCTCCGCGTGTGCATAAAGATACCATTGATTTCTCCAAAACAGAAATTCAGCCTGGTGACGATAAACCAAAGTTTTTCTCGCATGAAACAGAATCTTCAACAAACGAGCAATTGCCATGCTGGTTAACGTATACATCAGAAGCGACACATAAAATCATTAACGATAACTTGCATCGCGCTCCGATGTTTTCCGGTGCCATCGAAGGTACGGGGCCGCGCTATTGTCCTTCTATTGAGGATAAAATTGTTCGCTTCGCGGATAAGCCAAAGCATCAAATATTTTTGGAGCCAGAAGGTAAGAACACTTCTGAATATTACGTACAAGGATTATCGACCAGTATGCCAGAGGATGTACAACTCGGCATTTTACGATCAATCCCAGGTTTGGAAAAGGTTGAGATGATGCGCAATGGCTATGCTATTGAATATGATGCTGTTGTTCCAACTCAGCTTTGGCCTTCCTTGGAAACAAAGGTGATCGATGGTTTGTTTACGGCTGGTCAAATTAATGGAACATCGGGCTATGAAGAGGCAGCTGGCCAAGGCGTTATGGCAGGCATCAACGCAGCTCGCAAGGTGCAGGGGAAAGATCCGATTATTATTGGCCGCTCTGAAGGCTACATTGGTGTTATGATCGATGATTTGGTTACGAAAGGTACGAACGATCCATATCGTTTGCTCACTTCACGGGCAGAATATCGTTTGCTGCTCCGCCATGACAATGCAGATCTGCGTTTGACACCAACGGGACATGAAATTGGTCTTATTTCCGACGAACGATATAATAAGTTTCTTAGAAAAAAAGAATTGGTTGAAATAGATATTGAGCGTTTGCGTGGAACAAAGGTGAAGCCTGACCAAGTGAATGCTATGCTTATAGCTGCAGGGACTGCTCCAATGGAGCATGGAACCGATGCTCTTTCCTTGCTGAGACGCCCTGAGGTTACTTATGCTATGCTCGAGACGGTAGTACCTTCGGTTCCAGAAATGAATGAAGAAATGAAAGAGCAGGTTGAAATCCAAATCAAATATGCCGGATACATTGAGAAGCAGCTTGTACAAGTGGCACGCTTGAACAAAATGGAGAAAAAGCGAATTCCGGATGATATTGATTACAATGAAGTTCGCAGCTTAGCTTCAGAAGCCAAACAAAAGTTATCTCTAATACGACCATTGTCTATTGGCCAGGCTTCTCGAATTGCAGGGGTAACACCAGCGGATATTTCCATTTTACTTGTACATCTAGAGCACTATAACCGTGTAACGGCAGCGAGAGGTTCATAATATGGATGAAACAATACAGTGGTTTACGAAAAGAATGGAGGAGAGCGGGATTCCGCTGTCTTCCATCCAGCTTGAACAATTCGAGCAATATTTCCGTTTGCTAGTTGAATGGAACGAGAAAATGAATTTAACAGGAATTACAGAAAGAGATGCGGTTTACGAAAAACATTTTTATGATTCGGTATCTCTTTCCTTCTACACCAAGATGGATAGCGTGCGCAAGCTTGCTGACATTGGATCGGGGGCGGGCTTCCCAAGCATTCCGCTTAAAATCTGCTTCCCGCATCTCCAAATCATGATTGTGGATTCGTTAAATAAACGAATTCAGTTTCTCACGCATTTGACGGAGCAGCTTGGTTTGAATGACGTGTTATGTTTACATGGCCGTGCTGAGGATGTAGCTCAACTGCAAGAACATCGTGACAGCTATGATTTGGTAACCGCAAGAGCAGTTGCACGTCTGAATGTTTTAAATGAGTTTTGTTTGCCTYTCGTCAAAAAAGGCGGTATATTCGCGGCCATGAAAGGTTCGCAATCTGATGAGGAAGCCCGCGAAGCGGCATTTAGCCTAAAAGAGCTTAAAGGGAAAATCAAATCACAACATCAGCTTTCACTCCCCAATGRGCAATCAGAACGCCATATTATATTAATTCAAAAGCTTGATAGCACACCGCGCAAATATCCAAGAAAAGCGGGAACCCCAATTAAGCAACCGCTTATGTAGAGAACATGAATTGTTCCACGTGAAACATGTTGTGTTTTTATCGCCATATTTATACAACATTTATTCATTCATCGCTGTGTCAAGCAGGAGAACGCTCAGCCATAGTCGAATTTATAAAATAGATGAAGAGACTGAACGATACCGTAAGACGCGAATAATGAGCCGCATTCTTAGAATGGGCAGCAGTTCGGGAAGCGGGTAAATATAAACATAGTATATCAACGTTAAGACATACATGATTATATTGGGAAGACGCCTCTCTTATCATTTCCGAATGAACGTTGTTATGGATGTTCGCCGTGCAGTTGACGATTATTACCTGAGAGAGGTTCAAGCAACCTTAATAATCCAATTGGCAATGAACCAATCTTACTGCTGAAGCGTATTTATTGCAAAAACCTTGTGTTGGCACTTTAATTGAATAACGGTTTTAATGTAGAAGTAACTGTACATTGATACTGTATCTGTTGTGAAACGCATGGTTTCCATGAATGTTATGGGGAAAATGGTTTCATTTGAAGTGGTTAAAACTAGGTTTATCTCATGATCGGGTGGTAATTATCGATATGAAAGAACAATTTTCTCGATTGTTCGGCCTGTCCGAGCAGCGCATACCGCAAGAAGAAGTTCGGCAAATACCGATTCAAGAAATTGATCCGAGTCCTTTTCAGCCTCGTACGATATTTGATGACGAACGAATTGAAGAGTTATGTCAAACGATTAAAACCCATGGCGTTATTCAGCCTATCGTTGTAAGAATGCGTAATGGCAGATATGAGATTATTGCAGGGGAGCGTCGTTGGCGTGCAGTGACAAAGCTCGGATATGATACAATACCGGGTATTGTGCGTGAATTCAATGATTCACAGACTGCTTCTATTGCTTTAATTGAGAATCTTCAAAGAGAAGGATTGTCAGCTATAGAAGAAGCGATTGCTTATCAAAAGCTAATCGAGCTTCATCAGCTGACACAAGAAAGCCTTGCACAACGGTTAGGTAAAAGCCAATCGACAATTGCAAATAAATTGCGATTATTAATGCTCAATGATACGATAAAGATGGCATTGATGGAGCGCAAGATAACTGAACGACATGCTCGTGCTTTGTTATCATTGGATACGGAAGAATTGCAGTTGAAAGTTTTAGAAGAAATTATAACCAAGGATCTTAATGTTAAGCAGACTGAGGTTAGAATAGCTTTCTTGAAGGAATCTACGAAGTTAAAAAAAGCGAAGCGTATTTCATTTACGAAGGATGTTCGTTTGGCTTTAAATACAATTCGTCAATCCATCGAGATGGTATCTGGCTCTGGCTTGCAGATCAAAACGAATGAAAAGGATCACGACGATCATTATGAGATCGTTATACAGATTCCTAAACGATAAAATATAGGTGGCTGCTGCCATTATTCTCTTTTCTTTGTGCCGCCCTCTGCGAGGGCGGCGAAGCCATTTGTAGCTAATGTAACAAAATTAATACCAGCTATAATGACGTCTTTTAAGAGACGGTTTTATTACCCGTAGCTAATAGTAATGCTAGATTAATACTATTTCTAATCATTTTCTAACTTCAAGATACTGCACATAAAAGTTGTACACATAGAGGTGAGCCGGTTTTGTCGAAAATTATAGCAATAGCCAATCAAAAAGGCGGTGTCGGGAAAACGACAACGTCTGTCAATTTAGCTGCTTGTCTTGCATCACTTGGAAGAAAAGTGCTGTTAGTCGACATCGATCCACAGGGGAATACAACGAGTGGATTAGGTATCAACAAGGGTGACGTAACAAATTGTATTTATGATGTGCTTATTAATGATGTCCATCCTAAAGATGCGATGTTTGAAACGAGTGTGCCTGGACTGAAGATCATTCCAGCAACGATTCAGTTGGCAGGAGCTGAGATAGAGCTTGTTCCGACCATTTCACGTGAGCTTCGTTTGAAAAAATCACTTCATATGGTCAAGGATGATTTTGACTACGTTCTCATTGATTGCCCTCCGTCACTTGGTATTCTTACGATTAACTCACTAACTGCTGCGGATTCCGTCCTTATTCCGATTCAATGTGAATATTATGCGCTAGAAGGCTTAAGTCAGTTGTTAAACACAGTAAGACTTGTACAAAAACACTTAAATACGTCGCTTCAAATTGAAGGTGTCCTTCTGACCATGCTTGATGCTAGGACGAATTTGGGCATTCAAGTTATTGAAGAAGTAAAGAAGTATTTCCAACAGAAGGTTTATCAAACGATTATCCCTCGTAATGTTCGTTTAAGTGAGGCGCCATCGCATGGACAAGCAATAATCACATATGATCCACGTTCAAAAGGTGCGGAAGTTTATACTGAACTCGCAAAGGAAGTGATTATGTATGAGCAAGCGGCTAGGTAGAGGGCTGGATGCGCTTATCCCATCGCTTTCTGTGAATGATGACGATAAAGTTATTGAAATTTCTTTGACGCAGCTTAGACCGAATCCGTATCAGCCAAGAAAAACGTTCGATGAGGATTCTATTAAAGAATTGGCTGAATCCATTAAGCAGCATGGTATTATCCAACCTATTATTGTTCGGACAGTTCTGAAGGGCTACGAGATTATAGCAGGAGAAAGACGATTCAGAGCATCACAATATTGCGGTAACAAGACGATACCAGCAGTGGTAAGATCTTTTACTGACCAACAGGTTATGGAAATTGCATTGATTGAAAATCTTCAACGTGAGGATTTGAATGCAATCGAAGTTGCCGTAGCCTATCAAGCACTCATTGATAAGTTCAAGCTTACACAAGAGGAGCTTTCCATGAAGGTTGGAAAGTCGCGCTCGCATATTGCAAACTTTGTTAGATTGCTTTCGCTTCCTTCGGAGATCAAAGATAATGTTTCACGTGGAACAATTTCCATGGGACATGCAAGAGCATTGGTTGGAATAAAAGATAACAAAATTCAAAAAGAGCTTGCCGACTTGACTGTTTCACAGGAATGGAGTGTTCGTGAGTTAGAAGAGGCCATTCAAAAGCTTGATTCGAAGCAGGACGAGGATACGGTAACGAAGCCAAACCAACGCAAACGTGACCCTTACATCGATCATCTTGAAGAATCATTGCGTGAACGGTTTAAGACGACGGTGAAAATTAAGCAACAAAAAGATAAGGGTAAAATAGAGCTTCAATATTACAGTAAACAAGATTTGGAAAGACTGCTTGAATTGCTTCAATATATGGCATAGAGCCTATTAAACAGTGGCATACCTAAGTTGTAATCTTGCTTTTGAAAGATTAAACTAAGGTATGCCATTGTTGTGGAGAGACAGCTTGAAAGGATGCGGAATTGTGGTTAATAAAGATAAACCTATCATATATTTGGATCATGCAGCGACTTCATGGCCAAAACCACCTGAGGTAACAGACGCAGTGATTCAAGCGATGTTGAACGATGCGGCTAATCCTGGCAGAGGAAGCCATGCGATGGCTGTACGAGCAAGTCGGATTTTATTCGATACACGCAAATATCTTGCAAAGCTATTTAACATAAAAAATCCGAATGATATAGCATTCACTTCGAATACGACGATGTCACTTAATATGGCCATAAAAGGATATGTTAAACCTGRCGACCACGTTATAACAACATCCGTTGAGCATAACTCTGTGCGAAGACCTTTATATTATTTGGAACAGACCAGTGGTGTCGAGGTTACTTATATAGAGTCAGATGAGCAAGGGTATTTAGATATCGATGCCGTTTCTAAAGCCATACGCCCACAAACCACACTTATCGTTTTGAACCACAGCTCCAATCTTCTTGGCACGATAATGCCTGTTGCAGCTATAGCAGAGTTAACGAAAAAACACGGTATAAAGCTTCTTGTAGACGCGGCGCAAAGCGCCGGGATTATCCCGATAGATGTTAAAGCAATGGGCATTGATATGCTGGCATTCCCAGGGCATAAAGGACTGTTGGGACCACAGGGCACAGGAGGGCTGTACGTTGATCCTGAGCTTGAATTAGTGCCATTGCTACATGGTGGGACCGGGAGTCAATCTGAGGCGCGTGAGCAGCCTTGGGTGAGGCCTGATCGTTATGAGGCAGGTACGCAAAACACTCCAGGTATAGCAGGCTTAAAGGCTGGTGTACAGTATGTGCTGAATGAGACGGTTCAGAAAATCCATACTAAGGAATGGGCATTGTCGCAAAGGCTTATGGAAGGGCTAAAGCTTATTAACGAGGTTAAGCTGCTGGGGCCGGAACTTGGGGAACAGCGTACAGGTATAGTGGCTTTTAATGTAAATGGGGTAGATCCATCCGAGCTTTCCTTTATATTGGATCAGCATTATCATATTGCCGTGCGAGCTGGCTTTCACTGTACACCGCTCGCACATGCATGCGCAGGTACGACTGAGACGGGAGCAATTCGGGCTAGCGTAGGTGTGTATACAACGAACGAGGAAGTTGATGCTTTATCAACTGCCATTAAGGAAATTGCAAAACAGTACAGGGCATAGCAATGATTGTGGGGGGCGGATTAACAACGATGGAAGACTGGACGACAAATCCGATGAATGCTGTAACAGTAGGAATTGCATTATTGGTTATCCTATTATTCGTATGGATAGCAGTTATTGGCGGGCGGCTGAAAAAGCTGCGTAAGCAATATACAGCGGTCATGGGGAACACAGGCGTTACAAATGTAGAGGAAGTCATCATTCAGCTTAAAGAAGGGCTTGCTGAACAACAACAAGCCAATATTGTGTTAAAAGCACAATTGGCAGACGTCCAAGCGGCTCTTCCGCTTCAAAAGAGCAGAGTAGGTATTGTTCGATACAATGCTTTTGCCGAACAAGGAAGTGATCTTAGCTTCTCCATAGCCATTATTAATCAGGAAAAAGACGGCGCTATTTTTTCGGGCATCCATAGTAGAGAAAACACATACGTTTATGCGAAACCAGTGGAAAAAGGCGAATCAACCTATCCATTGACTCCTGAGGAGCGTAAGGCTATTCAAGAGGCCAAATAAATCAGGAATAGGAAGAAAGCTAGATCGTATCGGATGCAGCTGTTTGCTCAAGTGCACTGCCGTTGGAAAGATGGGCGTGATTCGCAATGGCTGTAAATAAGCTAAGAGATATGATGTCCGACATTTTCATCACGAGATGCAATCTGGTGTTTTGCAATACGAAATACTCCATAAACCCGCCGACGTTTACGATACCGGTAATGTGAACGTCGCCAACCGGCGGGAGATCCTTGTTGACGCCAGCGCCAGGACGAACAGGGCCGACTCCGACTTGAATGCTTCCAACACTGGCAACCTGACCTAGGCAAGCATCGATGCCAATGACAAATGGCTTATGAAAGCGTCGATTAA
Organism: Paenibacillus sp. 2TAB23; assembly: GCF_052115165.1. Classification (NCBI taxonomy): domain Bacteria; kingdom Bacillati; phylum Bacillota; class Bacilli; order Caryophanales; family Paenibacillaceae; genus Paenibacillus; species Paenibacillus sp. 2TAB23. The sequence goes on from NZ_JBFRGD010000005.1 coordinate 24,475, forward strand.
TTTCGATAAGCGTATCATCCAAATTCATAGCATGAACGGGGTTCTCTAAAGTCCCAAATAAAGAAAAATGAGGGCTCCGGTATTTCGATAAGTTAGTTCCAATTAGCGGTCCTAATGAATCGCCGGTGGAACGGTCGGTACCTATGCATACAACAACAATGGGACGGTTATCGGCGAGCTCATCCAGCATGGCGGTCAGGCGGTTGACCAGCATGCCAATAACGTTCGCAGTTGTGTAGGGCACCTTCAAAGGCGTTTCTTTGATAAATGAAAGTTTCATAGAATCCCTCCGATAATACCGATATGTTACTAGTATATGGATAGGACAACCATTTTATACGTCAGATAGTTTTGATATTTATTATGCATAGCTGATCGTTATTTCAACAAAACGGAGGTCTTGCACGTGTTAATTGCATTTGATTCGACGCAGCAGGCGTTGCGTGCTGAGATGCTGCTTGAGTATGCCGAGATTGAAATTGATATTTGTCCGACTCCCAAGGAAATCACAGCCGGCTGCGCGTTGTCTATTCATTTCCCAGAAGAGGATTTAACGATGGTGAAGGATGTCATTGTTCAAGAAAATGTGGAAGTTAGAGGCATATTCAAGCCGGTTGAATCCGGTTATGAGCAGATTGAAATGTGAACGGAAATAGACAGACGAAGGAGGTATGGGGATGTCAATCAACGAACGATATGATAAGGTTGTCGCATGGTTGACAGATAACGAATTGTGGGAGGCCTTTGGAAGCTCGGCGCTGAGAATCATTATGTTCCTCGCTATAGGCCGACTTGTCGTGTGGATCATACATAAAACCATTGATCGCGTTATCTTAGAGCGTGAGAGCAAGAGACCTGCAAACCATACAAGACGAATGACTACAGTAGGCAAGCTAATGAAAAATGTAGCCTCGTATGTCGTTTACTTTATTACGGTAATGCTTGTATTGTCAGAGTTCGGCATCAATCTGGGGCCTTTGCTCGCAGGAGCAGGCGTTCTCGGTCTTGCTATCGGGTTTGGCGCACAAAGCTTGGTGAAGGATATCATCACTGGCTTTTTTATCGTGCTGGAGGATCAATTCGCTGTTGGTGATGTCATTCAGACAGGGCAGTTCAAAGGAACAGTAGAGGTTATTGGTTTGCGCACGACACGCATACAAAGCTGGACGGGAGAAGTACATATTGTTCCCAACGGAATGATTAATGAAGTGACTAACTTCTCTATAAATAATAGTATAGCGGTTATTGATATTTCGATTGCCTTTGAGGAAGAGGTCGATCGAGCACTCGAGGTTATTCGTCATACGATGATTACTATGCAGGATGAGAATCTGATAAATGCCCCGGAGGTTCTCGGTATTCAGACCATTGCTCCTACAGGGGTAACGATACGTGTTGTGGCGGAATGCAGACCGAATACGCATCCCATTGTTTCGCGTAAGCTCAATATGGTAATCAAGAAGTCGCTGGATGCAAACGGAATTGAAATTCCTTACCCAAGAATGGTAACCTATCAGCGCAATGAAAAAGGAGGCGTCAAAGATGGAGCGTAAGCAGTTTGAGCTGGGAGATGTTGTTCAAATGAAAAAACAGCATCCTTGCGGCTCTAATGAAATGGAAATTATACGCATGGGGATGGATATTCGCATTAAATGCGTAGGCTGCAAGCACAGCGTGTTGATCCCTAGAGCTAAGTTTGAGAAAAACATGAAGAAGGTTCTTCGTTCAAATGCTTCTACGGAAGGTTTATCGGGTTTACAATAATCAACGTTTATTTTGAAGAAAGCACTTGCAGGAAGACATGCTGTGTGCTACAATAATTTTTACATGCGGAGAGGTACCCAAGAGGCCCAAGGGGGCTGACTCGAAATCAGCTAGGCGGGTCAAACCGTGCGTGGGTTCGAATCCCACCTTCTCCGCCATAAACAAACAGTTAAACGATTCGATTACCGAATCGTTTTTTTTATATTTTATGCTGGGAGGTCCCTTCGATGAGTATACCGAAGCTGCCTTTAACCGATGATGAACGCAAGCATTTAAGACATGCAAAAGTAAAACTAATAGACCTGAAAAACTGCTCTGTACGTGAACTTTGTCTGATCATGCATGTACCGCAGGAGAGGGCATCGCATATACGGGCTCTAGCACTTTTTCAAAACATACCTTCCATTGGGCCGAGCCTCGCTCAAAATCTATATGAGCTTGGTTTTCATTCATTAGAACAGATTAAAAGCAGCGGAGAGAGCGGCGCCCAGCTCGTTGAGCGGCTAGAGCGGCTGCACGGGGTTTGGATGGATCCCTGCGTAGAAGACGTGATGAGGCTTGCCGTGCATCATGCTAGCCACCCTGGCAGCGATAAGCAGTGGTGGGACTTCACGGCGGAGCGTAAGCAATACAGAGCAGAACAGGGTTATCCATCTGATCGACCCAACAAAGCATGGCATAAATAAATGAAAGAGGGCTCTCGCGAGCCCTCTTCTTGACGGTGTTGAATGGTCGAGTCAATTCATAAACACGACAAGTATCTGAAACATGGGAAACTTCATTCGTCAATTGGAGAAAATTAGCCAAAGCCTCATTTATTCCACTTGAGCACAATGCTGCAATTCCGATTGAACGGTTGCTTGCAGCGATGCTCGAATGCATGTGCATGAGAGACAAGCGTCTTTGGCACAATCCTCCGCTTCAATCCTGTGTGAAAGAAATTCTCTTAAGGCTTCATGCACAGCTTGTAACCTAAAGGCTGCAAATGCTGCAAATGTTCATGAGCGAAACGAGAGCTAATCCGCTTGATTGCGGGTATAGCCGTTACGCTTATTGCCAGAATGGTTCAACGGAACCACACCTCTCTTACACCGTCACATAATAGAATAACCAGTCCTTTTCAACCCTATACAGCTAGATAATTGACAATTAATGGCCCATGCGCTTCCATTTGCGCTCATGGTTGCTTGTATCGGGGAATCGTTGCCCTTTGTTCAAGGTTACTTTTTTGGGGTTTTGAATGCCCATGTGAAAGGAATTCACTCCATCCTCGATGTAAGTGCCGTCGTTCGGTGCTTTGTCTCCCGGAGAAAACATGGTACCTTCACCCATTAGGATCACCCTCCATATACGTAATATTTGCACGGTAAGATCGATGGTTCACATCTATCCGCTGGGATAGTATCTGCAGTAAAGCTCGATTGCATAAGTAGCAGATATCGGCTATAAACATACAAATGGAACTCAACTGTTAAAATCACTTGTCATAGGCTTTTGGATTTGATATAATATAGAGATGCGAGCAGAAGCTCGTTCCTTGCTCCATTTATGGGGCCGCTAGTCCAAGAGGAGGTGAAACAATATGCGCAAATATGAAGTAATGTACATCGTTCGTCCAGACGTTGAGCAAGAAGCCTTGCAGGCAATCGTTGACAAATTCCATGGCATTATCTCCAACGGCGGAGAGGTCACAAAGCAAGATGTGAGCGGAAAACGTCGTCTTGCGTATGAAATCAACAAGCTTCGTGATGGTTATTTTATACTGGTACATTTCAACGCAACGACTGAAGTTGTGAATGAACTTGACCGCATCATGAAGATTACGGATGAAGTTATCCGTTCGTTGATCGTCAGAGACGTCGCTTAATCCACGCTGGATTGTTCGATTGGGAGGTCAGAAACGATGTTGAATCGTGTTATACTAATTGGTAGATTGACGAGAGACCCAGAGCTTCGCTATACGCCTGCAGGTGTTGCGGTTACACAATTTACGTTAGCGGTAGATCGTCCGTTTACGAGCGGCGGTCAAGGCGAGCGTGAAGCGGATTTCATTCCGGTTGTAACTTGGCGTCAACTGGCCGAGACTTGCGCCAACTACTTGCGTAAAGGCCGCTTAACAGCGGTTGAAGGACGCATACAAGTGCGGAATTACGAGAATAACGAAGGCAAACGCGTCTACGTAACGGAAGTTATCGCTGATAACGTACGGTTCTTGGAATCCAACAAAGACGGCGGCGGCTCGCGCGAAGAAGGCGGAAGCAGCTACAGCGGCGGTACAAGCAGCGGCGGCGGATCTTACGGCGGCAACGCTTCCCAAAGCGGCGGTAACCGGCCATCTGGCAATAACTCACGTAACGACAGCCGTGATCCTTTCCAGGATGACGGACGCCCGATTGATATATCAGAGGATGATTTGCCATTCTGATATCGGAGTACTAGCTACTTCGCATATCGATGGAACGATTATACAGCCTTTATCGCAATATAGAGCAGCTGTGTAATTGTACAATTATCAACGATAAGGAGGATACCTATCATGGCTTTCAAGCAAAGAGATAACGGTGGCGACGAGCGTCCAGAACGTAAGTTCAGCGGACGTAAAGGCGGACGTAACAAACGCCGTAAAGTGTGTTTCTTCACTGTAAACAAAATCACTAAAATTGACTATAAAGATGTTGATTTGCTGAAAAAGTTTATCAGCGAGCGCGGCAAAATCTTGCCACGTCGTGTGACTGGAACAAGCGCGAAATACCAACGCTTGCTTACAATCGCAATTAAACGTTCACGTCAAATCGCATTGCTTCCTTACACGACTGAATAGGTTGTGAAATGAATATGCACCAAAACGGAGGAGCCTGTCACCAAGGGCTCTTTTTGTTTGTTTAGAGGCCCAATGTATAAGGGCCTTTTTTTGTTGTATGCTAAGCCAAACGGGTAAGGAGTGTACATTCATGCAGTTTATTTTTTATTTAGCACTGATTATTGCGGCGACCAAAGCTGCTGGCCACTTGTCCGTGAAGCTGGGTCAGCCAGCCGTGCTGGGCAAGTTAATCGTGGGCATCATTCTAGGGCCGGCTTTTCTCGGCTGGATACAGCCTGGTGAATTCATAGATCATTTTGCGGAAATAGGTGTGCTATTGCTTATGTTTATTGCAGGTCTGGAAACAGATTTGAATCAGCTCAGACAAAACTGGAAATCTGCGTTTGCGGTTGCAATCGGCGGCATTATTTTGCCGTTTATCGGCGGATTTGCCGTTGCTTCATGGCTTGGATTATCGCAATCCGAATCATTGTTCTTGGCGCTGCTGCTCTGTGCAACCTCCGTCAGTATCTCGGTTCAGGCATTGAAGGAGCTGAATCAGCTTAACTCAAAGGAAGGCAGCACGATTCTGGGAGCAGCAGTTGTAGATGATGTCGTCGTTGTCATATTGCTGGCAGTGATGCTCAGCTTGCTGGGTACGGCGGAAAGCGTGTCAATTCCGGCATTAATCGGCAAAAAGGCATTATTTTTTGTAGTGGTTATTGCGGTTTCTATCTGGGTCGTTCCAGTCTTCATGAAGCTGATAGCAAGGCTTAAAGTGACGGAAGCGTTGATGAGCGGGGCTTTGATTGCTTGCTTCTCATTTGCATATTTCGCAGAGAAAATGGGAGTGGCAGGCATTATTGGGGCATTTGCCGCGGGGATTGCGATCTCGCAAACGTCTTTCAGACATGAGGTGGAGAAGAAGGTTGAGCCTATCGCGTACACCCTTTTCGTTCCTGTATTTTTCGTCAGCATTGGCTTGAACATTACTTTGGATGGCGTAGGCAACCAACTCATATTTATCATTGTGCTATCCCTAGTTGCTATTCTGTCTAAGCTGTTCGGGGGCGGGTTAGGCGCAAGGCTGACTGGGTTTAATAATCGGTCGTCGCTTGCGATTGGTGCCGGGATGGTATCAAGAGGGGAAGTAGCGCTTATTATTTCGGCTAGCGGATTACAATCCGGATTGCTGCCGCAGATTTATTTTACAGCTGTAGTTATGGTCATTATGATTACGACTTTGGTGACTCCGCCTATGTTGAAGCTTATCTTTCCGTCGGCAGAAGAGGGGAAGGCATTAAAAAGATAATTCCGGGACAGCGCGTAACGGTAGACGGAGAAGACAGCCTGCATAGAGCTGTGTAAAGAATGCTCGAGCCTCCCATTCGCGTTTTGGTTTAAAGTAATGCTACAATAAACCAAAATGATTGCCTTTATGGGAAGGAAAGGGACTTTAAGATGGAAAACGCAAAATCGGGAACCGATCGGTTCAAACGGTTTATTCTGAATAACAAATTCGTTTTGTTTCTGCTTGTGCTGCTGCTAGTCGGGTTAAATATTATGGTGCTTACCAAAATATCATATATCTTTACGCCGATTACGGTGCTCCTTAAAACGCTGCTTTTGCCTGTCATACTAGCGGGAATCGCTTACTATCTGCTTAATCCGATCGTGGATTACTTGGAGCGCAACCGCATTAAAAGGGTGTACTCGATTATTCTGTTATTCCTGCTCGGAGCAGGTCTTATAACGATATTGCTCGTTGCAGTAATTCCTTTTCTTAATGAACAGGCGGTTAGCTTCGTCAACAATTTCCCTAAGTACGGAGAACAGCTGCGCAACAATTTCGAGGGCTTTATGGATAGTCCCGGTTTTATGCAGATTCAGGAGTGGTTTAATTTAAATCCATCGGAGCTATCCGGCAATATCACAGAGCAGGCAACCTCGCTGCTGAATGGCACGCTGTCGAGTGTAGGATCGTTTGTAGGTGCGATTAAGGAAGTATTTCTAGCTATTGTGACGCTGCCGTTCATTTTGTTCTATCTTCTCAAGGATGGCAAGCATTTGCCGCAAGCGATTGTCCGTTTTCTGCCTAACCAGCTGCAGCCGCAGTCGAAACGAATTATGGCAGAAATGAATGGCCAGATCAGCAGCTATATCAGAGGCCAGATTATCGTCAGCTTCTGCATTGGCATGCTGCTGTATATCGGATATTTGATTATTGGATTGGAGTATTCGCTTGTCCTTGCGTTAGTTGCAGCCTGCACGAGTGTGATTCCTTACCTCGGGCCTGCTATTGCGATTACGCCTGCTTTGGTCGTAGCGCTCGTCACATCCCCTGTTATGCTGCTGAAGATGATCGTCATTTGGACGATTGTTCAACTCATAGAAGGCAAATTCATCTCGCCGCAGATTATGGGCAAAAGCCTGCAGATCCATCCGATCACGATCATATTCGTCATCTTGACGGCGGGGAACCTGTTCGGGCTAGCGGGAATCGTGTTAGCCGTTCCTGGGTATGCGGTGCTGAAGGTCATTGTCATTCACTTGTATGATTGGTTCACAAGCCGTTCTTCGCTATACAAGGAAGAGCTGCGCGAGGATCAGCTGTCATAGCTGTCATAGCATACGGAAGCGGTTCAACAGCTTGTAGTATAAATAAACAATTCCAAAGGCCAGAACATAGGACAAGAATGTATAGCCGATATTCCAACCGTTTCCGTAGGACACTTTGCCGAATAGCAAGGCAATGAATTCAAGCAGTGTCGTAAAAAAGATAAACAAAAACAAAACGAGCGCCGTCTTGCTCTTGTGATGTTGAATGGTCCTAATCATATAGCTGCCAAGGATGGGGTAAATGCCAAGGCCAAGCGGCATGGCGGAGACGGATTCGTCATTCGGGATAAACGGCGTAAAGTCCCAGAATCCCATCTGGAAGCCAAGCGAGTTGATGACTAAGGAAGCCACTGCACCAATCGGACAGATGAGAGCTAAGACTCTCGGCTTCTTACGTATAAGTGGAATAGCAGCGAGCCAAGGAATAACCAAACCACAAATGATATTAAGGACCATATCAATATGCATGTTTATTCCTCTCCTTTTCTTTTTTATTAAGATGCCCTTGATCTCAGCCCGTATATTCATGCGACAAAAAACAAGGCAGAGGTCATTGGACATCTGCCTTGTTACTTATTATCTTATTAGCCGATTTCAGGTTTAAGCAAAGACTGTCGCGGTGTAATCGTCAGCTCTACTTTGTTGATGCGGTGCTTGCTTACCTCGCGGATCGTGAAGGTCAAATGATGAAAGTCCAACTTCTTGCCGGGTTTTGCTTCTTCCATCTCACTGTAAAGCCAACCGCCAACGGTATCAACTTCCTCATGAGTCAGCTCCGTACCAATCAGGTCGCCAAGCTCGGTAAGCGATACTTTGCCGTCCAGGAGATAGGACGTCTCGGATATCTTCTCAATGTCCTTACGTTCGTCGGCATCGAATTCGTCCCGGATATCTCCGACAATTTCCTCAAGGATATCCTCAATGGTAACAAGTCCGGAAGTGCCGCCATATTCATCGACAACAATGGCAAAATGTACGCGCTCCTGCTGCATACGCGTCAGCAAGGTTTTGACAGGCAGCACCTCAGCTACGGACATGACCGGCTGGATGAGGGTTTGCAAATCAATTTGCTTGTTCTCTTGATACTGAAGGAACAGCTGCTTGGTATTGATCATGCCAACGATATTGTCCTTGCTGTCGCCGGCAACAGGAAAGCGGGTATATTGCTCCTTGCGGATGATGTCCATATTTTGCTGCAAGGTATTGTTTTTATATAGTACGGTCATATCAGTACGCGGAACCATAATTTCTTTTGCCAAAATTTCATCAAAAGCAAATATGCGGTTTACATAACCATATTCCGTCGTGTTGATTTTGCCGCTTTCAAGGCTGTCGCTTAATATAATTTGAATTTCTTCTTCGCTATGGGCATTCTCATGCTCCTTGGCCGGCTTCAAGCCGAACAAACGAACTAATGCATTAGCTGAACCGTTTAAGAGCCAGATAAATGGGTACATGACCTTGTAGAACAGAATAATCGGTTTAACAACGGCGAAGCTGACAAGCTCTGCCTTCTGAATCGCAATGCTCTTCGGAGCAAGCTCGCCGATGACAACATGCAGGAACGTTACGCCGATAAAGGCAATGACGAATGAAAGAATGTGGCTAAGATCGCTGTTGAGCTGCCATGTTTCGAATAGCGGGAGCAATAATTTCTCTACCGTTGGCTCTCCGAGCCATCCGAGTCCAAGCGCTGTAATGGTTATGCCGAGCTGACAAGCCGATAGGTATCCATCTAAATTACTGACTACACGTTGAACGGCAATCGCGTTTTTCTTGCCCTCAACGACTAATTGATCAACTCGGCTGGTCCGAAGCTTGATAATGGCAAATTCAGTAGCAACGAAAAAAGCAGTGAGCACAATTAGTAAAGCAAATAATACTAGATTAAGTCCTATACCCATATGAAATATTCACGATCCTTCTTGTTTCGATTTTTTGGTTTCATTTAATAGTACGAACTTTCTGCCAATTCTTCAAACCTCTGAATCGGTGATAAATTGCGGTAAGCGTTCAATTAAGCGCATTTGGAGCGTTGGGCTAATCGATATTAGACATTTTCTTTAAATTACGAGGTAATGTTAATGGTTTTAAGAGTAGTTCTTATGAACTTATTAAAAGAACAAAAAAGAACGGCAGAAGGCCGTCCCATTTTGAAGCAATAGAATTAAAATTTGCTGGCTTGCTGCTCTGACCAGTCGCCTATAACAGGAAGCTTATTGAGCTTGCCTTGCAGCGTAAGCAGCATAAGGCCAATCCACAGAACAAAGCCGACAGGCACAAGCAGCAACCCAAGCAACCAGCCGATAACGGGAATAAAGCCAAATAGCAGGTTAAGGACGATGAGAGCGACTGACACTACGATCGATTGCACAGCATGCAGTCTGACGAAGCGGCTGTTCTTCTCTAGAACTAGGAATATAATGCCGGTAATAAAGCCGCCGAGGTAGCAAAGCAAGCCCGCTACTTTAGGGTCCAGGCCGGTTGAGGAGCTGTCCGGTTTCAAGGATGGGGGATGATCCATAATTTTCACCCTTTCTATAATTGCATATACTTTCCTGATTGTATTCGCCGCGAGTTAGGACTAGACCTCTTTATATTATAAAAAAATATCCATTTCTGGTATGATTCCATTGTAAAAGTTTTGTAACCTGTTTCGACAATATATCGTCTAAACTGAGAATGCGTGTTTATAAAAGAATAGACCAGATAGGAGAATTCATCATATTATGAATAAACGTAAATGGATGTATGCAGCGTCAGCCGCAGTGGTTATCCTTGCCGTTACTGTTTTTTTCAATCGCGGGGCATTGGCTATGCTGGGATTCGATTGGTTTCTGGAAGGACATGTGGAGAAGCAGCTGGAGCAAACCTATAAACCGATAGATGGACGGGAACCCATTCCGGTTAGTACAATAGATAAGAATCAGGATCCGTTCTCCGTACTTCTGCTCGGTGTCGATCAGCGAGGCAAGGAGATCGGGCGCTCTGATACGATGATCTACACGGTTGTTCGTCCCAATGATGGAGATATGCTGATGGTTTCGATTCCTCGGGATATGTATGTGGAGATCGTGGGCAAGGACAAAGAGGATAAAATTACACATGCATATGCGTATGGCGGAGCAGGAATGGCGATGGACACCGTACAAAAGTTTTTAGATGCGCCGATTAATTATTACGCTTCTATTAACTTCGAAGGCTTCCGCAATGTGATAGACACGCTTGGCGGCATGTCGCTCCCTATTGAAGAGGACATGATTAATGATGACGCCGACCACGAGAAATTCGTCATCAAAGCAGGGCAAGAAAGCTATAATGGTCAAGATACGCTAAATTACGTGAGATATCGTGAGGATGCAGGCGGAGATATGAACCGTACGGAACGGCATCAAATCTTTCTGGGCCTTCTCATGGACAAAGCAAAGCAAATGAATCAATGGTCCAAAATTCCCGATCTAATGAATATTATGGGCGAAAATTTCAGCACGGATATGCGTCCGCAGCAGCTCGTCGATCTAGGCCAAAGCATGCTGCAGGCGAAGGATAGGAATATTTACAGTCACTCTCTGCTTGGAAGCGGCCATCGTTTGAAGAACGGCGGGCCATGGTATTATTTTGCCGATGAAGAGGATTTGTCGAAGGTACAGACGATGATTAAGAGCTGGTTGAACGCAGATGCGCCTGCATCCAGCTTGATATTGCCGGATAAGTACACAGTGAACAAGGTGAAAGAGGTAGGCTCGCTATCGAGCAGCGAAGAAGCCTCCAAGCAGTAATTCTGCTTGCTCCGATCCGTCTGCTGCCTTCGGCCAACACGAATAGGGGAAACAGCAAACGGAACGGAGTTGTTGGGGAATATGAATATTGCTTTCTTTTTATTGCCGAAACAGGAGGTCGTGTGCCTCACGCAGGATGCGACGCTTAGACAGACGCTTGAGCGCATGGAATACCACAGATATACGGCAGTACCTATTATTAATGATGACGGCGGTTATGCAGGTACGGTGACGGAAGGCGATCTTCTATGGTACATCAAGGACCATGCCGATTTGACGCTGGATCAGACCAATAAGATCAGGCTTGCGGATGTGCCGCTTCGTATGAACAACAAGACCGTTCGGATCGATGCCAATATGGATGACCTGATCTCGCTCGCGAAGCTGCAAAACTTCGTGCCCGTCGTCGATGATATGAACCGGTTTATCGGCATCGTTCGGAGAAGCGAAATTATCGATTACTGCCAGAAAATTATTATGGAGCAGCATAACGTGCTGCAGGACAAATAGCCGGTACGGCTCCTGTAATGGCGCGCAGGTACTAAGTTTAAGCTCAGCAGGGCAATCTAATAAAAATGGAGACGGAATGGCATGACTGTTCCGTCTTTTTTGTTTTTTCGGGTGAAGCGGGGCGTTGGCGTGAATGTGCGTGATATGTTTTGCTTTTATGCTATAATGAGTTGTAAAAGTTTCGTAAGAAACCAGATTATATAAGCAAGAGGTGAACGGTTTGAGAACCGGCTTGAAACCAGTGCTGTGGAGCTGTGCGGCACTCCTTTTATTATTGACCCTGTTAGTACCGCTCTTGAATGTTTTTGCCATGCTGCTGCTTATGGTGCCGTATGTGGTGCTTTATACGACCTTGTCGCCCAAAGCGTTCGCGCTGCATCTGCTGCCCGTTTGGGTGCTGGCATTTTTTATCGGTGGTCCAGCTACGCTTATTATCGGATTGTTTTTTCTCATCCCGTCCATTGTGATGGGCCACTTGTATATTAAGCAAGCGCCTGCTTCGAGGGTGGTTCGGACGGTCGGCGTTGTCGTTCTGGCGCAGTTGATGCTAGAGCTGCTCGTATTTGAGGTGTTCTTGGATCTGTCGCTCATCAAAGAGCTGAGCTCATTCATTCGCGTGTCTGTTGAAGACCTTATGTCTCAAAGCCTGCTGCCAACCGAATGGGATTCCAGCCTAACGGAGCTGGTTATTCAAACGATGATCAACTCTATTCCGGTAACCTTTATTATGATCTCCTTTACGATCACCGCAATTGCGCAGTTTTTAGGTCGCAGAGCCGTGAAATGGAGCGGCGGTCCAGAGGTGCCAAGATTCACGCGTGCAAGGGAATGGCGGCTTCCGCGCCTGCTTGTCGTGTTGTACTTAATTACGTATGTAATGGAGCTATTCTCATCCACAACGAACGAGTCTTTCTTTTCGGTCGCTTTACTGAACCTGGTTCCTTTGCTTAGTTTTGTTTTTGCGTTTCAGGCTGTCGGATTTTTCTTCTTTCTCGCTCACCAGCGAGGATGGAATAAAGCGGTGCCGGTGCTTATTGCAATTCCGGTGCTATTGTTCCCGCCGCTTAGCTTAATTGGTGTGCTGGATACTGCTTTCCCAATCCGCAAGTCTTTTACGAAACCATAGCACAGGAGCGGATAGGAAATGCCGAAGTTTTTGGTTACGCGTTGGCATGGCATGCATCAGGTATGGGCTTTTGTCCTGATGGTGTTCATGTCGGTGGCGCTTGCTTGGTTTGAATGGCTGCTTGGCCTGCTCGGGCTGCTGCTTACCGGCGGGGTTTTGGTTTATACCGTAATGGCGGAGCGGGCTTTCCGCAAAGATCTTAAAACATATTTGGGCACATTGTCATATCGGGTGAAGAAAGCGGGCAACGACGTTGTCAGCGAGCTTCCCTTCGGAATTATTTTATATAACGAGGATCGAATCGTAGAGTGGCATAATCCTTATATAGCGGATATGACAGGATTGGAAACGGTCATTGGCGTACCGCTTGCCGAGATATTCCCTTCCTTGCAGCAGGTAAAGGAGCGGGAAGGCACCGTGGAAGCGACGGTGGGCTCGCAGGTATACCAACTGATCTTCAAGCCGAAGGAACGAATCCTGTACGTGAAAAATATTACGGAGCTTTGGCAGCTTGGCCGTAAATATGATGATGAGAAGCTCGTGCTTGGCGTTGTCATGATTGATAACCTTGAGGAAGTAACGCAGGGCCTTGATGATCATCAGCGCAGCTCGATGCTGGCAAAGGTTACAACGGAGATTACGGAATGGGCACAGAAATACCAAATTTATTTGAAAAGGCTCACCTCGGACCGGTTCCTGCTTGTAACCGATCAGCGCACGCTGAAGCAGCTGGAGCAATCCCGCTTTATCGTGCTGGACGAAGTAAGAGAAATTACAGGCGATCACAAAATCCCTGTCACGCTAAGCATTGGGTTCGCCGCGGGTGCCGAGCATATTATCGAGCTTGGCCAATGGGCGCACACAAGCCTTGATATTGCGCTCGGTCGCGGCGGAGACCAGGCTGCCGTTAAGGTGGGGAGTCGGCAGTCGTTCTACGGCGGCAAGTCGAATGCCGTAGAGAAGCGGACGCGGGTTCGCGCCCGTGTCGTTGCACATGCGCTCCGTGATTTGATTCGCGAGAGTCATAATGTTGTCATCATGGGCCACAAAATGCCGGATATGGATGCAATCGGCGCGGCAATCGGCGTAATGAAAGCGGCGCAGCTGTTTGGCAAGGAAGCTTATATCGTATTAGAGGGTGTCAATCCTGCTATCCAGAAGATGATGGAGCTTATCAGGGAAGACGAGAAGCTGTCTAAGCGATTCGTATCGCCTGAGCAAGCGACGGCGCTCATTACGCCGCAGACGCTCGCGGTCGTCGTTGATACGCATAAGGTGTCGATGGTGAAGGAGCCGAAGCTGCTTACGCAAACGGACCGTATCGTCGTAATTGATCATCATCGCCGCAGCGAGGAATTTATCGCTAATGCGATATTGGTCTACATGGAGCCGTACGCTTCGTCGACTTGCGAGCTCGTTACGGAGCTGCTTCAATATATACATGACCGTGTCGTACTCGATGTTAGGGAGTCCACGGCGCTCCTTGCGGGCATCACTGTGGATACGAAGAGCTTCTCGCTCCGCACGGGAGCGAGAACGTTCGAGGCTGCCTCATTCCTGCGCCGCAATGGCGCTGACTCGATGATGATTCAGCGGATGCTGAAGGAGGATCTCGAGGAGTACGTACGAAAAGCGGAAATCATTAAGCATGCCGAAGTGCTATACGAGCATGTAGCCATCGCTGTTACGGAGTCTGGCCGCAAATATTCGCAGCTGCTCATTGCTCAATCGGCAGACACGCTGCTGAATATGACCGACATACTGGCTTCCTTTGTTATCGGGGAGCGGGCTGACGGGCTCATCGGCATTAGCGCTCGTTCACTCGGTCATATGAACGTGCAGGTCGTAATGGAAAGAATGGGCGGAGGCGGACACTTGACGAATGCGGCCGCTCAGCTTGAAGGTTCGGTAGTGGAAGTTGCCGAGCGACTGAAACAGGTATTGGACGAAATCGAAACGGAAGAGGGGTTATTTGAATGAAAGTGATCTTTTTGCAGGATGTTAAAGGACAAGGGAAGAAAGGCCAAGTAAAGGATCTTTCCGAAGGATATGTACGTAATTTTTTATTGCCGCAAGGACTGGCGAAGCTGGCGTCTGACGGCAACCTGAAGACGCTTGAGGTTCAGACAGCTTCGGAACAGAAGCGTAAGGAGAAAGAAAAGGAAGACGCGCAGGCGCTTGGCAAGAAAATGGAGGAAATGACGGTTGTCATTAAAACCAAAGCAGGCGAAGGCGGAAGATTGTTCGGTGCCATCACGAGCAAGCAAATCGGTGAAGCTCTGGCAGCGCAAGGCATTAAAATCGACAAACGCAAAATCGAGCTGGATGATCCGATCCGTACGCTAGGCGTAACTCAGGTCATTGTTAAGCTTCACCCTGAAGTAAAGGCAAAGCTAAGCGTTCAGGCAAGCGAAGAATAGAAAGCGACCCGGGCTTGTGCAGCAAATTTGCTACGCAAGCCTTCGCTTATGTATAGGATGCGGGTTTGCGTAGCAAACCTAAGTTAATGCTTACGAAGTAGGTTTGCTACGCAAACCTTTTAGGAGGTTCCCAATGAGTAACGAGCTGATGTTTGACCGAGTTCCCCCGCAAAATCTAGAGGCTGAACAAGCTGTTATCGGAGCCATATTGCTGCAGTCGGAAGCGCTCATCACGGCGATGGAGCGGGTGCGCAGCGAAGATTTCTACAGCGGTCCCCATAGACAAATCTACGAAGCGATGGTTGAGATTGCTGAGAACAACCAACCGGTCGATCTCGTGACCTTGACCGCGCATTTGCAGGATCAGCATCTGCTTGAAGAAATCGGCGGCGTCAGCTATTTGGCGAAGCTGGCCAATTCGGTGCCGACTGCCGCGAATGTTGATTATTACGCGCAGATCGTCGAAGAGAAATCGATGCTTAGGCGTTTAATTCGTACCGCGACGAATATCGTTTCCGATGGTTATGCCAATTCCGATGATGTTGGCGTCCTGCTTGGGGACGCAGAGAAACAAATTCTAGAGATATCGAATCGCCGTTCCGGCAGCGGATTCATCTCCATCAGGGACGTGCTGATGGAGGTATTCGAGAAGGTTGAGCAGCTTTATCAGGACAAGGGAGGCACGACGGGCATTCCGTCGGGCTTTACCGATCTAGACCGGATGACCGCCGGCTTCCAGCGAAGCGACTTGATTATCGTTGCAGCGCGTCCTTCCGTAGGTAAAACGGCATTCGCGCTGAACGTTGCGCAAAATGTCGGCGTGCGCGCGAGAGAGACTGTGGCCATATTCAGTCTGGAGATGTCAGCGGCTCAACTGGTTCAACGTATGATCTGCGCCGAAGCAAATGTGGATGCACAGCGCATGCGTACAGGCCACCTGGAAGGTGACGATTGGGAAAAGCTCACGATGGCAATCGGCTCCTTGTCGGAAGCGCAAATTTTTATCGATGACACGCCGGGGATTACGGTAGCTGAGATTCGTGCCAAATGCCGTCGTCTGAAGAAGGAAAAAGGGCTCGGCATGATTATGATCGATTACTTGCAGCTGATTTCCGGCCGTGGTAAAGCGGGCGAGAACAGGCAGCAGGAGGTATCCGAGATTTCGCGGACGCTGAAGCAAATCGCGCGTGAGCTTGAGGTTCCGGTTATTGCGCTTTCGCAGCTCAGCCGGGGTGTTGAGCAGCGGCAGGATAAACGCCCGATGATGTCCGATCTTCGGGAATCGGGTTCGATTGAGCAAGATGCTGATATCGTTTCCTTCCTTTACCGGGATGACTACTACGATAAAGAGTCCGAGAAAAAAGATATTATCGAAATTATTATCGCTAAACAGCGTAACGGACCGGTTGGCACGGTCGAGCTGGTGTTCCTCAAAAAGTACAATAAATTCGTCAGCATAGACCGCGCGCATCAGGATCCGATGCAAGCCTCTTAATATCCGAACAATTGCATGGGCAGCTATGCAATTGTTCGTTTTTAGTTTGACTTCTAGCAGATGGACTGCTACACTATTAATGCTGTCTTTTGACTGATATCACGTAGCAATTATGTCTTTTCTTATGAAGGACATCGCGTGCTGCAGCATTTGGACGGTAATTTTCGGTGCTTATAAACACCGGACGGGGGTATAATTATGTCTACGGTTGTTGTTGTTGGTACACAGTGGGGAGACGAAGGTAAAGGCAAAATCACTGATTACTTGGCAGAGGGAGCCGACGTCGTCGCTCGTTACCAAGGGGGAAACAATGCCGGACACACGATCCTTATTGATAACAAAAAGTATAAATTGACGATGATTCCATCGGGTATTTTCAACCATAATAAAACTTGCGTCATCGGCAACGGGATGGTTATCAACCCCGAAGCTCTGATCGACGAAATTAACTATATTCATGATAACGGCTTCTCAACGGACAACTTGAAAATCAGTGACCGCGCGCATGTTATTATGCCTTACCATCTTGTGCTTGACGGCCTTGAAGAAGACCGCAAAGGCGACAATAAGATTGGTACGACTCGCAAAGGAATTGGCCCTTGCTATATGGACAAAGCAGCTCGCAACGGTATCCGTATCGCTGATTTGATGGATGCAGAGGAATTCGAAACAAGAGTTCGCAGCATCATCATCGAGAAAAACCAATTGATCGAGCAGGTCTACGGAGGCTCGCATTTGGATGCGGATTCCATCGTTCGCGACTATCTTGGATTCGCTGAAGTTCTGCGCAAATATGTGACAGACACGTCCGTTGTGCTTAACGATGCAATCGATGCAGGTCAGAAGGTGCTGTTCGAAGGCGCACAAGGCGTTATGCTTGATATTGACCAAGGCACTTATCCGTATGTAACCTCCTCCAACCCATCGGCTGGCGGCGTATGTATCGGTTCGGGCGTAGGCCCATCAAAGATTCAGCAAGTAATCGGCGTTGCCAAAGCGTATACAACCCGTGTAGGCGACGGTCCTTTCCCGACGGAGCAGGATAATGAAATCGGTCAATTGATTCGCGATAAAGGCCATGAATATGGCACCGTAACAGGCCGTCCGCGCCGCGTCGGCTGGTTCGATACGGTTGTCGTTCGCCATGCGCGCCGCGTAAGCGGCATTACGGGTCTATCTCTGAATTCACTAGATGTGCTTACAGGTCTTGAAACGGTAAAGATCTGCACAGGCTACAAGCTGCGCGGCGAAGTGATCGAAACGTATCCGGCGAGCCTCAAAATGGTTTCGGAGTGCGAAGCGATCTACGAGGAGCACCCAGGCTGGTCAGAAGATATCTCCAATGCCAAGACGCTTGAGGATCTGCCAGTGAATACACGCAACTACTTGAACCGCGTATCAGAGCTTACAGGTATTCCGATTGCGATCTTCTCCGTAGGACGCAACCGTGAGCAAACGAACCCGGTTCGCCCAATTTACGAATAGAATGCTAACATAGAAGGATGGCCCTGAGGCCATCCTTTTTTGCATGTTTTGGCATAAGTGAGAATGCCCGTCCCTTTTGTTGACCATAATGGTATATAACAGATTATGGTAACGTCAGCTTTTGAAGAAATAAAGCTAGGCTGCGTAACGAAGGGAATGTGGCAAATGTTGAAACGAATCGGATGGCTGGGTAAGCTGGTTGCTTCAGGACTGATTCTAAGCTTCCTATGCATATGGACCACCGGATATATTGTTACTAGTTATGTAGAGTCTATATTAAAACAATTCAATCTTCCGCTTGAGGTGCCGCCTATGGCAATGTCAGGCGTATGGGGCAAGCTCTGGGGAGCTGACCCGTTAGTGACGACGGATATTGCAGAACAAACGGAAGCGCAAGAGCAAGAGAATACGAAAGACACTTCGGAAGCGAAAACCGAGGATACTCCAGAAGCGGGTAATGAAGATAGTCCGAAAGCGAGTACTGAGAATAATACAAACGCGAATACGGAGGATAAAACAGAAGCCAATGCGCAGCAAGAGACGGAGAAAGATCCTCCGGCATCGGTAGATGCTTTCAGCCAAGCATCGGATCCTCCGCTGACGGATATTGGAATCGGTGGAGGCACACAGGCGGGTGCCGGTTCGGCGCCAGATAGCGGGACCGTCGTGGAGGAAGGCGTGGCCGGAATTGATGGCAGTGAAACGGCAATGACAACCGATGAGTTGACGGAAGTGAAGGAACAGATGTCCGACAAGGACAAGGATGAGCTATTTGGCCTATTAATGAGCAAATTGCCCCAGGAATCATGGCAAACCATCTCACAATATATCGAAAATGGGCTGACGGAACAGGAGCTGACAGCTATCCAACAGATCATGGCACAGCATCTCGACAAGACGGAATATACCCAAATGATGGACATTCTGAAGAAATATTAATATTACGAACGTCTTGTAAAGGTTGCTCCAATTGTTGGGCATATGTTAAAGTATTAGGCGAGTGATCCGACAGGATAATTCGCCTTTTTTTATTGTCGGAAGCCAGAAAAATAGTTGCATAAGCGCGAAAAGGAGACAATCATGACCGTTTTCAGGGACAAGGGTCGGATTCAGAAGGTATGGAATCAATCGATTCAGTACTTTCGGCGTGACCGATCGCAACACTTGAGTGGCAAGAAACAGCAACAACCTGCAAGCGATAAGGCCAAATTGCCTATATGGCGGAAGAAACCGGTTCAATTGGCAGGGGGAGCTCTCGTTCTCCTCACAGTAGCAGGATTTAGCGGAATCCAATATGTCCAAGCAAACACAGTCGAATTTTATAACGTATATATGAATGGCACAGCGGTTGGAACCGTAAGCGACCCACAGGAAGTAGAACAGCTCGTTCTTCTGGAGACAGAAGAGGTTCAGCAAGCAAATCCAGGTCTTAACATGGTGCTTGATACGGGTACGATTACATACGAAGCTACTGAAGCCTTCAAAGGAACGCCTGAAACGGATGTCACATTGGACAAGCTCGAGGGCTTGTTTGCATCTCATGCGGTTGGCGTAGAGGTAAAGGTAGACGGAAAAGTAATCGGCATCGTAAAGGATCAGCAGACGGCTGATGATGTATTGCTGCGCGTTCAAAGCAAGTTTGCACCTGAGCTTGCGGCAGCGAAGAAAAATCAGAAGGAAGTTAAATCGCTCTCCTTCGATTCTAATGAGAAAGCAGTACCTGCTGCGGAAGCCAAGCCTGCGTCCAAGACGCCGGGGCGTGAAGTAACAGAGGTCGAATTCATAGAAGCTGTTATGACAGAATCAATCGATATCGATCCCGAACAGATTATGGAAGCGGAAGCGATCTATAAGATGCTTGTGCAGGGCAGCATTCAACCTACCAAATACACGGTACAAGCCGGAGATTGCGTCGGCTGTATCGCGCAGAAGTTTGATATTTCTCCTGAAGTCATCTACAAGAATAATGCTTGGATCAAGGATGACAAAATAACGATTGGCGATGTACTCGATCTAACGGTCCTTCAGCCGGAGCTTACGGTTAAAACCATCGAAAATCTGGTTGAGGTCGAGACGATTGAGCCGCCGGTTGAGATTAAGAAAAATGCGGACATGCGTGTCGGCGAATCCAAGACCATTTCAGAAGGCTCGGCTGGCTCGAAGCGATTAACGTACCGCATTACCAAGCAGAACGGTTATGTCGTCTCGGAAGAGCTTCTTACAAAGGAAGTTATCAAAGAAGCAATGCCTAAAATCGTCGAGAGAGGAACAAAGGTTATACTCGGCGAAGGAACAGGACGTTTCGCGATGCCGGTATCCGGATCACGTTTGACGAGCAAGTTCGGCAAACGCTGGGGCCGTATGCATAACGGGATTGATTTGACCGGCAACAAGAATATCCATGCTTCCGATAACGGCATTGTTGAATTTGTCGGCACGAAGCCAGGTCTAGGCAAGACGATCATTATCAACCACAAAAACGGATATACTACGGTCTATGGGCATCTAAACTCATACAAAACAAAGGTAGGCGCCGTTGTCGAGCAAGGCGATACTATCGGTATCATGGGCAGCACAGGAAACTCAACGGGCGTACATTTGCATTTCGAAGTGCATAAGGACGGCGTTCTTCAGAATCCATTAAAGTACTTATAATTTATACCCAAATATAAACAGAAATAATCACTTTCGCTTCATGCGGAGGTGATTTTTTTTGTAAGTAAACGTGTAAAAAGATTGAAAGGAAAAACCTTGCTAACATGAGGGAAGTTTCATTGTGAAGGAATGGATAACGTGTGTTAAAATAGAAGTTACAAGTGTTTATTATAGGACAAGCGACGGGCGGGTGTAGCGATGCACGGAAAAATATTAGTGGTCGATGACGAACAGCCGATAGCCGATATTATAAAGTTTAATTTGGAGAAGGAAGGCCATCAGGTCATTTGCGCCTTTGACGGCGGAGAAGCAGTACGGCTCGCATTTGAGGAGCTGCCTGATTTGATTCTGCTCGACCTGATGCTTCCCGTAAAGGATGGCATGGACGTATGCCGCGAGGTTCGCGCCAAGCTGCAAATGCCGATTATTATGCTGACTGCCAAGGATACGGAAATTGACAAGGTGCTTGGTCTTGAGCTGGGCGCCGACGATTATGTAACGAAACCATTCAGCACGCGAGAGCTGCTGGCGCGCGTGAAGGCGCATTTGCGCAGACAGCAGAAGCCTGCTGGAGCAAATGGCGAGCGTGCAAGCTCCTCCGAGGAGCCTGCCGAGCAGGAACAGCAGGGATTCAAGCTGTTTAATTTGTTTATTGATACCGATATGTACGTCGTTTATAAGGACGGTGAGCCGCTTGACCTTACTCATCGCGAATATGAGCTGGTGTATTATATGGCTCGCAACAGCGGCAAGGTGATGACGCGCGAGCATTTGCTGCAGGCGGTGTGGGGCTTTGAGTATTTTGGAGATGTGCGGACAGTGGACGTAACGATTAGGAGACTCCGCGAGAAAATCGAGGATGACCCAAGTCGTCCGGAGTATATTATGACCCGGCGCGGCCTCGGATACATGATGCGCAATTCCAAGTCCGGAGGCTTCGCGTAGGATGAAGGGCAAAAGCTTCTTCCGAACGATTCAAGTCAAGCTGGTCATCATCTACTTGCTGCTTATTCTCGTAGCGATGCAGCTAATTGGCGTTTATTTCATCAGCACAGTAAAGAATTCATTGATAGACAGCTTCACGAAGAACCTCAAGGAGCAGGCTGATATTCTCTCGAAATTCGCAGCTCCCAGCCTTGCTGCCAAGCCGGATACAGAAGGCGATTCGTCAGAGAGCACGACCGAGGATCTCAGCTTTGTCGTTCGCAACCTGTTCAGCATAAGCGGCGCGGAGGTTCAGGTGCTGGACTCAAATGGCAAGATGGTCGCGACCTCGGTTCAGAGCAATCAATCGTATATCGGCCAGAAGAATAAGTCGCTTGCCGTGAGCAGGGCGCTTCAGAACATAACCGACAATGAACAGGAAATTATAGATGAGGACAACACACGCAAAAAAATGATCGCGCAGCCGGTTACGATTAATGACAACAAGGTAGTCGGCGTCGTCTATGTCGTAGCTTCGATGAATGAGCTCTACGAGACGGTGAATCGGGTCAATCAAATCTTTTTCTCGGGAACGCTCATTGCGCTCGGCTTAACGGGAGTGCTCGGGATATTGCTGGCGCATACGATTACAAGTCCCATCCAAGGGCTGACGCGGCAGGCAGAAGCGATCGCGCAAGGGAAGTTCGATCTTCAGGTGCCTGTGCTCGGGGATGATGAGATCGGCAGCTTGAGCGTCGCGTTCAATGATATGACAATCAGGCTGAAGGAAGCCTTGTCCGTGAATGAAGAAGAGAATGAGAAGCTTGCTTCTATTCTGTCGAATATGAGTGATGGCGTAGTTGCGGCAGACGAGAACGGCAATGTCATTGTATGGAATAGACGTGCGCTGGAGCTGCTCGACGTACGCACCTTCGAGGGGCTTGTATTGCCGGAGGTCTTTGAACTATCCGAGCAGCGTCTGAGTGAGCTTCAGCAAGGGCGCGGTCAGACGCTGCTCATTGCACGCAGTGTGGACGAGCAGGACATGAGCGATAGCGAGGAAGGGCATCTGCGGGCTACCTTTACGCCGATTCATCGCCGCGATAAAGGAATTACGGGTACGATAGCTGTGCTTCAAGACGTAACGGAGCAGGAGAAGCTTGAGCAGTCGCGCCGCCAGTTCGTTGCCAACGTATCGCATGAGCTGCGGACGCCGCTCACCACGATCAAAAGCTATGCAGAAGCACTTAATGACGGTGCGCTAGAGGAACGAGAGCTGTCGGAGCGTTTTGTAGGCGTTATCCGCAATGAGACGGAGCGTATGATCAGGCTGGTAACGGATCTGCTGCATCTGTCCCGATTGGACTCTAATCAGGCGCCCCTTCGTCGCAGACAGACCAATGTGCATGATATGCTGGACGAGGTGGCTGACCGTTTTTCCTTCCAGCTTAGGCAGAAGTCGATCAAGGCAGCTGTGCGCGTCGATAACGGATTGGAGTCGGCTTGGCTTGACCGCGATCAGATTGACCAGGTGCTCGATAATTTGTTCTCGAACGCGATTAAATACACGCTGGACGGTGGGACCATTGAATTAACGGCGAAGAAGCCGTCCGATTCGGCATTGCTGGCCATCAGCGTCAAAGATACGGGGATTGGTATTCCCAAAAAGGATTTGGATCGGATTTTTGACCGATTCTACCGCGTGGATAAGGCACGCTCGCGCAACATGGGCGGAACCGGCCTCGGGCTTTCGATTGCCCGGGAAATTGTGAAGGCTCACAGCGGCACAATTTCGCTGTATTCCGAGCTTAACGAGGGTACGACAGTGACCTTCACGCTCCCGCTGCTGCAAGAAGGGGGTGAGCCTGCATGAAGGAGAAAATAAAGACGACAACACTAATCGTGCTTGTCGCGCTCAGCCTTCTTCAAAGCTACTTGCTGGCTTACAGCATGCCAGGCCTTGGGGCGACGGTCAGAAGCGACCAGGATTATGTGAATACCGAGCCGATGGGAACGGCGACAAGCGTGGAGAGCGTCATATTTCCAGAGACGCTTGTTATCCATCTGGGCGGCAACAAGCATACCATCATTTATCCAGGCACGCAGTTCTACGACATGATTCTTAACCAGCGTATTCAGGGCAGGGAATTCAAGGGCTTTCAACGAAGCCCGTCGGATGTGCTGAATTGGGAAGAGATTCGGAAGAACGATATTGGAATTGAACTGCGGTTCGAGAACGGAATACCGGTGGAGCTGCTGCAGAAGCTGCTTAAGCTAGAAGGCGATCTGCTGTTTCTAAACGAGACGATTGACCGGATTTGGATTTTCAAAACGACCGGTACGGAGGAGATCAGAACGTTCTTCTTCAGCTCGGATGGCGAGATGGTGTATGAGTCCGTACGTGCCGACTTAACCGTTCGCGACGTGCAGGATTATGTAGGCTTCGGACAATTCCAGCCGAAATATACGATGACCGCAGACGGGCTATATGTTCCGGCTGTTCCGATCCAATCAACGGAAATGCTGTTCCCCTACGATACCTATTCGCCGGATTTAATGCAGCGCAGCATGTTTGATCCGAGCACGACAAGGGCGCTAGAGGATCGGGGCGGCTCGCAGATATATACAGACGGCAAGCGGGGCCTTCAGGTAGAGCAAAACGGCAAGTGGATTAACTATACCGATCCGAGTGCGCCGCAAATTACGGAAAATCTATTAAGCGACAATGTGTATGCCTCGGTAGACTTTGTGAATCAGCATGGAGGTTGGGACGGCGTTCATCGGTTCGTGAATGCATTGCCAGGGGGCGAAGGCAAGGCTATTCGCTTCAAGCAATACGTGGAGCAATATCCGGTCCTTGCGGCATCTCCGTTCCATTACGGCTACATGAAGCTTACGCTTCAGCAGGGAGTCGTGACGGAGTATGCGAGATCGCTGATTACGCTCGCTGCGGATTCCGAATCCCGTACGGTGAGATGGCTGCCCGGCGGCGAGGAGCTCCAATCCATTCTTAACCGGTATGACCGCCGCAGCGAGGTGAAGACATTGTTCCCAGCACTGCAGGCGCTGCCGATAGATGAGGAGAGACTTCGTTTCAACCCGATCTGGGCGGTACGTCTAGTGGACGGAACGGAAGAAATGCTGACCGATGCTTATCCGAGCGGGTATGAGCCCCCTAAGCAGGTTCTGGAGTCGTCCATGAACGACGCCGCGGATGGCAGCGGAGATGATGCTGACACCGCAACAGCTACGAATGGTGCAGGAGCTTCGACCGTATCGGTCGGCGGAGCAAACCCGCTGTTTTTCGGAAAAGGGAAATAAGGATATTTGAGATGGCGGGGGGGTGAAGGCGGGTGGATTGGGGACGAGCGAAAAATGTGCTTATTATTTCGTTTTTGCTGCTCAATGTGTTGCTGGGCTATCAGCTATGGTTAGATATTAGAGAACAGCTGAATCTGAATGTGAACACAGCGGAGCTGCCGCAGGATAAAGTGCTGCTCATGCAGCAGAAACGAATTTCGTTAGAAGCCAATCTGCCGCTGGAAACGCCGGAGCTGGGTGATTTAACATACAATTTGCACTCGGACAGCCGAAAGAACGCGGAGCCTGTCATTCTAGACAAACCGGTGGACAGTACCATTATTTATTCTAAAAAAGAGCTGTTGAAAACGCTGGGGAATCGTATTCCCGAGCTTGATCAATACGCATTCGATTTGCTGAACAGCAGCGTGGATCAATTCGTCCTCTATCGTGTCGTAGAAGGACGGCCCATGTTCGACGTGAAGCTGACGCTGTATATCAGCGATCAAAAAATTATATCATTCCTGCAGGACCGGGTAGAGCTGCTCGGCACAGGCGAAGCCAAGCAGGTGCTTCCGGCAGCGAAAATCGTAGCGAGCCTTATTGAAACGTATTTGCCGGATGGCGCGGTGATTTCGGATATTCAGCTCGGCTATAAAGGGCAAATCTTCGATTCGGAGAAGCAGGTGTCCGCACCATCTTGGCGCGTGATGCTGGAGGACGGCCATTTGTTCTATGTGCATGCGATAAGCGGCGAGGTTGCAACGGATGAAGCGCAAGGGGAAGCGGCAGCGAACGGTTTACGTTAACGGGAGCGGGAGAAGGGACAGGAAAGAGCATTATGGGACTTCGATTTACGGTACTGGGAAGCGGTTCGACCGGCAATGCGACAATCGTGCAAGGTAATGAAAAAACGGTTATTGTCGATGCGGGAATGAGCGCGAAGAAGCTGGATGAGCTCATGCGCGAGCGTGGAGTAACGGGGCATCAGCTCGACGCGCTGTTCGTGACGCATGAGCATTCCGATCATATTAAGGGTCTCGGCGCGTTCGCGCGCAAGTATGATTTGCCGATTTATGCAAATGAGGCAACATGGGCCGCGATGGAGAGGCATGTAGGCACCATTGCTGCCGAGAAACGTGTGTTTATGGAAACAGGGGAAGAAGTTACTTTCGGATCAATGGCCATTCAATCTTATCCCATCTCGCATGATGCGGCGGAGCCAGTCGGCTACTGCTTTGTGGAGAATGGCGAGAAGCTCAGCCTGGCAACGGATCTAGGTTATGTGAGCGAGAAGGTTAAGCGTCATATCATCGATTCGGATGTGCTGGTGCTTGAGGCCAATCATGATACCGAGATGCTCCGGATGGGGCGGTATCCGTGGAATACGAAACGCCGCATTTTGAGCGATGTCGGTCACTTGTCCAACGTCGCGGCAGGCGAAGCGCTGCTGGAGCTTATGACGGATCGAACGAAACGTGTCTATTTGGCTCACTTGAGCCTTGATCATAACGTGATGGATTTAGCGATGCTGACCGTGAATTCTATCTTGGAGGATCACGGAATATTTTATAAGAAGGAAGAGCATCCCCTGCGGGCAACGTATCACGATAAGCCTACGCCATGGGATGAAGTGAAGCGGAAATAAGCGACTCGAGCTGCGCATCCAGCGCTTCGGCCTTAGCGCTTAGCTCTTCTCTCGTAAGTATGCCCTTATCTATGAACAACTCTAGCATTGCGCTTAAAGTGAGAACGGTACGGTAGTGGTCATCCTTCAAATCCGCCAGCTTGGCGGCTAGCTGTACATGTTCCCATGCGGCGGGGGTTTTGGCTTTCATTGCGGCATCTCTCCTTGGATTTATAATGGTTTGTGAGCGGAATGAAAAAAATCTGCTGTCCATCGTTTGAATCTATTATTATTGTAGTCAAATCTTCCGAAAACATTCCTATATTGAAAAAATAGTCTTGATGTCTAAGACATCGAGAGGGGCGATAGCAATGAGCTTTTTCGACGATGATTTTTATTCGACCAAGGTTTCCAAGCGTGCTGCTCGCGAGAGCAAGAAGGGAGACTTTGCTTTTCCATATAAAAGCAAGGAACGAAAGTGGTCTAACGTCCGCATTGCATTCGTATCCTCGATAACTAGCGCAGTGGCCGCAACCTTGCTGTTCGGCGCCGTTTTTGGCGGTGGAGGCGGGATAGGCAACGGCGGCAGAGCAGTAGCGACAGCCGGTGGTGTGCTGGCGGTTGATCCGCTGGAGCGCCCGATACAGGCTTCGGCCAAAGTAAGGCCAGCCGTCGTAAGCGTCATTAACCAGCAGTTATTCGCGCTTGGCATAGGCAAAGGCGAGCCGCTTCCCGAGGGCACTGAGGAAAAAGGAACGCTGCGCGAGGTAGGCGTAGGGTCCGGCGTCATTATAAGCAAGCAGGATGGCAAAGCAGTCATTATTACGAATTATCATGTAATCGACCAGGCGCAGGCGGTAAAGGTTGTTCTTATGAACGGCGAGACGCGCGAGGCGCGAATCGTCGGGAAGGATCAAATTACCGATCTGGCCGTGCTTGAAATTGATGCGAAGGGCATAGATGTCGTTGCTGAGATTGGCGATTCCTCGACGCTTCGTCCGGCTGAATATATTATCGCAATTGGCAACCCGCTGGGGCTAGGGGAGTCCGTGACGACGGGAAGTGTGAGCAAGACGAAGCAGATCGTACCGGTATCGCTTAATCAGGATGGCGTGTACGACTGGGAGCAAGAGGTCATTCAGATCGATGCGTCCATTAACCAAGGCAATAGCGGCGGGCCACTTATTGATCTTAATGGGCGAGTGGTCGGCATCAACAGCATGAAGATTGCCGATCTCGGCGTTGAGGGCATCGGCTTTGCGATTCCCATTAATCTGGCTATGCCGATCGTGGAGAGTCTGATCAAGCTAGGCCATGTCCCGCGTCCTTACCTAGGCGTCTACACGATGGATCTGGAGCAGTATTGGGAGCAGCAGGGTTTCGAGGATGCTTACGGCGATACAGATGAAGATGAGTTGCTGCCGGAGGCCGAAGCGCCTGAAGAAGAATCGGATAGTGTAATTGAAGGCACACTGCCAAAGCTGAACCTGCCTGATGACATCTATGACGGCGTAATCGTACTTGAGGCTGTTGGTCCTGCCCAGGAAGCGGGCTTGCTGTTCAATGACGTTATTGTAAAGCTCGATGGTCAATCGATCAGCAGCACGATGGATCTGCGCAAATATTTGTACGGCAAGAAAAAGATCGGTGATGAGATTAAAATTACTTACTATCGTGACGGCAAGCTTAATGAGACACACTTCAAGCTTGGCGAGAAGGAAGACGAGGAATAAATGGTTGAATAACCGCAGTGCACGTACGGGAGACCGTAGGGGCGCTGCGGTTTTTTTGTTGGATAAGAGCTGGGATGGTGAGCGTGGTGAGAGATGATGGAGAGCATACGGGGATAAGGTGTTGCTAAGGGGAAATAGAGGCTAATGCTTGGCGTTTGCGAAAATTGTCGACTTCAAAGGGAAGGCGTTTTCTGATATGCTGAGTATAGTTATTTTTGGACAGACTGGTAAGACGGAAATAGGGATGCTTGAAGCAGGATATAGGAAGAGAAGAGATTGCAAGACGCGACAAAGCAAAGAAATACAAATGTAGACAAAGCAAGACCTGACAGGAAATAGCAAGACATATGAAGACAAAGCAAAAAGTGAAAAGACATAGCAAGGCATATAAAGACATAGCAAGATAATTAGGCAAGACGAGGCCGCGAGGCAGAAATACAATCAACCAGGATAGGAAGCGTGCAGAAGATGTATTGTGTGTGTAAAGAGCATATGGAGACGGCTTTGGACCGATTTGTAGATGAATATGAGGATGCACCGGATGTAGTAGATTTGAAGGAAACGCAGTTCGCAGATTGGGACCCGCCGCGGAAATGTGATTTTTGTGTAGAGCCGGCTACTTTTTTGGTGGTTTAGGTGTGAATAGAGGAATTTTAACTTATTTAGAATAAAGGGAAGTGTCGGGTTTGCATATACAGATAGCTGCCGTCGGCAAGCTGAAGGAAAAGTACTTGGTGCTTGGCATAGCGGAATATGCCAAGCGGCTCGGGCCGTACGTGAAGCTTACGCTCACGGAAGTGCCCGATGAGAAGGCGCCGGAGACGATGAGTGCGGCGGAGGAAGCGATTGTGCGCGAGCGAGAGGGCGAGAGGCTTCTAGCGCAGCTGAAGCCTGAGGCGCACGTAGTCGCGCTCGCGCTTGAAGGCGAGCTCTGGTCAAGCGAGGATCTCGCGGGCCAGCTCGATAAATTAGCCACGTATGGGCGAAGCCACGTGGCTTTTGTTATTGGCGGGAGCAATGGTCTTGCTCCCGCTGTTTTGCAGCGCGCCCAGCAGAAGCTGAGCTTTGGGCGCATGACCTTGCCGCACCAGCTGATGCGGCTGGTGCTGGTGGAGCAGATTTATCGGGCTGTGAAGATAAATCGGGGGGAACCGTACCACAAATAGGGCGAAACATTTGGGAGATTCTGTTTAAAACTGATAACATAAACACTTAATAAAACTAAAACACCTAAAAGGTAAGTGGAGAAGTGAAGCTTCATCGCTAAAGTGAATGTTACATGTCTTTTAATAGAGAAAGTGTCCATACTGTCTAGTAAGAAAATTACGAGGCGGGATAGAATATGTGGACCCCATTAAGCAAGCAAGATAATCATAATGAATGATGTGTTCAAGTTCATGTTAGACTTGAAAGAACCCTGAAAATTTGTGGATATTGAGCATGACCCGCAAGAAGAAGCGTGGCACTTATTTATTGACTTTGAACGTGGAGCGCTATTTCCCTGTCCGCATTGTGGAACACTCTGCATACGATGCAGAGAAAAAGCAGTGGCCATCTCGATGTTTGGAAATGGAAAACCTATATCCATGCCAGTGTTCCCCGAACCGATTGCAAAAAATGCATTAAGATCAAGATGATTCCAGTGAAGTGGTCACGTCCGTTGTCGCATTATACTTTAGATTTTGACGCCTGGGCCACGCGATTAATGGCTGAAATGCCTGTGAATGCGGCAGCGCGTGAATTACGAGAGCATGATACACGTATGTGGCGGATCTTTCATCACTACGTGGAACAAGCCATGAAAGAGCTGGACTTAACTTCTGTTCGGCGGATCGCCAGACGAAACGTCATCACGCCGGGGTCATCGCTACATTACTTTGTTTGTGGATGTGGATACTAAAGTAGTCCTTTTCGCAACAGAAGGAAAAGGTAAAGATACTTTAGCACGGTTTAAG
Organism: Paenibacillus sp. 2TAB23; assembly: GCF_052115165.1. Classification (NCBI taxonomy): domain Bacteria; kingdom Bacillati; phylum Bacillota; class Bacilli; order Caryophanales; family Paenibacillaceae; genus Paenibacillus; species Paenibacillus sp. 2TAB23. Next base: position 54,667 of record NZ_JBFRGD010000005.1, read on the forward strand.
GAAGATGTACTCCAAAAAGGTGTTGAACCCATATAAATACAGGAGATTTGCTGTGATATGTCCCCCTCATTTATTGGAGGTATTGGAGAGCATCTCCCTACAGCAGAAATTACATTTGATAAGTTTCACGTCATGAAGATGGTAAATGAAGCTGTGGATGAGGTATGCAAAGCCGAGCAGAAAGAAGAGCCAGCACTCAAACGAACTAAATTCATATGGTTAAAGAATGAAGCCAATCTAAAGGCGGAACAACGAGAAACCCTACAAAGCCTCAAGGATCTAAACTTAAAAACAGGCAGAGCCTACCGATTGAAATTAGCTATGCAGGAGCTATGGATAACCCCACACGTATTTGCTGACGTCTACTTACGGGATTGGCTAGGATGGCCTAGACGTTCGCAATTGGAACCGATGGTAGATCTAGCCAAGAGCGTAAAGAAACATGAAGAAGGTATCCTTCGTTGGTTTCATAGCCGAATGACGAATGGTTTATTTGAAGGTATTAATGGATTGGTGCAAGCGTCCAAACGAAAAGCGCGCGGGTATAGAAGCGTTCATAATCTAATAAGCCATGGTCTACATGACCGCTAACAAACATCGTTTACCATCGCTTGCAGCACAGAGGTCCTAAACCTGTGTTTCCCCTTTCCATTTATACCAATGTTTTAAGAATCTATTGAAACAAGAGTCTCTATGAACCTATTTCTATGCAGCGATACCCATTCAGTAGGGTGAAGAGCCGAAGTGAATTATGAAGCTAAGTCTATTATTTAATCTATACTTGCCTATCCGCCTTTGCTATTTTTTGATGATTTATTTTAGTAAATGTGGTGTATTCTTATCTTAGTGAGTCTTTAGGATGTTACGGATTCTACCAATCATGTTATTTACGTAGCAGAATTGGCTACTGAACTGATTGGCTGGATTCACGCTCAAGTTCGTTTTTTGATCGAATCACCTCTATTTAATGAGATCGCTGGTCTTGTTTCGGGCAATGCCTAAAAGCATATGCTATACTGATAATAAATAAAATCAGAGGTACAATTCTTTTAAATTTACGATATTACTCTTTTACGTGAGGATAAATCTTAAGGTAGCGTCAAGATTTTTTTGTAAATGAAAAGAACTTCTCTTGTAGAAGACTGCGTTAGTCCATGGTGGTGAATATGGCTTGGAGTTCAGCCAGTACTTGATCAAAGCCGATACAACGCGTGGCGAAGTTGTGTGGTAACTCATCTCACTTCTAACACAGAACGTATATGATGAAAAGGAAGAGATTCAGTGGGAAGAAAACGATCTTTTACTGAGACAGAGCTACTGGATATGACAAAAAAATTAGTGCTTGAGCATGGCTACGACGGTTTTCATCTCAAGCTGCTCTCACAGCATCTGTCCGGAGCCCGGAGCACTATTTATCAATATTATTCTAATAAAGAAGAGATAGTTGCTGCTTGTATGAAGCGCGTAATAGCAGCGGTATTAGAAAATTCATCAGGAATTGATGAGACTGATCCTATGAACGCTCTTGAGCAGTTACTTCTCGTTTACGTAGAAGAATCTACGCTCCATCAACTTCTGGGGGATGCTGGTAAAATTAATACTACTAATTCTTCTGCAGCAGCGAGAGATCTTGAATTTATTGAGGAAGCACATATCACCCTTAAAATTCAATTATCACGCTTGTTTGAACGCGCACAACAGGATAAAGGCCTGCGGCAAGATATCCCATTGCCTGTACTTGTTGGTGTTTTTTTTAACTTAATTAATACGCCTAATATGCTGAATATCCCTATGCCTGGTTGGGGAAAGCTGTTGTTTCAAATGTGGATCGGGGGAGCTAAGAGCTAGTATCAGTCTTGTAATTAATTTGACACAAGTGCCATTTATATTGTTTAATTAATAAGACAAGTCTGATAGTGCCAAAAAAATGACACTTGTGTCAAAAAAATAGAGATAAGGGGTTGGGGAGAAAATGTTTTTAGCTATGAAGGAATTGATGCATAGTAAAATGAGATTTTTAATGATCGTCATTATTTTTGTACTAATAGCTTGGTTGGTATTCATCTTATCAGGTTTGGGGAATGGGTTATCTACGCTAGCTGCGTCAACATTTAAGACAATGAAAGCTGATTATGTTGTCTTTGAAGAAGGAGCGCGGTCTTCAATGAGCAAGTCGTTACTGTCTGATCAATTGATGACGGAACTGGAGCTGCTACCAAATGTGAGTGCTGCCGCACCCATGGGAACAACGATGGCAACGGCGCTGAAGGAGCAAAGCACCAAGAATGAAGATAAGGTGGACATCGCGATTATAGGAATTAACCCAGGAAGCTTCTTGGAACCGGCTATCGTAGAAGGGGAAAGCCTATCTTCCGGGAACCCTACGGGTGTCGTGGTGAATTCAACCATGAAGGATGAGGGCTATAACATTGGTGACACTTTTCAGTTAGATGGAACGACGGAATCATTGATGATTATCGGATATGTCGAGAATCAGACCTATAACCACGTTGCATCAGTATTTACTCCAATGGCTGAATGGCGGAAGATTACCTTCGCGGCTCCGGGTTCGGATAAAGGAGTTGCAGGGCCCGTTAATGCGATTATGTTACAAGGCAAGGATATCGATCCGGATTTAATTAATAGTAAGCTATCCAATACGGATACAGTTACCCGAGCGGCAGCCGTTCAAGGAATGCCAGGGTACAAAGAAGAGAACGGTACTATTTTAATGATGCTTGCATTTCTGCTCGCTATCTCCGCATTCGTGCTTGGGGTGTTCTTTTATGTAATTACGATGCAGAAGACCAACCAGTTCGGCATTATGAAAGCTATTGGTGCAAGTAATAGATTTTTGGGCAAAGCTATTGTATCACAGGTGTTTGTGCTTTCGCTGACTAGTATTGTAGTTGGAATTTTACTGACTTATGGAACAGCTGCCATTATGCCAAAGGGTATGCCATTCAAGCTGGAAATTAGTCTTGTCGTCACGTATTCTGTTATCTTGCTAATAATCGCTATGCTAAGTTCGATGGTATCTGTTCGCAAGATTACAAAGATTGATCCGCTCAAAGCGCTCGGGAGGATTGAATAATGACTAAGGGATTGCAAATGAGTGAAGTCACAAAGTATTATGCCGAAGGAAGCAATCGGATTGCGGCACTCGATCATGTGTCAATATCAGTGGAGCCGGGTGAATTTGTTGCTGTAGTTGGGCCGTCCGGGTCTGGTAAAAGTACGTTCTTATCCATTGCTGGAGCACTGCTTAAGGCCTCTGAAGGAGATGTTAAGCTGAATGGGTATAATATCTCCACGCTTACTGCGAAGGAACTATCTAATATAAGGTTACGAGAAATCGGGTTTATTATGCAATCATCGAATTTGGTTCCCTATTTAAATGTTCTTGATCAATTGTTAATAGTAAAGAGGATGTCGGGGAAGGTTAAAAGGGAGGATAAGGAATTCGCCACTAAGTTGCTGGAAGAGCTGGGTCTGGGCTCAAAGTTAAAAAGTCTTCCGGAAGAGCTATCAGGTGGTGAGAAACAACGGACAGCGATTGCTCGTGCTTTAATTAATAATCCTAACATCATCTTGGCGGATGAGCCGACAGCAAGTTTGGACACCAAGCGCGCCCATGAAGTGGTCAGTCTAATAGCGCAAGAGGTGAAGTCACGCCAGAAAGCGGCGATTATGGTTACCCATGATGAGCGTATGCTTGAATATTGCGACAAGGTATATCGGATGGAAGATGGGAAATTGTTGTTGGCTGAGTCGCCAAGATCAGGGGTAGCCCATGTTTGAGTTCAACTAAGACGCTTGTTCTTGGCTCTTCGATCGGACTGACTTAACAGAAAACTTGAATAACATTAAAAAAGTAAAGGAGATGTTGAGGATGTTAGTCGTAACAAACAGAATTAAAGTGATATAAGGAATGGGTGCGGTAATGGCTCCAAGTTTTACAGCCTCAGGCTCATTAGATACGACAGAAGGCCTTGTCAAGGTAGAAGATCTGCTGACACAAAACATAACCGATTATGACGAGTTAAATGTAAATATGTATTGCGAGTCCATAGAGCATTTCACGGCTTGGAAAAACAGCGATAGCTTCAAAACTACACACAAACATCCAGAAACAGGTTCAGAAGCTCCGCAAATGGAATCTCCGGTTCTCGGAAGTGAACTTATAACTTATGAAGTTGCATAGTGAAAGAAATAGTGAAGTAATTAATACTCCTCATCCGGACGGTGGATGGCGAGTTGGGGGCGAGGGCAATGACCTATAGAGCCCCAAAAAATAACATCCAGGCAGACTAGATTAAAGGCACCCGATTTCGGGTGTCTTTTGATGTAGCCCTACAGATGGTACAGACAAACATATCACAAGTTGGGATAAATATTGCTGGTGGCTATACCCAGATTTCGCCCTATAGATGATACGGTGAGCCCTATCACAAATAGGGCGAATCGTAATGATGATAAATCCCTATTCGGTTAGTTTATTTTTTCATTATTCTTTCATAACAATCTGTTATAATTCCAAAAGTGATAAAATCGGTAAGTCGGTGAAGGCGGCTTATATGTTAAAGCCACAAAGAGGAATGGATGATAAGAAAAGATATGAATAATGAAATAGAAAAGGAGTTGCAGAAACGGCTGATTGTTCCGTGCGAGCAAAGATTGCTGTCACTCCTGTTTAAGGAACATGTGAGTATAGAAGAAATAGAGTATCAGCTTCAAGATCTGGATATGGATTCGGGTAATCATAATTATCTGCTGATGTTAGCTCATTTTGGATATAATGTCGATTGGATGGGATTTCCGGAGCATGTTATCCCGCAATTAAAAGGCATCTACCGCTATTATCAGGTGGAGAACGCGCTGATGTTGCAGAAACTTTTTATGAGTATGCAAAAGCTGAATGAAAAGAATATATACCCGTTGCTTTTAAAGGGAGCCGCAATGCGTCTGCATTTTGCCCCAGGAGTATCTAGAATGATGGCTGATTTAGACTTTGCGCTTGAGTACGATCAATATAAGAAAGCGGTGTCGATTTTTCAAGATATGGGTGCGGAATATACAGTAGAGGCTCCGTATTCAATTACATATAAATTGGGAAAGACGGAGTTTGATATTCATCATGTTATTTTTAAGAACAATCTAGAAAAGGGCAGTGATATTTGGGAGAGAGTTGAACAAATTGAGGTTAATAGCTGTCAATTCAGAGTATTGGCTCCGATAGACATGTTCGTACACCTATTAGATTCGCAATCCCGATGCATATTTGTTGATGAGATGCCAGAACGTCGGATGAAATGGTTATTTGATGCAAAAATGGTGTTGAAAATGATGCCTGACACGAATTGGGCAGCAATAGCAAAGCGCGCGAAAGAACTGCATTGTAGTTATCGCGTTCACTTGATGATGAAGTTATTCGCAATCTGTTTTCCAGAGGACATTTCGTTAGAGGATGTAGAGATTTTATTTGCAGTGAATAGCGGATATACCAAATGGCTAAAAGACGCTATGGATTTTTATGAGATGATTGTACCTTATATGAAAGAACGTTGTGCGGACGGAAATGGTTCAATCACGCTGCGGGTAATAAATTTAAGAATAAAATATAAGCCCATTAGAAAGGAGTATAGGTATTATTCTCATGAATTAAAGGAATTTAGATCTGGAATGTGTTTTGCAAGGTATGTTGTGGAACTTTATCATTTTAATAAACCCATGAAACTGTATCGAAAATATCTTTCACGGTTACGAATTCGTTAATCGGAACAAATACTATGCGAGAAAAGAGAGAATAATAGATGGGGAATGAAAAAGCTACAACAATTTCCACCTTCTTCGAACATGTTAATAAACGAATTTTGAAGAAAAACGGGATGCTCTATAAGAACTTGCAAATCGGGTTAGCAGGTAGGATTCTTGAAATTCGATATTGGGATGAAATGGAGGTGTCATTGATAAGATCCTCTCTTCTCGGAAGAGTGCTTTCAAAAGAGATGTACGGAGTACCGGATGCAGTAATATGGTACTATACGGATGATGTTAACATCTATATTCCCGATTCGTTTCGAGATAAGCCGCTGCCCGAAGGAGCAATAACCGATGTATATCAGGGAAAGGACACTACGGGATGCATCAAGGTTACTAGAAGTACGGAGATGGAGGGTGCCGACTACATTGGAAAGACCTATTATTTCTGCAGACAAGCAGGCACTGATTATGATGATTGCATGTTGGGACATCCGCTTATAAGATGTTTTTATTTTTGGGCAGAGCAGGAGGGCTTATTGATTCTGCATTCCGCTGCAGTAGGAGTTAATCATAAAGGGGTATTGATAAGCGCGCGGGGCGGTGCTGGAAAGTCAACTTTGTCGGTGAGTTGCTTGCTTGAGGGATTGGATTTCGTGGCAGATGATTATGTGATGATGCGTGAAGCGGGAGAACGAAATGCATTGCCGCTATATACAATGGTTGGATTGAATTCGGATATGAATCAGATTTTGAAACCGAATATGCCTGTGATCAAGACAGAGGAAAAGCGAAACGGGAAGAAGTTTTTTGATGCATCCGCCTATCCTTTTCAAGAAGAATTACCGATTAAAGCTATTTTGTGTCCAAAAGTTACGGATGGAAGCGAGCCAATGATTGTGCCAACAGACCGAGGGCCGGTTTTGGTGAAATTGGTTCATTCCAGTGTAAGTCAGATTGGCGGGCGGAGAGATACAGAAATGGTTAAGAGAATGATGGACAGACTGAAGGATTTGCCAACTTATGAGTTCTGTTTAAGTAAAGACCTTAAGAAGAATGTAACCGTATTGCGAAAATTTATGGAGGGACTTTAACATGTATAAATTAAATGAAGAGAAGATGTTTTATGATATGGCTGATGGACAGGCCATAGTAATTAATTTTGTTACCGGAATGTATTATGGAGCAAGTGCTCTTGGATCGATGGTTTTAGATGCGTTGATGCAGGGCAAGGCACCGAAACAGATTGTCGATACAATCAAAAATAATGAGGGCTGTGTGGCAGATATTGACCAGCGTGTAGAGCGGTTTATTGCTGCGCTTACGGAAAAGGAAATTTTCATTTCGAATGATCAACCGTACAGCCAGGAAGCAATGGCCGATTTTGTCGTAGTTGATGGAGATTACAGCCTTGAACTGAATGAATTCGCGGAGGTTCAAGACCTTCTGTTGGCAGACCCCGTACATGATGTGGAAGCAGATATGGGATGGCCAAGACTAAAAGAAGAGGATTAATACAGTGAAGCTATCTATTATTATGCCTGTATACAATGCCGGAAATTATTTAGAAGAAGCAGTGGAATCGATATCGAGCCAGATCTGGAATGGCGAGAAGGAGATTATTATTGTGGATGATCATTCAGAAGATCATTCCTTTGCCAAAGCCCAGAGCTTGGGTGATCGTGTGATCTCGGTGGAACATGGCGGTGCAGCAAAGGCAAGGAATATCGGACTCAAGATGGCTTGTGGGGAGTATGTACTGTTTCTGGATGCAGATGATGTGTTGTTGCAGGATGCATTGGTCAATCTTTTTACTGCCATGGAAGAGGAATCGGACTGTGATGTTGTATATGGAAAGGCAAAGGATTTTGTTTCGCCGGAGTTATCGAGTGAACAAAGGGCGAAACTGAAGGTAAGAGAAAACGGTTATGGCGGCGTATTGCCGGGCTGTGCGCTTATCAAAAAATCGGTCTTTAATCGGAGCGGTTACTTCGATGAAAATCTTTCAAGCGGAGAAACTGTAGATTGGATGATGAATGTGAAGGAAGCAGGAGCTGTGGTTCGTGAAATCAATCAAGTAACGTTAAGGCGACGCCTTCATATGACCAATACAGGACGTTTAAAACGTGAAGAAGAAATGAGAAATTATGCGGCTATTTTAAGAAAAAGGATGTCAAAGGAATGAAACCGTTAGTATCCATCATATCGCCAGTCTATAATGCCATGCCTCATTTACACACCTTCTTGGATTCCGTAGAAAACCAGACTTATGCGCCGCTGGAACTTATTTTGGTGGATGATGGGTCTAGCGATGATTCACTCTCAGTCCTTACAGAGAGAGCTGTAATAATGGAGAAAAAAGGCATATCAGTGAAGATTATTTCCCAGAACCATGCAGGACAAGTGGCTGCTGTAAACTTGGCGCTTCCGAATGTCCATGGTGAACTATTAACCTGGTGCGATGCGGATGACTACTGGATAGAAGACAGTATTGAAAAGATGGTGGGGTGTCTTCTTGCTCATCCTGATGTCAATATGGTGCGGAGCAATGGCTTGATCAAAGATGAGACAGAAAATCCGATTAGGTATAGAGAAAAAGAAAATCAGCCGTTTTTATCCGATATATTTGATGACTTGTTCCATGAGCGTATTTTGGAGCTTGCGGGTCGATTTATGGTGCGAACGGAAGCCTTGTTTTCCTGTTATCCCAATCGTCAGATTCCGGCATCCACTGTAGATCAGAATCCGCAGCTGCTGCTTCCAATCGCGAGCAGAAGCAAGTGTGCTTATCTAAACGAGGAGCTACATGTATACTGCAGGAGAAGCAGTGGCCATTCGAGTACGAAGCGTAGTTTCACGGAGACTATGAAACGGATAGAAGATATCAAGCAGCTTTATTTAAGTATTTTGCCCTACTGTGAATGTGATCAAGAGTATTATCGCAAAGAAGTGGAAAATATGATTGCTGCATTTAAGAAGACCTTAATGCAAACTACGGCGATGATGGCAAGAAAGAGAACGAGCATAGAGTGAATACAGGAATATTGACGATTCATAATAAGGTTAATTCCATGGACTATCTTAAGAAAGCGGCGACTTGCCTTGAATAAATCACTCGGAGTGAATGTACTTACACTATGGAATCTGTTTGGTCGAAAGAGACAGATTCAATTTTGCGTGCTTGTTTTTTTCTATGTAATAGGTGCAGCGTTAGAGACCGCAAGCATTTCACTTATCTTCCCCTTTGTTTCTGCGATTCTAGAGGGGGGGCATGAGAGTATAAGAAAAGTTGCTTATTTTGCGGGAATTGTTTTTATATGTTTTCTATTAAAAAACGTGTTTGTATATGGGTTAGGAATTATAAAGCGCAAATATATCGTTAACAATTATAAGGATACAAGCAAGTCACTGTTGCGTATGTACCTGGATCAAGATTATCAATCCTTCATTGATGAAGATTCGTCGGCTCTTATTAACAATATTAACAAATATACGGGTTCTATTTTCTTGAGTATACAGAGTATGCTGGAATTTATTGCAGAAGCTCTAGTCATTCTCATGCTTTTGGCTTATATGTGCATTCTAAATGTCAATATATCGGCGGGTTTGATTCTGGTGTATGTTCTTATCATGCTCCTGTTCCATCGGTTTATTTATACGAAAGTGCGAGATACCGGCAAACGTTCCAATCACAGCTTTGACCGAATGAGTGCAGTTACGAGAGAGGCCATAAATGGTATTAAGGAAGTAAAATTGTATAACGCGAAAGATGCAGTGGAGCATCTCTATGAAGGGTATATTCAGGAGAATGCAACATTAGAAGTAAAGCAGACTGTTTACTCCACGTTGCCTAGATATCTGATTGAATTGATTACGGTGGCTTGTATGTTGATGGCTTTTCTTGCTGTTTACGTAACAAATGGCTCATCCGAGGACGTCATGTCGAAAATGGCCATTCTAGCCTTAATTTTAATTAGAGTTATGCCAGGAGTGACAAGAATAAACGGTTATTTATCTTCTTTGTATGCCAATTCCTCGGTTTTGGATCGAATGGACGGAGGTTTCTACGAGAAGATTAAAGAGATATTAAAGGAAGACAAACAAAGCAAGTCGCATGCAGCAATTGATCAAGACAAAGATACACGTACTACAGGCGGGTTTAAACAGGGAAGCAAAATTGTATGTAGTGACCTGTCTTTTTCCTATGAGAATGGACAAGAAGTTTTGAAGAAAATAAATGTTGAGATTCCTTGCGGTGCTATCATTGGTTTAAGGGGCCCCTCCGGAATAGGCAAAAGTACACTGTTAAATTTGTTGACGGGTCTTCTTGTACCGAAAGATGGAAGACTAGATGTGGAGCATGAAGATGGAACGATGGAACAACTTAGCGAGATAAAGCTTCGTTTCGGATATCTTCCGCAAAAGGTTTTTTTGTTGAATGCAAGCCTGAAGGAAAATATTGTCTTCTATCGAAACTATGATAAAGGAAAAATGAAGCATGCTATATCGGTAGCTCAAATAGCAGATATGATTGCAGGGTTAAGTCATGGAGAGGACACCAATCTTGGCGAAAACGGAATCTTTCTTTCCGGGGGACAGTGCCAACGCGTGGGCCTAGCGAGGGCGGTGTATGATTCTCCGGATATCTTGGTGTTAGACGAGGGAACCTCTGCACTCGACGAATGCCTTGAAGAGGAAGTCATGAGGGCAGTGTCTAGATTAAATAATCAGACTGTTATCATTGCATCCCATCGAGAATCGACTCTAAAGCATTGTGATTTCATCTATGAATTTAAGTGATTAGTACAGTACCGAAGAGCTCGAGGGCGCCTAATCCGCAGATCTGGCCGCACTCGCGCGTCAGGCGCTTGATGACGGAGACTACTTTAACTCTATAAAAAACGATATAATATGAAGGGGCGAGACCTCTGTGGTAATGAGGAGGGATCTTGCCTTTTACCCTCTGAGAGTCCTGTGTGTTCAGACATTTCTTTTACAACGCGACTGAAGATTCGTTTAAAATCATGTTGAAATCATTGCAAAAAACCGTGCTCATTGTATGTTTATTGCTATTATTACCTCAATCAGTTTTTGCAGAATTATCTAATACAGCTGCGACCCCTACCTCTGACAGTTCGTCCACGAAGGTGGTATTCCCTATCGCGTTCAAACGCGCAACGGGCGATGCTATCGTCTCTACGGCAGCGGATGATAAGGGCAGTATCCTTATTGTGACGAATCAATATCTTAATATTACACATGACTATGGGAAAACCTGGGTGTCCCGATCCCTCCCATCGTCGGGCATGTATGCAGTGCGCTATTTGAAAGGGAAGTTCTATCTATCCACGATGAACGTCGACCAGCATTACTCGGTGATTCGTATCTATTTGTCCAGCAATGGCGGTGACGAGTGGACGAAGATGACCCTTGGGGCCAAGAACGGTGGACCGATCACAATTGGCAATCTGCAATATTTGAATGGCAAATATATTCTGCTCGGCAAGCAGTTGCTCAATGAACTTACAACTGTATATACGTCCTCGGACGGTTTTACCTGGACAGAGGTCGGCTCCATACCGATCGGCATTGAATTTCTAACCTGGAACGGCATTTACTATACAGCCTATGGTTCGGGGTATGAATTGATACCGTTAAAACAAGGCCAGCAGCTGACCCGCAACCAGTTTAAGCTGAAAAATGGAAGTTGGGTTGAGTTGATTGTGTTTACTTCTAAAGATCTACGCGATTGGACCATGCAATCGGGAGCTATTAAAAAGAACTTTTTTTATAATTCACTTTATGTCAATAACAGGCCGTATCCAATTTACTACGTCTCGGAAGAGCAGCCGGTTACGAATGGAACGATCATCCTATTCGATGCACTTGGGAATACGTTGAAATCAACAAACGGTATTTCATTCACGATGTCAAGCCGTCCGGATTTGTTCCCAACGAATGATTACCGCTCACCGATGTACAAGATTGGCAAGCAGTATATGATTTACACCCAGTACTGGTACGCCCCCGGTGTTATGCGCTTAAATGTGCTGACTTCCACTGACAAGGTTAATTGGAAAAGGACGAAGCTGAGCCGCAATACCGATAACATGTACGTCTCTCAAGCGGGAAGCATGCTGCTGGGTATTGCCGATAAGCATGTTCTGCTATCGAGCAACGGCATTGACTGGAAGGTCATTCGATAGGCATTAATCGGTAGTCACAATAAAAAGGACCGTAAGGATGAACTTGAACTGTGTTCATATTCCCGTTAAGTTGACAATTAAAAAACAGTGAAATAATCGGTGATGGCATTCCTGAATTCAACAGGGGCGGTCGCCTTTTTTTTTTAAAACCGCTCGTGGTTTATTCAACTTACCTCCGTTTTTTATGAAGATGGTCTTACGTTCAACGTCATGTGTACAGTTGATGATTCTAAGAGGTGGCTTTCTGAAGGGATGGAGTCACCAAGGGAGTTAGAAGAGAAATTTAAGCTTGCTAGGCAGAAATCTAAACTAGCTGGAACCATTTGTGACTTGTATTTTGTTATTAAAGGACAATATTAAAGTAAGCCAATGGGCAAGCGGAGGGATCTAACATTGCGGTCTAATTCGTCTACAGACATATATGGATGTGAGGTTAATTAAAACTTACAGATTCATTGCAGGATCCATGCAAGATTCTGTCGAATTATATCGAGTATTGTCGTTAAAGGTTCATAAAAGGTATTTATTTAGAAGAGGTGCAGCAATGTCAGATAGACCAATAGCGGTAATCATCTTGGGAATGCATCGAAGCGGTACATCACTTCTGGTTCGAACCGTCAGATCGTTGGGAGTCTACATAGGGAATGAACATCAGATGGTCTTGCCTAGGGAGGACAACCCTGAGGGCTTCTGGGAACACGCCGAGATTGTGGCTGTTCACGATGAGTTGTTGGATCAGCTATCTTCATCTTGGGATGCCACGAAGCCGCTGCCCGAGTTGTGGTGGCAGACAGAAGCAGGAATAGCAAGTCGTACAAAACTAATCGATATTGTCACTAGAGATTTCTCTAACCAGCCATTGTGGGGATTTAAGGATCCGCGAACGTGCTTGCTGCTTCCGTTATGGCAATCCGTGTTTGCAGAATTAAAAATAGATTCCAGGTATATTCTCAGCCTGCGCAATCCTTTAAACGTAGCCGCTTCTCTGCATAAGAGAGATCAATTCCTTTATGACAAGTCATTTGCGATATGGAACTTGCACGTCCTCTCCAGCTTGTATTATACGAGCCATGAGCGAAGAATTGTAATTCATTATGATCAATTGTTAGAACAGCCTGTCGAGATCTGTCGCAGGATTAGCGACTTTTTAAATATTCCGTACGGCGCCATGGAGCAGGAGAGAGCCAGCAGTTTACCAAAGCTCGCCATGCGGCACAGCAATTATTCAATGCAGGATGTGTGGGAGAATCGCATAGTTCCCGCCATGGTACGGCAAACATATCAATTCGCATTAAGCGGGATGAGAGAGGATTATCCGCAGCATAATGTTGATCTACATGAGGGCGTGCGAACCGCCTATGATCAGCTGGTGCAAGCCGAACGGCTCTTGAGTCACGAGAAATCCTTTAGGATTCGAATATATTGGGCAGGTACAGACGGGCGGTTCACGGAGGATAAATCAACCTACATAACCATAAGCGCGACAGGAAAGACAAGTCTGCATGCGGTTGAGATTCGCGAATCGCTTGGATTGGATTTGCGTATCGATTTTTTCGCAGATCCTGCCTATATTAAGTTGTTCAGGCTGAGTCTTGTCCATAATGGACAAGAAGCAGATCTTCTTCGCGACTATGCCAAAGAGTACGTTCAGTTTCTGGCCTTCAGACCATTGACCGAAGAGACGAATTGCGTCTCCGGCATAAGCACGGGCAGTACATCGAAACTGGTAATTCGGGATTTGCCCCCGCATGAAGAGGCTGTGACCTTGCACCTGGAGTTAAGCTGCTCATTTCAAATAAGTGAAGATGTGATTCAAGAGCTTCAGCTTCAACACACTTCTAAAGTGGCGTTATCCACTGAACTTCACGATGCCAGCTTGAAAATCGAAAGGCTGCTGACAGCGAACGGTAAGAATGAGGAAGATCTAGAACTGGCTGCAAACCAAATTGAGCAGCAAATTGATACGCTGGAACTACTTTGCGAAGACATCAGGAGAAGTGAGACAAAGCTCGCCGCTTTAAACCACGAGATGCAAGAGGAACGAGACGAATCGAACCGATTAATAGCCGAAATTGCAAGAAGCGAGCAGCAAGTGAAGGACGAACAGACTTTGTTGATTCGGAAAAAGGATCTGGAGATCGAAAAATATCGGCGGGAAGTCACTTTATATTCAGGGTCGTTGTCCTGGAAGGCGACCCTGCCGCTTCGGGTGGCGGCAGAGATCGCGCGTAGAGCTAAACGGAGGCTCAAAGGAAAGGCAAAGAGCTTGTTGCAGCGGTATGCGATTAGAAGGAACCGCCGCTCTCGTTTCGTTGGCTTGGTCGGCAGGCTTCCTCACAAGCAATATGCGTTGATCTTCTCTCACACGAATTATTTGGAGTCCATGGGCGGTACCGAGAAGTATATTTTTGAGCAAGCCTCATATCTGTCTCAAAACAATGTGGGTATTATTCAGATTTATCCAGGCCAGAGCTACTCCTTGTTAAACACCAAGGAAGATACTTACTACGGAGTAATCGTAGACGATCAATTCATAGGCTTCTATTCAATCATTGAGATTATGGAGTGGCTCTCACACATTCATAAGCAGCTTGCCAGGATTTATACGCACCACTTGTTAAACTGGCAGATCAACGATTACAAAGATCTGTTGCAGAACGTGGAAAAGGTGGGTGCCCTACAACATACGTTTTTTATGCACGACTTTTTTGCGCTATGCTCCAGTTATCACATGATGTATCAGCCAAAGATAGGCCAAAGCATTAAGGAAGCGAAAGAAAGACGTTCCTGCATTGCCGAGATCGTCACTGCCTCGGAAAAGGATGCGGCCATTTGTCAGAGCTGTACGCACGGCATAGTGCTCGCAGAGTGGAGGAAAGCCATTCGACCTGTGCTTCATCAGTCTGATCGAATTGTAGTTCCTTCTACTTTTGTCAAAGAAACGTTGGCTGCTGTCTATCCGGATCTCACGGATAAAATGTTAGTCAGGGGGCATCTGATTTTTGACAGGCAAACGATTGTCTACAAGCCAATGCCTGAGCATCGGAAAATCAGACTAGCCTTTCTTGGTTATAAAATGGACAATAAGGGATGGTTGTTGTGGGAGACCTTGTATAAAGATGAAGCGCTTGGATGCCTGTATGAATTTCATCATATAGGCGCTCAAGACAAATATGCCGATCAGGTCGCGGTACATAGCTATTCCTTCCTTCGTGAAGGCAGAATGGGGGCGCCTAAACTGTTAATTGCGCAAGACATCGACCTGGTTTTGCTTTGGTCAATTGTTCCGGAGAGTTACTCCTACACGCTTCAGGAATCGATTGCGGCAGGCGTTCCCGTCCTTACATCGCCGCTCAGCGGCAATATTGCCGCGACCATTGATGCGCACCCGGAACTTGGCAAAGTATTGAACGGCGGGGATGAGCTAAAAGCATTTTTGTTCGATTCCGAGCAGGTAATAAGCTATGTATCAGGGGATCGGGCACGATACATACTGGAGTACAACCATTTGCTTTATACCGAAAGAGAGGCTCGTTCATGATCATTACAACATCTATATGCGCCAATTACTTGCCGAAAGCGATGGTGCTGGCGAAGTCACTAAAGGAGTCGAATCCGGAAGCGCGATTCATCGTGTGTCTGCTGGAACGGGACATCCATCCCGCCGCACAAAGCTGTGAGCATTTCGACGATATTATACTCGCGAAAGATCTTGGACTAGAACAGTTTGAGAAGTTTATTTTTAAGCATTCGATTGTCGAAGCATCTACAGCAGTTAAGGGACAACTATTTCTGTATTTATTGCGACGTTATGCGGCAGAAGACCGTTTCGTTTATTTGGACCCAGACATCAAGGTTTATGGTGAGATGACGGAGTTGGTGGAGGCGTTGGATCGTCATTCGATCGTGTTGACGCCGCATCTATGCCATCCCGAGGATATTATGGATGCGGTGATGGATAATGAATTAAGTGCTTTGCAGCACGGTGTGTTCAATCTCGGCTTTCTTGCGATCTCTAGATCCGACGAAGCCGTGCGCTTCGCCGAGTGGTGGGCGAGCCGACTGGCGATGTTTTGCTATGATGATATCCCGAGGGGCATTTTCACCGATCAGAAATGGATCGATCTGGCGCCTTGCTACTTCGACGTCCATATTCTGAAGCATCCCGGTTACAATGTAGCGCCATGGAATTTATCCAAGCGCAAGTTGACGGCGGACGACGGTAATCGGGTTAATGGGCAGCCTTTGCGATTTTTCCACTACTCCGGATTCGATTCGGGCGCAAACGAAGGAATGATTAACAAGTATGTTCCCGATCGAAACAATAGCGTCTATCATTTGCGCGATGAATACATACGGGAGCTGCAGGAGGCCGATCAGGCACATCTAGGCCGTATCAAGTGGTCTTATGATTATTATCTAAGCGGGGAGCGGATTGAACGCGCTGCTCGCATTGTCTATCGGGATACGCCTGAGATTCCATACCGGATTGACAATCCTTTCGCGCTCAGTAATGAATACTTCGAAAGGTACGTCAGCGTGGAGCAAATTGCCGGCAACGTGATTAGGCAAGGGAAAAAGCTGCTGAAGCGTCTGATTAACCGGTAAATCACAAGCTAAGCGGAAATCTATTTTAGGAGAAATACGATATGACAAGCTCAAGATGGATCTATCCGGATATTCTTCGAATTGTGGCAATTATCGGGGTGGTGCTCATCCACATAACCGCACCGGTCATTGGAATCAGGGGTGAGGTTGGTGACGTAAGTTATTGGTGGACGTCTCATATCATCAACTCCGCTTTTCGATGGAGCGTTCCTGTGTTCATCATGATTAGCGGGATGCTTCTGCTCGCTCCGGGCAGGGACGAATCGGCTATGGTATTTTATCGAAGAAGGCTCTCTAAACTTCTACCGCTGTTTCTTCTATGGAGTATGGTTTATTATGTGTGGGACATTCACAAAAATTCTGATTCTTTCGCTTGGAGCCGATTAACCGCAGGATTGGTCAAGGGAACGCTCCATTACCATCTTTGGTATGTCTATATGATCGTTCTTCTTTATTTGATTACTCCTCTTTTACGAGTGCTGGTGAGACGCATTCCGTTGCGTATTGTTATCTATATCGGGGCGGCGGGGTTGGCTTTCACAAATTTATCGGCGCTAGTAGGCTGGAAAAGCTGGGGATTCGTGATCGAGTTGTTCAGCATCCCGGGTTATGTCGGTTATTTTCTATTTGGTTATGTGTTTTCGATGATAGCTCTGAACAAAGCTAGCAGACGGCTCCTTTACGTGTCCGGTTTTCTGTCTTATGTGGCCATCGTGGGCGGAAGCTACTGGCTCTTAATCTCATACCCCTCTGCAGGAATGGATTTTTATCAATATACGTCGGTTCCTGTTTTTCTTACAGCTGCGGCGGTTTTCGTTGGCGTCAAGCATATCAGATTTCGTACGGCAATTGCTGGCGACTCGCGACTTCTATCAGTTACGGGCTCTTCCGTGTTCCATATCTACTTAAGCCATGTGCTGATTATGGAATGGATTTACGAGCATAAGCCGTGGGATATTATTCATAGCAATCCGTTGGGGTATGTACCAATTGTCGCCGTCATCATCATTGCATTGTCTCTCTTGCTTAATCTTATTTGGATCGGATGCCTCCATGTGTTAAAGGGGTTTTCCAACTTAACCGTTCGTATTGTCGAGGAAAGAGATTCGATCCATCCGCTGAAGGAAATTTACCGATATCGTGAGATGCTTCGAAGCATGGTATTGAAGGATTTGCGTGGGCGCTACAAGGGCTCCGCGCTTGGATTCCTTTGGACGTTCCTAAATCCGCTTCTTATGCTGGGTATATATACAGCTGTGTTCTCCTTCATAATGAAGGCGGATATTCCACATTACCCATTATTTATTTTGGTGGCATTGCTGCCTTGGAATTTATTCTCCCAATCGGTCACCAGTGGTGCCAGAAGTCTGCTAAATCACGCAGAGCTTATGAAGAAGGTTTATTTCCCCAGGGAAGTGATTCCTTTATCGGTCATCGTTAGCAATCTAATCAACTATTTGCTTACACTGATCATTTTAGTCCCGGCTCTCTGGATTAGCGGGATTCCGCTCACATTGACCCTATTAGCCTTTCCGATCATATTGTTGATGCAGACACTGCTTACCTTGCCTATCGTAATGCTCGCTGCCCTAGGTACGGTCTATCTACGGGATTTAGAGCACATTCTCAACGTCCTGATGATCGGCTGTTTTTATTTGACTCCGGTTTTATTTCCTTTATCGCTTATCCCTGATTCGTTCCGATGGATATTCGATTACAATCCAATGACGCCAATCATTGGTGCTTACCGGGAGATATTCTTATACGGCCAATGGCCGAATTTCGGTAACATATTCCCGATGATGGTCGTTCTAGTAATCATTAACGTTGTGGTGCTGGCCCTATTTTCGATATTGCAGAAACATGTGGTTGAGGAAGTATGATGGCTTATGAACGGAGGTGTGTGCATGAAAAATGCAATCGAACTGCAACGGGTATCCAAAAAATTCAACAAACTTAGCGGCCAACGGAATACAATCAAAGACATTGTGACGACGCCTGTGCCTGAAGGATTGAATGACAAGTGGGTTCTGCGCGATATTCAACTGGAGATACCGAAGGGTACGAGCCTGGCGTTGATCGGCAAAAACGGTTCCGGTAAAAGCACGCTTCTTAAGCTGATTAGCCGCATCCTGCATCCTACGTCAGGCACAGTTAAAGTCGACGGCAAAGTAGCGACGCTGCTGGAGCTCGGGGCCGGGTTCCATGCCGATTTTACCGGTAGAGAAAATATTTACTTTAACGGTTCCGTTCTCGGTTTTACCCGCAAAGAGATTCAAAAGAAGATGGACAGTATCATCGCGTTCTCCGAGCTTGGAGAAGATATCGACCGGCTAGTACGGAACTATTCGACCGGAATGTATATGAGGCTGGGATTCTCCGTAGCTATCCACATGACTCCAGATATTCTGCTTATTGATGAAGTATTGGCCGTCGGCGACCATGAATTCCAAAAGAAGTGTATCAACGCAATCTTGCGATTGAAGAGCATGGGTACCACGATTGTATTTGTTAGTCATGCCGGTGAGCAGGCTAGAATCATTTGTGATCAGGCGATTTGGCTCGAGGAAGGCAGGATTAAGCTCAGTGGATCGACGCGCGACGTGGTCATGGCTTATGAGCAGAGCGCGGGCGCATATGATTATCTGGCGGAATATTATTACCGGATGGGCGGCAGGAGCCAGCAGCAGAAGGACTTCGAACAAGCGCTGAAGTTCTTTAATCAATCGCTGGATAAGGGCTACAGTGAATTTTCCGTTAAAATCCTGCGTTCGTCCGTGTATCTGGAATTAGGCATGCAAGAAGAAGCAAGCGAGGATGCTGTTCGGTGTCTGGAGATCGCACCGGCAGGCACGGATATGGAGAACATTGTTCAACATGTACAATTCATCAACAGCAAACGTCATGTGGAATGGGTACGGTCTTCTAGGACGAAGCTCTTCGATAACACGACGACGGAGCCTGCTTTTCTGATTATTGGGACGCAGAAGGGTGGCACGACCTCGCTGTATCACGACCTCTTACAACATCCGGGCATCAAATCCGCTGCTGTGAAGGAGGTTCATTTTTTCGATGAGCAATATCACTTCGGGTTTGACTGGTATAAGAAAAACTTTCCGCCCGATCTGCCGGAAGGAACCATAACAGGAGAAGCGAGTCCCTACTATATGTTCCATCCCCAGACGCCCGGCAGGGTGCGCGAATGGCTGCCTAATATTAAATTGATTGCCATTTTGCGCAATCCTATTTACAGAGCCTATTCGCATTATCAAATGATGGTCAGGCGAGGCCTGGAACCAATGTCATTTCCGGAGGCGCTGCAGGCCGAACGCTCAAGGGTGAAAGAGGAATATGACCGAATGAGCCGGGACCCCCGCTATTCAAGCCAGAATTGCTCGATTTATTCCTATTTGAAGCGAGGGTTGTACGCGGAGCAATTGGAGCGGTGGTATCGATATTTTCCAAGGGATCAGATCCTTGTTATGAGCAGTGAGGCATGTTTCCGAAATTCGGCGGAAAGCTATCGAAACGTGCTTTCCTTTCTTGATATGCCGTTGTGGGAGCCAGGCGAGTACGCTTCGCTAAATGAAGGCAAATACGACCAGCCTATCCCGAAGGATACGATGGAATGGTTGCAGAGTTATTACTCAGAACCTAACCAGCGGTTGTTCGAGCTGATCGGAGAAACTTACGATTGGGACTGATAAACGTGCAATGACAGCAGTGCATATAGGCTGGAACTGAAGGAGGAGCATCATGATAGGCAAAAACGAGTGGGAACGTGTGAATGGCCATAAGGGTAAAGTACTGTGGTTCACGGGATTGCCAGGTTCGGGCAAGTCGACGTTGGCTGCCGAAACAGAGAGAGAGCTGTTCCAGCGAGGCATCCGCTGCGTGGTGCTCGATGGGGACCAGCTTCGATCAGGCATTAATAGCGACCTTGGGTTCACAGATGAGGCACGCCGAGAGAACCTGCGGCGCGCGGCTGAGATCGCCTCACTCTTTTTACATATTGGATTTGTCGTTCTTGTGTCCATGATCTCCCCATCGGCGGAAGATAGAAGCAAGATTCGGCAGCAATTCCTTTCGGAAGAGTATATGGAGGTCTATGTAAAGTGCTCTCTTAAAATGTGTGAGCAGCGCGATCCTAAAGGGTTATATCGAAAAGCGCGATCCGGCCTCATTAAGCAGTTTACAGGGATCGACTCGCTGTATGAGCCACCACTAGAGGCGGAGCTGACGTTGGATACAGAATACAAGCCCTTGGAGTATTGCGTTCAAGTTCTTATGGATAGCATCCTCCAGGGAAACGAGTTGTAAAGGAAGATAGGCAATTGTATAAGAACTCAAGTTTATGGAAACGAGGCTAAACAAATGCGCTTCAAATGGATTTATATTATACTTTTGAGTGCTTTGGCGCTTAGACTCTACTACATTTTCAGCAACTCGTTTCCCCCTCTGGTCGGCGATGCGATGTTCTATAGTAAGATGGCAAAGCAATTTCTGGAAACAGGGATACTAGGCTATAATTCAACAGAGCCTAATGGCTATGTCACGCCTGGGTTTCCGCTGGTTCTCTCCGCAGTGTACGGGTTATTTGGTACCGATCAACTAGGGGTTCAACTCTTACAAGTTGCATTCAGTGTACTCACGATATGGGTTGTCTATCGAATCGCCCAAAAGTATTTAAGCGAGACGTTCAGTTTAATTAGCGCTGCATGCATGGTCATTTATCCAGGATTTATTTATGCCAATGGACTGCTTCTGACCGAGGTTACGTTTACGCTAATGCTGGCCTCATTTTTGTTAATGCTATTGGAGGGGTTACAAAGAGGCCGGAGTTTGACATTGATTGCTGCCGGAATTTTGCTGGGATTCAGCGTCATGGTCCGGCCGACCCCCGCGATTCTTGTTCTGCCCTTGGCTCTTTATTTCGCAATCAAGCTTCCATCCAAAAAGCTTGTTTTTCGAGCGCTGTTCTATGTCGGTTTCTGTTCGTTTATCGTCGTTCTCCCATGGTGGATTCGAAATTTCATGTTATTCGGCGAGCCTGTGTTATTTGCTACTTCCGGAAACAATCCTTTACTGTGGGGTGTCCATCCTTATTCCATTGGGTGGGAGGATACTTTCGATTCGATTTATCAATTGCATCCTACTGAGCTTGAGCGGAATGCATTATGGGGTGAAAAGGCGAAAGAAATGTTCCTCTCTCAACTTCCCCAGACAGGATTTATCAAATGGTTTCTAATCGGCAAGCTGAATGGTTTCTGGAGAATCCCTTGGGTCGAAAACGGGGAGATTGCTCACATTTTTGAAAAATGGCGAAATCCTCTGCACCTGTTGTTCGTTGCGGGGGGCTGGCTGGGCTTAATGGTAAGTGTCTTGCGCAAGCATGCGATCGCTTGGATGGCGTTGGTTATCGTTATTTATACGATTATGCATCAAATCATGCTGCCTATTCCCCGTTATGCTTACCCCATAATGCCGTACATGATTATCTTTTTCTGTTACGGAATGAGCCTGCTTTATGATGCGGTAGACAAGAGTGTAAAAAAGGAGAATCAACATGCTTTATAAAGTTTATGCTGGGGTTATCCTTGTATTTGCCACTCTTGTCTTGTACAGCGTATTTATATTCGACAGCGATAAAGGAGAGCTGGAGTGGAGACAGGCTCAGGCAGAGAGAACTGCAGAATTCTTGTTTACAAATTTTGAGGATTGGACAGCTTATAACATTAGCAAGAAGGGGAGCGAATGGGCCTCCACGACAAATGACCCGATCTTGATCGGCCCTTCCATGGAGACCTCACAAGTCAAGCAAACTTATTTTCTCATCGAGCTCTCAGTAAATGGCGGACGTGAGGTTCAAGTATTTTGGAGGGGAGCCGGAGAATCATTTTCGGAAACGAAAAGCAAAGTATACTCCGGTAAGACGATCGAATCGATGGTCGATGGCGATGTTGAGCAGATTCGAATCGATCCTACTATGAAACCAGGAGTGGATTTCGTTATGCATGAGGTGCGTATTGAGAAGTATCGTTAGCCCGTTTTAACAACTTATTTCCTTTTACTCATGTATCACATGTAGGGCGAGATTCGATGCAGAAGAATAAGTTTCAAGGAGACAGTCAATGACAACTCGCCTCTGGATAAAAGCTGAATTGTCGTTGGGGATGAAGTGAAGATTACGAATGAGTCCGGTAAGCAAGTATTCGTCATCACAGCGCATTTTACTTATTCCCTAATACAACTATTCTCTCCTGTAAACCTTCCACAATCTCTTTCGGCACCTCTCTAATCCGGATATCCTCACCTAAGAAAAGCAGCCAATTTGTGATTTCGGCCAATTCATCCGAATGATGAACATTGATGAAAGTCTTTAAAATTGCCGTAGTCTGATAAGGATTCGTGTATGAAATTGAAATTTTTAACGGATGGTATTTTTTAAACTGGGCAATCGCCTTTGGACCCAGTTCAAGGACAAGGTTAATAGCTTCTTCCTGCTTGCTTAGCTGTTCAATAATTTTTTTCTTGCTAAATCTTTTTTTCTCAGCGTATGGCGTAACATTGGTGAGATTGTCGACAGGAATAATCCGCCTCTTTTCTTCCTTTAGGTCAAAGCCTTCGATTTGCCAATAGCTTTTTTCACGATATAAGTGCAACAGATAAATGGGATAAGACTTTATTTCCCTGCCTACTTCGACGGAAACCACTAAGTAGCTGTCCATAATAATGATTTGGATGAGTTGTTCTAACATAGGATGGGGCAGATCTGACAGATCAAGTAGGTCGGGATTATGGGGGTTGGTTCCTTCAAACAGCAGGATTTGATTTAACAGAACAAGATCATCTTGCTGGTTTTTCGAGATGAGTCCGAGTAATTTTTCTGCTAAAGATTGGCGACTCTTGAGATAGGGGAGTTGTTGATTTCTTGTGGCCATGAAGGCAATAAACAGTGCTTTAATCTCATTATCGGTAAAGCGGACAGTCGGTAGGACGGAATTGTTCATGACAAAATAACCTCCGTCCCTCCCAACTTCAGCGACAAGCGGCATCCCCATCGTCTCAATTTCTCTGATATCTCTAATGGCTGTTGAACGAGAGATGTTAAATTCCCGCATAATTTCGGAAATGGTAAAGTGAGCTCGGTTGTTGATATACCGCATGATGATGTTAATTCGTTCTACTTTTTTCATCGGGTCCTCTAAACAGTATCATATTTTGACATGATTTAAGATTATTATAAACGTATCAAGTGAAAAAACAAATCATTTAATCAATTTGAAAGAAGGAGATTTGATTATGGCAACGTATACCCTTGAGGAAAAAGACAGCTTTATCGTTCTAGGTATTGGCACGGAGTTGAAGAGCGATTACACGGATTATGCCGGCATGAACAAGGAGAAGGAAAGCTTTTGGCGGGCAGTGGAGCAGGATGGAAGGCTTAACGCTTTAAAGGCCATTGCCACGAACGACTACATTTTTGCCGTAAGCGAAGCGGTAAATCAAAAGATGATGTATTATGCTGGCGTCATGACAGGAGCATCGGTCCCGGAAGAACACAGAGTTATTCAATTCCCTAAGGGACAATACCTCGTCGTTAAAGGCGAAGGGAAGACGGCGGATGAGTTGAGTAATATGCTCACGGGCATTGCCTTTGGCCAAGTCTTGCCAGAAGCCCAGAATTTCTCTTATGTCGGCGGGCCAAATGCAACGGTTGAGATGGGGCAGCGAGACGGCCTCGTCTATGGTGAAGTATGGATTCCTGTTGTTAGGAAATAAGTTATATCATAGGAGGGATTAGAGTGTCTCAGATCGTTGATTTTAAAAATGTATCTACGGTTGGTTTAGAATCTTCACCTGTAGTAGAAGCGCTGGCTGGTTTACGTGCGAATGAAGCCCGTTACTTTATGAACAAATACAAGCATGAATTTACGGTTGAACAAGCTAGCGAAAGCCAGGATACGCTTGATTATGTGAACCGAATTTTGAAGGAAGAGCGTGATATTGAATTTGCGGCCAAGCCTTTAGAAACATCGCGGTTTCAAGTGGAAAATATTAAATTTGCCTATGTGTTTTATGAGGATGGTCTTTCGATCAACGTCATGTATACGGTGGATGACCCTAAGAAGCGGGCCGTTGGTTTTAAGCTTTCCGAGGGTATGGAGATACCTAAGGAGTTAGCAGAGAAGTTTAAGTTTGCTAGGCAGAAGTCTAAACTAGCTGGAACAATCCGAGGTTCGTTTTTTGTCATTAAAAAAGAATATTAAAGTAAGTAAAAGTTCCATTAAATAAATCCATCCATTTCTTCTATTAGCATTTGCAAAATGCAAGACTAAGGGCTATCCTTTTGAGGGATGGCCCTTAGTCTTGTCGCGACAGACAGAACGGAGAACCGTACCACAAATAGAGTAAATCAAAGCTGCACTCTCATCATAAAAATCGTATTCTTAGCGGGTTTTAATACAAAACATCATTATAAATAGTACAAAAATTAGCAATTGTCATAATTATGACAACAGGAATATGTCTAAACACGTCGAATATATCGAAGATATTATCTGTTTAATTCAGCGTGCGGAGGACTCAATTATGATTAGCAGTACAAGCCTTCTTATTCCCCCTGTGCGAAAATCGTTGGTATCAAGGCCGCGGCTGACGCGCAGGCTTGAGGAAGGAATGGGGACCAAGCTGACGTTGTTATCCGCCCAAGCTGGCTACGGCAAAACGACAGCGTTAAGCGAATGGGCGAGGCAATGCCAACACCCAGTTGCCTGGATCTCACTAGACAAGTACGATAACGATTGGAGTGCATTCTGGAGCTGCGTCTTCGCATCCATACGAGAGAAAGTGCCACGTTTCGGGGAGTCGATTGAATATATACTTGAGCAAGCGTCGGCGGCATCCATTGATTCCGCCATTTCGGCGTTTTTAAATGAGCTAAATTCAATTAAAGGTGATTTCGTTCTTATTTTAGACGACTACCATGTCATTGAGAATGCGCCGGTAAACGAGTCAATCCGATATATGCTTGCACATCTACCTACCCATGTTCATCTCTATATAGCAAGTCGCACCGAATTACTCTTTCCTACTACCAGGCTGCTGGCCAAAGGGGAGATAAATGTCATCCGGGTTGAAGATATGCGATTCGAGCTGGAGGAAGGGTATGTTTTCTTCAAGGAGACGACAGATTTATCTTTGACGGAAAAGCAAGTGGCTGAGTTGTTCCATCAAACGGAGGGTTGGGTGAGCGGACTGCAGCTCGCAGCCATCTCACTGAAACGAAGCGGCAACATAGCCGATTCAATTAGCCAATTTAATGGTCGGCAGCGTCACATTTCCGATTATTTGCTGGAAGAGGTTTTTGAGCATTTACCGGTATCCTTGCGGGAATTTCTGCTGGCCACGTCCGTTCTAAATCGCATGAACTGGGAGATGTG
Organism: Paenibacillus sp. 2TAB23; assembly: GCF_052115165.1. Lineage (NCBI taxonomy): Bacteria > Bacillati > Bacillota > Bacilli > Caryophanales > Paenibacillaceae > Paenibacillus > Paenibacillus sp. 2TAB23. The sequence goes on from NZ_JBFRGD010000005.1 coordinate 80,684, forward strand.
CCTAGCGGTAACGGGAAAGAGCGACAGTCAAGAGCAATTAGAACAGCTGGAACAGCTGAATTTGTTTATTGTTCCACTGGATGATCAACGCAATTGGTTCCGATATCACCACCTATTGTCCGAGTTTTTGCAGCAACTGAGCGCTAGAGAGCATACGGAGCTGTGGAGACAATCTCATCAGCGAGCTGCCGTTTGGCATGAGAATGAGGGACTCAACGAAGAGGCCGTGGAGCATTACATCAAAGCGCAGCAGTCAGATGATGCCGTACGGCTTATTGACCGCCTTTTGCCGGATCTCATGTTATCGAAGGGCAGCGTACTCGTGAGATGGATTACATCTCTACCTGAGAGCAGCTACGAGCACATGCCGACCTTCGAATTGTTCTATATCTCCAACTTATTAATGGAAGGAGAATGGCGTCAAGGGCTGCATAGGGCTGAGCAAGCGGAAAAACGGTTTGTAGCCATGAGAGAATATATCCCGGAACCCGCATTTAATCAGTTAATTGGCAATCTTTATTACCTATGCGGTATCTTTTCTTATTTGCAGCAGGACTTGCCGCTAACTTCAAAATATTTTGAGCTGTCGGAGCTATATTTGCCGGAAGCTAGCAGCTTTCAGAAAATTTCAAGCAAACGGTATCAAGGACACGAAGGATTCATGGATCTTCTATCGCTAAGCAACAATCTTCACGAAGTGGAGTTATTTCTGCTGAAGTGGATTAAGACGTGGGAAAAGAAAAAAAACTACCCATTTGTCGGATATCATTATTTGTCGTATTGCCTGCTTCTATATGAGTGGAATCGACTGGAAGAGGCGGAGTTGTATCTTGAACAAGCCATAAATCGGGAGGATTTGCGAACCAACGTATGGATCTGGATTCATATCGGTCTTGCTTCGTCCTTGGTTCAACGTGCAACGGGGAAAGAAAGCCAAGCAATAGAATGGCTTAATGATCTCGGCTCTAATGTGGATTCGCCCGATCAGCAAGCCATTTGGAAGAGGATCAAGGCGGAGCAGGCGCAACTATTGCTGAGTCAAGGGCTGCCGCAACAGGCATACGATTGGTTGGAGCAAAGCGGAATGTCGCATGTGGACGAGGTTACGCCTCGCTATTTCGAGGAGTATCTGATTATGGTGAGAATTCTCGCGGCGAACAAACGGATTGAGGATGCTAAGCGATTGCTAGAGCAGTTGGATCGTCTGGCGGAAAAGGAGAATCGTCTTCGAGGCCGAATTAAGCTAAAAATCCTGCAAAGCGCGGTGCTGTGGCAATCCGATTGTCCCAAAGAGGCTTTCGCTTCCTTGGAGATAGCCTTAAGGCTTTCAGAACCTCCGGGCTATATTCGCAGCTTTCTCGATGAAGGCCCGCTGATGGCCGAGATGCTAAGCCAGCTCGTGAGTGAGCAGCAAGAGGCTGCAAAGCCGGGGATGCCCTTGAAATATATCCAACAGATCCTTGAAGCTGCAAATAGCAGCCAGTCTTATAAGTTGTTGTCGAATGAGGCTCTGACGGAACAGGAAGAGAAGGTACTTGTTCTTCTTACAGAAGGATTAATATATAAGGAAATAGCCGTTCGACTGGGCATTACGTTGGACACAGTAAAGTTCCATATGAAGAATGTTTATCGAAAGCTAGGGGTCAGTAATCGGACACAAGCCATTCAACGCGTCAAACAGCATCGGAATGTGGACTGAGCATGTAGCTAGTGAGGTTGACGAGCATATTAAACGGCATCGTTAAGGACTTCAAGCATAAAGGGAAACCTAAAAGACAGTATCCTCGGGGATGCTGTCTTTTTTTGCATTGTGACCCCTCAAATAGCATTTGTAGAATGAAGGTTATACGAAGATTTAATTCGGCAGCTTGAGCGAAGAGACTAAAACAGGTGGCCCTGCGGAGGCTGTTGCGCTCAAAAGGTGATTGTTCAAATCCATGTCATTCCTTTATTTCACGATAGGCTCGGATACGCATACATCTCGTATGGCGTTCATTAATAATAACGATGCTTTTCCCAAAAGATTTTTATCTTTATACACGATTCCTATGCCGAGAACAGGGTTTAGGTCGATAACGGGTCGAATGACCGAGGAGCCTTCGAGCTCCAGACCGCTGTAAATCGGAACAATACCCACCCCAAACTCGCCTTTAACCATTTGTTGGATGACAAAGAAGCTACCAATCTCGATACAAGTGAAAGGGGATTGGCCGGTTGGACAAAACGACGTTTCCCATAGCTCCCTATAGATACAAGTCGATTCTTTGACCAGAACGGTTAGCCCCGTTAAATCGCTTGCCGTAATGCTATCTTGATTGGCTAAGGGATGATTCACATTTAACATAACCCCTAATCGTTCCTCAATTAGCGGCTCAAATTCCAGCATGAGATTCGACGGCGGTGCCGAGCATATACCGAAGTCCAGTTCACCGGCTCGAACCCTATCCATAATCAATTTGCTGCCGCTCACTTCCATGGTTAACTCCACTTTCGGACGAGTCTTGTAAAAGTCGGCTATAACGGCCGCCAGCTTTTGGCTTGCCATGGGCTCAATGGCGGCGAATCGAACGGAACCATCATCACCCGCCGCGATGTCGGAGACGGTCTGTTTCATGGCTCCGATTGACTTCAGTAAAGCTGAGGCCTCATGCTGGAGCCATCGGCCGGCTTCAGTTACGATTACGCGTTTGCCGTCGCGCACGAATAAAGAAACGCCTAGATCAGCTTCGAGGCGCTGAATCTGAAGGGTTACCGTAGAAGGAGCATATTTAAGTTCCTCGGCAGCTTTGTGAAAATAGCCAAGACGCACGCAAGCTTCGAAGGTTTTTAAAGCACGAAAATCCATTGTCATCATCCTTTAGTTTAAGATATATGAACAATCGGTTCATTTAATTCAATTTTACAAAACATTCCACTGAATTTACACTAGGGTTAACAAATTTTTTTAGGGGAAGATGCGGCAATGGGTACGAAACCCGCCTTAAATGGGATTACTGTATGGGCATCACTTTTATTTATCGTCATTCTCGGTTTTTCTAGACTCTCTTACGGCATGTTTTTGCCAGGTATACAGAGGGAGATCGGGGGGAGCTACAGTCAACTGGGCATATTAGGTACGGTCAACTTTGTTGGTTATTTGATCGGAACATTATGTCTTTCGCCTTTAATCTCGCGATTCCCGAATCAAAAACATGTCATCAATCGAATGACTTGTTTTCTGCTCGGGTTGGCCATGATTGGCTCAGCATGCAGTGAACATTTCATTCAGCTTGGGTTATGGCGGTTTGCGATTGGGTTGTTCTCGGCCTTCGCCACAGTGTTAGTCCTGTCCATTGCAATGGATGCCGTTCGACCGGCGGAAAGAGGAGCAGCGTCGGGTCTAATATGGGCGGGCGGTTGCGCCGGCATTCTAGTGACGGGATTATTTGCCCCCTTTACCATAGACCCATCGCACCTGGAGGGTTGGCGATATGCTTGGGCGGCCATGGGCGTGTTTGGCGTAATCGCTGCGTTAGGTTTCGAGATCGTCACAGGAAAGCGGGAATCCGCAACAATACCCTCGACGACGGAATTGGATTCGCGAGAGCAAGAACGCGTGAATGTGTACCGTCTCCTGTTGAATCCAAAAAAGCTTTTGTTTTTAATTGGATCTTATTTCTTCTTTGGTTGGGGCTACATCATCTACTTCACGTATTTGATTCCCTATCTGGTGAGCAAAGGCATTCCGCCTCTCTATGCTGGGTTGATCTGGTCCGGTATAGGATTTGCAGGCTTATTTAACGGATGGATCGGAGGTAAGGCAATTGACCGTTGGCCGAGCGGATATACACTTGCAGCGGGGTTAATTTTGGGGACGATCGGTGTAATTGGCGTGACCACCAATCATATGTTTTTTACAGCATTGGGCGCTATTATGATTGGGCTGGTTTCCTTTATTACCCCTCCGCTGATGACGACCGCGCTGCTTCGGCGTCATGTCCCTCATCACGCCTATACAGCTTGCCTCAGCTTAGCGACCGCCTGTTTCGCTTCTGGGCAGATGATGGGTCCCGTCGTTGGAGGCATTGCAGTTGAAAGGTACGGTTTACAATTCGGCGTCGCTACCAGCGCGATCTTTATGGCGATAGCCGCTGCGCTGGCTGGCGTGTATGGACAACGACAACGAAAGTTGGATCGCCAAGATTTATCTCACAGCGGCTAAAAATAGGTTTAACAATGACAAAAGATGTCACTATTAGCGTTTAAGATGGATTTGAGGGAGATTAGAGTTAAACAAAGAGGAGTGATAACAAGATGTTGAATTCCGGTCATAACGGCTCAGCTACGAGGAAGTTCTTTTACTCTGCGAATCTTCGGCTTTCTTACCTTGATTTTGGCGGAGATAGCGAACGAGTACTCGTTATGCTGCATGGGTATATGGCTAATGCAAGATCATTCTCGGAGCTGGCCTTGCGCTTCAAAGATTGGCGGATAGTTTCTCTGGATCAACGAGGACACGGTTGGAGCGAGCATCCTTCAGAGAAGGAGTATGCAAGAGAGAATTACGTGGATGATATTCTACAACTCATTCACTCGGAGCTTGGGGGACAGCCTGTCACAATTCTAGGGCATTCGTTGGGCGGATTGAATGCTTATCAATTCGCGGCTCGTTATCCGGAATTGGTGAATGCCGTTATTGTCGAGGATATTGGCGCGGAGATAAACGCCGATTTCTCCTTTGCCGACAAGCTTCCCTTTCGATCGGCGTCTTTAAAGGAGCTGAGAGAATCACTTGCAAGCGTAGGGCTGCGTGCCATTGATTATTTTGCCGAAAGCGTACTGGAGGACGAACAAGGTTGGGGATTCCGAACGGATCTGAAGGGGCTGCAAGTATCCGTTCCAAGGTCCAATGGAGTGTGGTGGGATGATTGGCTAGGTTCGCGATGCCCGGTTCTGCTTATTCATGGCGGCAAGAGCTTTATTCTTGATACCGAGCAAGCAAGACGAATGGAAGAGCGAAGACCGAATACTAAGCTAATGGTGTTCGAACAATGTGGTCACGGAGTCCACTCCGAGGATTTGGACGGTTATTATCACACGGTAAACGATTTTTTAATGGAACTCAAATAAGGGGATGAAAAGATGTATCGTACAGTCAAAGATTTAGTCGCAGAGTGGAAAAACGAAGCCGTATTGACCCAGAAGATATTAGATAGCTTGACTGATGATGCGCTCTTGCAGCAGGTTTATCCTGAAGGACGCACGTTGGGAAGAATCGCATGGCATTTCGTAGCGAACATTCCGGATTATTTAACGGAATTCGGCGTCCCGATAGCAAAAGTACCAAATTCGAGTGAAGTACCATCCGCAAAGGAAATGGCAGACGTTTTTAAAGCAATAAGCTTCCAGGTTTCAAATGCTCTACAAGAGCAATGGACGGATGATACGTTGAAACAAACCCAGAACGCGTTCGGAAGAACGGAATCCACCGCAACGATATTTATGGGATTGATTAAGCACGTTGTTCATCATCGGGGACAGGTTACGGTACTAATGCGGCAAGCGGGGTTACCTATACCCGCAGTATATGGTCCTTCCAAGGAGGGTTGGGCGCAGCTAGGAGTGACGCCACCACTTTGAGCAGGCGACAATTATCAGTATTTAGCATCATGGTAGAATTCTGTATTGGAAAGTCAAAGGCATCCGACTGGGTGCCTTTGACTTTTGCTCTTTTAGTGAGGCTGTGAGGCATTTTAACTAACAGTGATAAATTCCGAGCAAAATAGTTCGTGTAGGAAGGACGCCTAAGTATTTTTAAAATAGGAAAGAGTGTCACGGGAGATATATTTAGAATGCTAATTATATCTTGAAGCGTCATTGTAATAATAGAACCCAATAATAACTGAGCTCTTGGAGCGTTAAGCATGCAAATTTGGGGCTTATACTGCTCAAACACCTGACTGATTGGAGCAGTTAAAATGCAAATGAGTTAGGAGTATCATAACGTTAAGGTACTATGCACCTAAAAATGAATGGAAGGACATTGTTTACTTCACCGCCAAATACCAAAGACTATGCGGCATCCGCTTCTGACGTAAGCTTTGCCATTACCGCGCTGCGCGCCTCGTCCGTGAAACGGAGAGCTCCGTTTTCCTGAATGATAAGTCCTTCTCGCATTCGCCAATCCAGCCAATCGCTGACGAAGCCGGGCGCATATCCGCCTTGTCCGAACTCGCCGCCAAAAGCGATGATTTGACTATACGTATCTAAATACAGCTGACGACTAGTAGCCGTGTACGAGTTCGTGTATAGCCAAAACTGCACATCATACATGAGATGAGACAGCTCATCTGCATGAAAGGAGAAATGGCCCTTCTCCTGGACAATCCGGGTACAGACCCTGCGAATATTGAACTCCAGATCGTCCACCTCAGAGGCCTTATCGCAGAGCTCTGCCAGAAGTGGCGAGAATTTACCTTCTGCTACTTTGCGCAGATCATCCTCTTTATCTTCTTCAGAAGTGTCGTATTCCTCGTCGCTCACCAGCCCGCGAATGAACGTCTCGAAGTCAGGTGCCAAAAACGTGATCTCGTAATCATCTTCTTGATCGACATGGATGACTTCTGGTTCGCCGTCCTTTCCGCAGTGCCTGTAATCCAGCATCACGACGTCATGACCTGCCGAAGGGCAATCACATATCACTACACCGATATTCGGATAACCCCACTCTTCAATCATAAACGGGCTGCCGAGGTCACCGCAGATCGCATAGCTTTTGTCGCGTCCAATCCCCATAATTCCGGTAATGGCAATATGATCCTCAGTCCAAGAGGTAGCTTCATCTGTTGGAAAGGATGTGCGATAGGGAATTCCTCCATTCTGATGCTTCATTAAAGCAATATAGGCTGCTGGCAGCTTATAGCCGAGTTCCTCTTCCACGGAAGCAATTAGCTCATCCGTAGGCGGCTCAGAGACATATTGATCTCTGGCATAGGTACTGTCTTCCCAGAAGCTGTCGAGATCCATTCCTTCAAATGGAGGCAATTCCGAATCCTTCTGCTGCCTGCTGAGTGTACGCCGGGCTTCGGCTTTTTGCTGCTTCTGTAATTTACTACGGCTTAAACCCAGCAACCGGGCTGAATACTGATCGTCAGGATCCAGCTCCAGGGCGTTGTTCAGCACAGTTACCGCTTCTTCATAACGCTTCATATAGTAATAGGAGTACCCTACGCGAAAATGCCATAACGGATCATTTTTTCCCTGTTCAGCAATGAAAGCAAACTGTTCGAGCGCATCTTCATACAAATCTAGATTGTTATACGCCCGGCCCATGCTGCTGACCATATCGTAATCCCTGTCCGCAGGAGGAATCTTCATTAGCATGTCAATGATTTGCTGGTGCTCGCTATCCTCGTGCCACTGCATGATCTGTACGCTCAGCTCTTCTTTCATCGTTTTCTTCTGCCTCCCAAGTGAAAATATGTTTTTCTCTATTTTACCAGATATAAGGTTATATACTGAAATGGGCGATTGAGTTAATCCCATCGGCAAAATGGGCTATGCGGAGACTAGCATAGGCAACAGAGAGTAAAGCGAAGATGCCCTGCGCAGAATTCCTACAATGATAACCTATTGTTAGACCGCCAAAAAGTCATGTTACCCTTCAATTTCGACCGCTTGGTGCAAATGCGTTCCTAATACGTACACCATCGCTTACATTAATGGATATAAACGACTTTGCGCGAAGGGTGGTCAACATGAATATAGGAATTAAAATATTGGTTGGTTTAATCGTCTTGGTTGCAGTTGGAATTGGTTTATTGGCGTTTTTGAATCGGTCGATATCGAAAGAAGCAGTTCATGAAAAGATTGATAAACATATCACGAAGGTACTCGAAAAAAATGATTCGTTATCGAGCGTGTTATTGACGATACAATCTGACCAGACAGACTACATGGAGCAATTTGCAGTAGGCACAAAAAATCATATTTCAGATCAGCCTGCTCAAACCAATAGTCCCTATCATGCAGCAAGTGTCGGCAAAACGATGTGTGCTGTTGTTTATGGCTTGTTAGTAGATAAGGGCAAAATTAGTTATGACGATAAAATCAGTTCTTGGCTGGCTCCTGAGATTCTAAATGGGTTATTTGTAATCGACGGCACGGATTATAGTGATCAAGTGACAGTCAAACATTTACTGAGCCATACATCGGGAGTTGCCGATTATTTTGAAGGTCCGGTCAAAAGAGGAAAGCCAATATTGGAAATCATAACATCCAATCCAGACCTTTCATTCACTCCTGAAGAGCTGATTGCATTTACTAGGGAAAATCAGGAGCCTGTTGGACGTCCTGGACAACAATTCAATTATTCGGATACGGGATATATATTGCTTGGACTTATTCTGGAAGCAATCGAGGAAAAGCCTTATTCCGATATCTTAGAGGAACGAATATTCGAGCCGTTAGGCATGAAGGATAGCTATCTAATGTTTTATCATGATGAGCCGGCTGATATTCTAGGGGTTTACTTGAATGGCATCGATTATAGCGACAAAAACGCATTATCGATCGACTGGTCAGGCGGTGGTGTAGTAACGACTATGAATGATCTGCTAACGTTTATGCGGGCTTTGGAAAAAGGGGCTTTACTGTCTGATGAAGTGTATAAACAAATGACGGACTTTAACCAACGCTATGAAAAAGGTATTTATTACGGCATGGGTATGATGTATTTTGACTTTAGCGAGTTGTCATTCCTGCTTGGCTCCATGACGGATGTATATGGCGGTGTCGGAGCAACAGGGACTTATATCTTATATGACAAGAAAAAGGATACCTTCTTCATCGCTAATTTTGGTTCGCTTGATTTTGCGGAAAAAGGGATAGAAGAATTAGTAAAAATAAGAATGATTTATGATAGGATGATAGTTGAATAAACAATCCAAATGGCGTCATTAGGAGATAAGATGGTTCAATTATTGTGTTCAAATAAGGTTTATGAGAAGTTGAAGCAAGAGTTATCCAAATACCAAATAGAAATCGAGCAAGACAGTGAGTTGGTACTCGTTGAGAATGGATATGACATACCTAGCGGAAAGCTTAGTGTTGTATTCGATGCGATTGATTACATGGATGTTGTTAAGCTATTGGTCTCCGGCGTTCGAGAAGATATTCATTATTTGAATACTCTCACAGGTTTAAGCGAAAATAAGTTTGCCGTTATTGAACCAAGGGATATTTTATATCTAGAAGCAGGTCCAGAAGGCATGATGGCTTATACAAAGTCTAATTACTACGGCATCAAAGAAACGCTGCAATATTATGAGAGCATTTGGGCGGCAAAAGGATTTATACGTATCAATAAATCACAACTCGTTAATCTGCTGCACGTAAAAGAGATTATTCCGTGGTTTAATTCAAGGTATGTACTTAGAATGGATAATCTAGCTGAACTGGAAGTATCCAAAATGTATTCAAAAAAGCTTAGAAACACACTCAAGATGTAGGAGAACCATAATGGAAAAAATAAATATGGAAAATATTATAAAATCTTTTTTTCTCGGTATTTTTATGGGCATTGTGCTGCAGTTCTACGACCGTACAGAGGTGTTAGTCAGTTATAAGGTTTTGACGATATTAGCGAGCGGAAGCATAGGATTTATTATTGGTTTTATTACAGAATGGCTAACGGCCATACTCCCGATTAGCATCGCAAATGCTCGAATGTACTTCTTTATCAATAACCTCATTGCACTAGTCGTAACAATATTCATTATGGCAGCCTTAATGATGATTACAAGCAGCGGCATGGAGATTAAGCAGCAATTTATGACGGTATTATTGATTGTGCTGGGCATTATATGCGTTGCAAATTTATTTGACTATTTGATGTATCGGCGAGCTCAGAATAAATTGAAAACCTTCAAGGCATGGATAAAAGATAAATAAGCTATGTCACATACGCAAAGGACTCTTCTACATCGCTATAAAAGCGGAGCTGAAAGGTCCTTTTCAACCTCATCTTGTTACTCCGTTGTTCCATGAGTTACTCTGTGGACATAAGTGAGCCAAGGGGAATCTAATTGCTTATTCCCGTAGCAAATTCTCTCTCACCATTTGAATACAGTCCAGAACTGCGCGGATAACAATCTCAGGCTCTGTTAGTTGCGGGAAGTGCCCGCTTCGGCGAGCTATCATATGTTTGCCCTGTTTGCTTAACCGGACGAAATCTAATTGGTTGTTTGCACGTATCTCCATGACATGCTCAGGCATCATGGGCGGTTTTTTGCCTCCGGATACAACAACAAGAGGAATGTCGGGGAAGGAGCCCGCTTTTTCAATTTGCGCCACGGTTTCTTCCACAAAGTTAACCTCGCTCCACTTGCGCCCTAGAGAGAATGAATCGAACATTCCTAATATCCGGTTAATCCTCTTGATGAATGGATTTTGTGTTTCATTTATGCTTAAATCTTGCGGGTGGCTGGAGTCCAGCAGTACAACGCCCGCTATTTCGTGTGGGAATTGTCTTGCGAACAGGTTGGCATATAAGCCTCCTAAGGAGTGTCCAACGAGAATGTAGGGAGGATGGATGCTCAATTCCGCGAGTAACTGACGAAGTGCGGTTACAATAGTCTCCCCATGCTGGGGAGTTGACGGCTTATCACTGCCTCCGACACCTAATCGATTATAGGCCACGACGGTAGCTGTCTCTGCTAGCTTATGAAAAATCTTGTACCAGCCTTCTATAGGGCCGCTTCCGCCGTTAATGAGGACGACAGCGGGACCTTGCTTAACCGCTTGTGCGTACTCCATCATCCCGCTTGGCGTATGAGTCTTACCTTTAGGAATGGATTTCATCGTAGTGCCACCTTTTTAATTAATGGAAAGATCCTGTCACCTTATCACCGCGAATCGGCTGTATATGGTCCTTGAATGAGATCGGAATGGTAGCATGATTTGCTGCATCCGCTGGGGCAGATGCTTGAAAATGGATATGGGGCTCAGTAGAGTTTCCCGAATTGCCGCATTTCCCGATGAGCTGTCCCGCAGCAACGGTATCACCCGTTTTCACTGTTACGGAGCCTTTTTTCAGATGAGCAATTGTACTATATTCCCCATTGCTATGCCGTATAGTGACCATATTTCCTGCAGGTTGATCTTCATTAACTGTGCCTACGGGATCGTTATCCAATATACCATCAACTGCTGCTGCCACCACACCCTCGGCTGGTGCCAGAACATCTTCATCGAAGGCATAGTAGCTTTCGTTAACGGTTGGATCACCCTCATAGGAATAACTGTTTTTTTCTACCACAAAGTCGTACGCATAGCGAACGGGTTCATACTCGTAGTGGTAGTTGATAAATGTATTTTTTCCTCCCCAGAAAACAAGCCATTCCCCTAGAAAGGGAAAATGAAACTCCGTCTTGGAATAGGCTTCATCGGTCTGAGGATAAGAAGAATGCTGGATAATCTGGATGCCGTTGATTGTCCCTTTCTCATCTATGGCTGCCATCAGTCCCTTATTCCCCGTTTGCCCGTCCCAAACGATGGATTGTTGTCCATTAAGCTGCAATTTCGATGTGAGCTTGAATGAATGGATGTCGGATACAAAATCTTGACCCATGGATCGAATTTCTTTAAGCGTGACGATGTCCTTCAACGCATTACTGAACTGGGTATACAAACGTTCGTATTCACCCTCAAGCATTGCAGCTGCAATGTCCTCTCCGCCGATTCGCTTCAGGTTATCATTTATTTCTTCTTTTTGCTCGGCCACGATAATCGCCTCCTTATTCCTTTCTCCATTGCCGCTGCAGCTTGCCAGAATCAGCATGCAGGCGAACGCAGTTATGATGATAGCTCCCGGGTCGGATATATGTCCTGCTTTATTCTTCTTCATCTCTCGGATGTTCCCCTTTCTAATCGCTTAGGGTCAGTATAATGCATGAAACTTACGCCATCTCTAACCGAAAATAAATTCCAGTTAAACATGATTTGCAAATGAGGCTGAAAAGTAAGGCTGCGTTAAGATTCCATTTCCCGTAAGGCAATCTACACATGATAGAATAAACATATCTTTTGTTGGGGTGATGGTGATGAAGAACGTTAATATACTCATTGTTGATGATGAACGTGCAATTGTAGATATCATGGAGACCGTTTTGCGCAAAGAAGGTTTTTCTCATATCGACACGTTCTTTGACGGTGAATCGGCGCTTGCCTCTTGTGAACGTAAACGGTATGATATTGTGCTTCTTGACGTTACGATGCCCGGTCGAAGCGGTCTGGACATTTGTCCCTTTATACGCCGCACTACGGATGCGCCAATCTTGTTCCTAACGGCAAGAACTTCCGATTTCGATAAGCTGTCGGGATTTGCCGTTGGCGGGGATGATTACATAACCAAACCTTTTAATCCGCTCGAGGTTGTGGCAAGAATGCAAGCCCAGCTGCGCAGATACTTGCAGAGTCGTCAGCAAAATCACCAGCCCTCCCGGATTTTTAAGATTGGCCGCTTTCAATTAGACGCATCTGAAGCAACGCTGACGGTAGAAGGTCGTGTATCTCCTTGCCCGGCACTGGTTTTCCAATTGCTCTTGTTTTTCTGTGAGCATCCTAACCGGATATTCAGCAAGAGCGAGCTTTATGAACGAGTATGGGGAGAGGAAATGTACAGTGATGACAATACCGTCATGGTCCATATTCATCGCATACGGGAGAGAATTGAGCGAGACCCGTCAAAGCCACAGTACCTTGTTAATGTTAGAGGGATGGGCTATAAGCTAATCCTGCCGCAAGGAGAAGATTCAGGTGATTCGTAAAAGACTGGCGATAAGATTTGCGCTGCAAATGGCAGCCGCTGGCGCAATGCTGGTACTTTTAGCTGCAGCCATTGTGATATGGATGCTGGGAGAGTTCGAAGATATTGAGGTTAGCCGAAATTTTGCCCCAATAGGATTATCGCGTCTTATCTCGGAAGCGGGCATTGACTCGCAAGGTCTGATCGTAGATCCGAAGCTGCTGCAGCAGCTTCGGGATGATGGGGGTTGGCTGCAAAGTCTCGATGGGAAGGGGAATGTCCTTCAGTCCTTTAATACTCCGAATGACTTGCCAGCTCGTTATTTACCTGGGCAACTCATCGATTACTGGATTGGCAACGAACCGTTTCCCTATAAGCTAGGGCTGTGGATTCAAGAAAAGGATGGGCATTTATATACGTTGCTTTATGGCTCACGGTCCAAAACAGAGGATTTGCTCCAACGGATTATTGATGATGGACATATCGTGGACCGTACGATTGTATTTACAGACAGCTCGGTGGATTTGCTAAATAAAATAGGGGGCTTTGTTCAAGTCCTTGACCGTGAAGGAACGGAGATCGCAGCTTGGAAGAAGCCTGCGGACGTTATGACATCTTATACGCTGCAGGAATTAGCAATGAGAGCCCATAATCAGGTTTATTACGGCATAGCTATGGATACGCAATATCAGAGTAAGACTGGTCTGACTTGGGTTATTCAATATTCAATGAGCGAAACCAAAAATCAAGCAGGTCTTGCCCCGTTTGTACAATCGGAGGTCCAGGTTATAATCATCGGCATTGCAGCTTTTCTTTTCTCATCATTTATCGTGTTTATCCTGCTTTCCCTCTGGTACGCTAACCGGTTTGGAACGCCAATTCTTTATATGCTTGGGTGGATACAAAGGCTGGGGCAAGGCGATTATACCGAGGATAGCAACGGGAAAAGCAGAAACAGCAAGGGAAATTGGAAGCGCAAGTACCGCATCTTTGAAGAAGTCATAGAATCCATTCATGCACTTGCTGTAAGGCTTCTTGCAGGGAGCAATGCCGCGGAGCAAACCCAGCGGAACAGAGAAGAGTGGATCGCAGGCGTTACGCATGATATGAAGACGCCGCTTGCTTCTATACAAGGGTATGCGCATATGCTGGAGGCTGAGAAATACAGCTGGTCCGAGGAGGAGGTGCGCCGGTTTGCGTCAACGATATTGGAGAAGACGGCGTATATGGACAAACTCATCAATGATTTAGCGCTAACGTACCGGCTTAGAAGCGGGGAAATGCCTGTTTCATTCGAGCCCATAGACATCGGCATGCTATTAACCGAATCTGTGTCGCGGGCCGCATCGTATCCGGCATATGAAGATAGAACGGTTCATTGTTCGACACCGTCCGCACCTATTTTCGCTGCCGTTTACAGGCCATGGTTTGAGCGGATCATCGAAAATATTGTTGCTAATGGGCTTATACATAATCCGCCAGGCACCAGGATAGACATCGAACTGGTTAAGTTCTCGGAAAAGGGATGGCGAATGGACTTCCGGGATAATGGCCAGGGGATTGACGAGCAGACAATGGACAGGTTATTTGACCGTTATTATCGAGGAACGAACACGGATAGCGAAGTGGAAGGCAGCGGTCTTGGCATGGCTGTTGCCAAAGAGCTGGTACATGCAATGGGTGGGCGGATCCAAGTAAACTCGAACATAGGCCAAGGCACAGTGATCAGTATAATTTGGGATACTTGAAATCCAATAACAATCGGTTATACGCATGTAAGTCAATTTCCCGATTCCATGGAGGGGAGCTGTCTAGCAAACAAGGGAGCCCATAGGGAATCGCAGAAAATAAATATAGCGCCGAAGGACACTTGTGTGTCTTTGGCGCTTTTTTTGCGTCTATAGATAGACAGGGGGCGTGTAGCCGTATGGAACGGATCATCAGGTTGTTTTCCTTCCAGCCAAACGTTTATTTTAATGAAAATAGCCGTATGCTAAAAAAATATTTTCCGTAATGAAAAGTATGAGGGTTCTCAGTTGTATTCATAGTGAAAGGGGGTGCTGAGGTGTACAATTCATTAGAGCTCAATGAATCTGTGCGGCAGGCCTTGGATTTATATTCACAAAGCTTGATTAAAATTGCCTTTGCGTACCTGAAAAATATAGCTGACGCGGAAGAAGTGGCACAGGAAGTATTTCTCGCCTATTTGCAGAAGCGCCCTGTATTTGAAAATAGCGAACATGAAAAAGCATGGCTGATTCGAACGACAATTAACAAAAGCAAAAATATGCTTAAAACCGGATGGTTCAAAAGCAGGAACCCTGTTCCCGAAGATTTGAGCTACCTCCCGAAGGAAGAAAATGATGTTTTGCAGGCCGTACTGGCCTTGGACAAGAAATACCGCATTCCGATACATTTGCACTATTATGAGGGATATTCTATCCAGGAAATTGCAGCTATATTACAGTCTAAGCCTGCAACGGTAGGAACATGGCTGGCAAGAGGACGGTTAATCTTAAAAGAGAAGATTGGAGGCCTTGAGGATGAAGAAATCTGTTTATAAATCCGCAATGTCCCGTGTGAAAACAAGTGAGGATTTCAAAGAGGAAACCTACCAGAAGCTAATGCAGGAAATGGACAAGACAACTCAAACAAGAGAAACCAATCATAGCAATCAAAAGGAGCGATTTAAAATGGAAAGAGCAAAGAAAAAAGCATTAACGGGTTGGACTGTCGGAATTGCAGCGTGTGCGGTATTGTCGGTTAGTCTCTTCACCATGAACCAGAATGCCCCGAATGTAACACCGCAGCCTACGGCTGGTATAACGCAGCCTCCGACTTCAGGTAAGGCGTCGGTTAATATTGAAGGTGTCATCTCTGAAGTAAGCGCAGATGGTAAAAGCTTCAAAGTAGGCGATTTGTGGGTAACCGTAACTCCAGAAACCGAATTAGGAATTAAAGGACCAACGGCTGCTGAGCCCTCCGAAGAGCTGTTGCAGAAAGAGTTTAAAGTCGGCAATATCGTATCGGGCTATACTTCTCAGGATGTCAGTACCGGCAAAGTCACTGCAGATGTGATCTACAACAACATGGCTCCGCAGAAGGACGCTAGCGTGAACCCGCCTACTACAGGCAAAGCGGCAGTCAATATTGAAGGCGTGATTACGGAAGTAAGCGTAGACGGTAATAGCTTCAAGGTTGGCGACTTGTGGGTAACGGTAACGCCAGATACAGAACTCGGAATCGGAGGCCCGACGGCTGCTGAGCCATCTGAAGAGCTGCTGCAAAAAGAATTCAAAGTCGGCAATATCGTGTCCGGATTTACGACTGAGGATGTTGGTACAGGAAAAGTGAATGCAACGAACATTTATAACAATATGGTTCCCCAAAAATAAGCGACTTTACACAGCATACGTTAGCATGAGTCCGGCGAAACGATCGTTTTCTGCGCATAAAGGCTTCGAAAAGGGTTCCATGTTCTAAGAACATTTCCATAGGGGGGATGTTCTTTTTTTTGTTCGCTACTCTTTACACTAAGTATTAGTCACTTCCCTTATAATTGTCAAAGAAGCTCCTTGGAGGATGCAGATGGATATGCTCGGCTACGAGTCTGCAATAAGCCTACCGGAGTGATCAGAGACATGGATAGAATTTTCAGAGTAATGATTTGGGGAAGGCACCTACACAGGTGCTTTATTTGCATTTACAAATAGAGGGGCTTAGGAATTAATGTATGTAATCAATAGGTATCAAGAGCTTTATGAACCCAATATTGAATGGATTCGGTCATAAATTAAGTAATGTGTCGAACTTTGTCATTTTCCCGTCATTGGGCTGCGTTATATTGGTTATAACTTCGGGTGTCTGCAAATGAGATGAGTATTTGCAGGTCATATGAATAATTGAAATAGGAGAGTGTGCAATGGTTAGCTCAAAAATAATGTTATCAAGTAAAAGGAAGGTAAGACAATTCATAGCATGTATGACTCTATTTGCTTTGTTATTCTCGCTTATACCTCAGGTGCAAGCCGGACCCGCACCTACACAGACGGATTTATTGGCAGGAATCCCTGTAAGCTATGTAAATAGTTATCAGTATACGAATCCTTCCTTCGCTACCGATGGCAATGATACGACCTCATCGGATTTCGGCGAGTATTATCATTCCTATGGGTTTAACCTACCGCGTGCAACTGATATAGGATCCATTAGAATAAAAGTGGATGACTATAATAAGTTTTATGCACCTGTTCCGATTAGGTTGAATTTAGCAAACGGCAGCATAAAAGATATATATGTAACCAGCAACGACTATACCCAAACGATTAATGTTAAAGGCGTAGTCAGCTTTTTCATTTGTGTGGCACAACATGTGACAACTCAAAATCCATTAAAAGTATTTACCTTTGAAGCCTATGAAATGGATACTTCCGCTCCCACGGTGCCTGCTATCTCGGAAACGAATATTGGGAATGGTCAAGTATCGTTTGACTGGCTCCCTTCCACGGATAATAAAGGAGTAGCAGGTTATAAGGTTTATAAAGACAATAGCTTTCTAGCTAATGTGGAGGAAACTTCCTACACAGCAACAGGTCTCAGCAATGCACAAGCACATGACTATACAGTATCTGCTTATGACGAAGCAGGTAATGAATCAAGCAAGAGTGAATCTGTTCGGTTACAATCCGTTAACGAAGAACCGCCAGCTAAACCTTATGGCTTAGAGGGTAGTCCAGAGGACAATTCGGTGCTCCTGTCATGGGAACCCAATACTGAGAATGACATTGCAGGATATAATGTCTACTTGGATGGGGTGCAGTATAATGAGGAGCTTATTCTGGAAGAATCCTACGAGATTAATGGTCTGGCAACCATTAGGCCGTATGAATTTGAAATAGAGGCTGTCAATACCTCGGAGCTTGTTTCGGAGCGTTCGGATAGCATATCCGTCACACCGCTTAACCCCAATCCTCCCGCAATTCCTACTGGACTATTAGGGGAAGCAGGCAATCAGCATGCGGAGCTTTCTTGGGCTGCGAATGAAGATATCGATCTTGCAGGTTACATCATTTATAAAAACGGTCTTTTTGCAGAACAAGTATCTGCCGAAATTACATCCTACGATGCAATGAATTTGGTGAATGGCACAAATTACACCTTCTCGGTGGCAGCAATCAATACGAGCCATCATGCTTCGGAACCGAGTGAAGACGTTTCTGTGACGCCTGTATCGAATAATGCAGGATTATCCAGTTTAACGATAACAGAAGGAACGCTGGATCCTGTTTTTGAATCCAATGAGTTTAATTACACGGTTCAAGTGTCAAACGATATTGAATCTATAGCTGTCACGCCTACCGTACAAGATAGATATGCAACGGTAACTGTGAACGGTGAAGGGGTTGAACAGACATTTATGCAGGGTTCTCCTGGGTTTCCGGGATTCCCGGGATTCCCGGGAATGCCAGGAATGCCGGGAATGCCCGCCATGCCAGCCATACCAGGGACACCAGATACGATAACAGGTTCGCAATCTGATCCGATCGCTTTGAAGGTTGGGGAGAACACAATTGATGTTATCGTTACGGCGCAAGACGGCAAAATAGTTAATCATTATGAGATAACCGTTCACAGAGCTGCTTTGTCATCGGATAATCTTTTGAAAGAGCTGAACACTTCAGTAGGTGATCTAGACCCTCTGTTTGAGGCTAACACAACAGATTATTCCTTGACTGTGCAAAATACGATTGAGAGTATTACCGTTACGGCTGCCGTATCCGATACCCATGCTGCGGCATCTGTAAACGGAATTGCGGTCAATGAAGCGAATATTTCAAATCCAATTCAGCTCGTTTTTGGCCCAAATGATATTCAAGTAGAAGTAACGGCTGAGGATGGTACTATCAAAACGTATACCATTCATGTATTACGTTTACCGATGCCTGTCCCAGCAAATATTACAAACTTGGAAGAGACACATACAACGACCGCCGTGCATTTTACATTTGGAATCCCTGCCGATCCAGACCTATCAGCTGTAAAGGTGTATATGAACGGCGCGTCAGTTGCTTCTGTAACGGAAGGCGTATATAACGCAGAAGGCCTTACACCAGGCACATTGTATACGTTTGTATTCAAATCCGTAAACGTAGCAGGTACTGAAAGTACGGGTATTACAAAGGCAGTGACTACATCTAGTTTACCGCCAGTAGTTGAGCCTCCGGTAGTCGTTCCACCTATTGTCGCACCAACACCTGCACCAACACCAGATGGTACACCATCACCGACTCCTGGCAGTACGCAGGATAAAGTGTCATTAAACAATAAGGTTAATGTTGAAACGGTCAAGAACATCATTGCGAAGGCGGAGACCGTACCTTCCAAAACATTTAGTGATGTGCCAGCTGCTTCTTGGAGTGCGGCGACAATTGACCTTGCTTCCAGAATGGGCATTGTTTCAGGATTCGAGGACGGCACGTTTAATCCTACAAAAAGGACAACTCGCGCAGAATTTGCTGCCATGTTCGTCAATGCGCTTGGGTTGCAAACTGCAAATGACGCAAGTTTCTCTGACATCAAAGGACATTGGGCAGAAGATGCCATTCTAGCCTTACAATCAAACGGAATTATCTCAGGGTATGCCGATGGTTCATTTAAGCCGGATCAAACGATATCCCGGGCAGAAATGGTAACGATGATTGCTAAGGTGTTGAACGCAGGGAAGGCTAGCAATGGAAAATTGTTTTCTGATATCCAAGGCAGCTGGGCACAAGAAGCTATTCTTACAGTCGCGGATGCAGGCATTGTCAGCGGAGTAGGCAATGATACGTTTAATCCTAATGCAGCTGCTACAAGAGAGCAGGCTGTTGCCATGATTCTTCGTTTGCTAAACGTAACGCTTGAGCTTGGTCTAAAGCTTTAATCGAAAATACCACGAAAGATACGGCAGAGGCTGAGTGATAAGCCTCTGCCGTATCTTTGTATACATGTATTCAGATGAAGGCTAGGTTCTTTTAAATGTTTGAGTAATATATGTGAAATTAAAATTTTTTATAGTCTTTCGTTAATATTGCAGGTAGATGATTCTTATCTTTGTTAGTCATATTATCATGGATTTGAGAAACCGATAAAGGTCGAATATTAAATCCGTATACGAAAATGCAGGTGCCTAGGCGCCTGCTTTTCTTATTGGGTAGATATAAGTTAAATAGGATAGGAATTAGTGCGCCATTCAAGACGAAAGCAGTCAAAATGTTATTATTTTTGACAATTTCGGACAATAAATTTACTGTTGACTGCTAAAATATGATATTCTGCACCCAATGGTATCGTATACTAGTGTTAAGGCCATTATTCATGAAAAAAACATACTATTCCAGAAACAGGAGATTTTCAGCATGAGCTCCACCGTTGAATTCGTAATTATGATTGCATCATTGATTATGATGGGCATTATTCTAATCTATGTTTATGGGTTTAGAAGAGAGCGCGGCGTTTACTACCTCGTTGGCTTGATCGTGTGCAGGATTGTTTACTCCAGCAGTATCATCTTGGAAAAGAACAGCGATTTATTGCTGGAAAAGCTGCTTTTCCGCAATGCGCAGCATACGGCACTTAACATAATGGTACCTTTCGCGGTGCTATTCGTTTATCAGTTAGTAGGACGTAACAAGCTGTTAAAGCCGCTGTGGAAAACGTTACTGTTCGCTATATTTTCACTCTGGTCGTTGCTTGTATGGTTCGATCCACAGCTTCATGTAATCTTTCAATCGATTGAGCTCTACAACGGCAGCTTAGTCACAACGAAAACCATTTATTCCAAAACGTTTACTATGATTTGTTACAGCTTGGTGGTTCTATGCATTTATTTTCTATTTCAGTATATACGGAGCATTCGTAATGATTTCCGCAAGCCGGGGATGTGGGTGCTCCTTCTGTCCACATTGCCGTTTGTGCTTGAAATTTTGAGATTTGTAAATCCGGAATGGTCCTCTTGGTTGCTCTCACTGACCGTTTTCTGCGGGTTTACAGGTACTTTGATGCTGGTGATTATGCTTCGGATCAAGTTCTTCTCTACCGTTCCGATTGCGAGAAGCATCGTGCTCGACACACTCCAAGAGAGTATTGTTACAGCAAACGCATCGGGAAAAATCATCGACAGCAATAAAAGAGCAATAGACTGGTTTGCGGAGATGGGCTACACAGCTGTTTTTGGTAGAAACATAGCCGATTTATTGTCGGCTTGGCCGGAATGGCATAAGCTATGCAAGTCTATGCAGCAGGGCAATGTTGAGATCGATGTCTGGCTGAATGGGGCAAGAAAAATATACAGTGTAAACGTATACCCGTTACATATACTGCACCGTCAAGGGCAGGGAAGCATATCGCTTATTGTCGATATTACGGAGAAGCAGCGGCATCTCGAACAGATTGCACAATTAAATCAAATGAAGGATCAGCTATTTACGATCGTATCTCACGATATTCGCAGTCCGCTCGCCCTGCAGTACCAACTTATTGAGCTGCTGGAAGAGGACAGAGACCGTTTCGATAAGGACCAACGCGAAATCGTTGAGACGTTGGGCGATCAGATTCGGCAAACACTTGGAATGACAAATAATCTGTTGGAATGGTTTCGCAGCCAGCGGGAAGATATGGTACTTCGCCCACAAATACTACAATTGCATGAGGTTGTCGAGGATTGCTGTCATATGCTGCACATTAGATACGAGGCCAAGCATATACGTATGCATAATGCCGTTGCCGTAGAAAAGCTTGTTTTCGCCGATCGGGAAGCACTTGGGTTAGTTATCCGAAATTTGTTATCCAATGCTATTAAGTTCACTGAAATAGGAGGGTTCATTCAAATCCTCGCAGAGATATCGGGCGATATGGTGGTTGTTTCTGTAAGAGATAATGGGGTAGGTATGGATGAAGAGCAGGTCCGCCAATTATTTGCAGAGAAGCAGCTTCATTCATTAACCGGTACCTCAGGTGAAAAGGGCACAGGGCTTGGACTGCTCGTTAGTCGGCAATTCGTAGAACGAAGCGGCGGGCGAATATGGGTGGAAAGCAAGGCGGGAAAAGGAAGCGTATTTCACTTCACGATTAGAGGTGGGGGCGGATAATGAAGGTTCTCATTGTTGACGATGAGCCTGCTATGCTGCTGGCTATGAAAAGATTGCTCTCAAATGTTGAAGTTGTGGAGCTTGTTGGAGGATTCCAGACGGCGTCAGAGGCGCTGGAATTTGTACGGGAAACGGACGTGGATCTTGCTTTCCTGGATATACAAATCGCAGAGGATAACGGTTTGGAGCTTGCTCGCAGCCTGCGTGCCATTTGTACGGATCTCGACATCGTGTTCGTAACCTCTCATGCGGATTATGCGTTTGAAGCTTATGACGTTTATCCATTGGATTATATGGTTAAGCCCATTTCGAGAAATCGTCTGACTCAAACGATTACAAGGGCGGCTAATAAACGCAGCATTTCTTTGGATATGGATTTGGATACGGAGAACGCCCTTCCTGCTAACCGACTAATAATCAGGGGGCTTGGTTGTTTTGAGGTCAGCAGCGAGCAAGCGGGTACGTTGAAATGGATTTCGAAAAAAAGCATGGAGCTATTCGCCTATTTGCTTGTTAATCAAGGCAAAAGTGTAACGAAAACTAGAATTTTAGAGGACATTTTTCCGGAGATGCCTCTTAAGAATGCAGAGGTTTATTTAAATACGGCAGTCTATCAGCTCAGAAAGGTGTTATCGCTTCACGGCTTTAAGGAAATCGTGGTATCCGCTCAGGAACAATACCGTGTTCTCTTGGAGCATGCAGATGTTGATTTTATTCAATTTGAACGGGCTGTGACGGAAATATCCGACATTAATATTGCGAATGAAGCGATGGCCATAGAGCTGGAAAAACATTTTGCGGGCGAGCTGTTTGAGGATAAATCCTTTGAGTGGGCATCTTTAGAGCGTGAGCGTTTATCGATTGTTTATGATTCCTTTGCCAAGCGTCTAGCAAGCTGGCTCTTGAATCAGAAGCGTTATAGAGAGGCAGCGCATATTGCAAGGCGAATGGTATCACGCAATGAATTCGAAGAAGAGACAACGATATTGCTGCTGAGCATATATGGAGCTATGGGAGATCGACAGTCGCTTCATCAATATTATGAGCACTATTCACAATCTCTGTTTCAAGAGCTTGGCTTGAAGCCTTCACCGGTCATTCAGCGGCTATACGAACAATATGAGTAATTAGCGAATATACAAGGTTTTGGCAGCAAGCTGCTGTTGTCTATCATGCAAAAGAAGGTGTCCGGATAGCCGTAGGCTTTTGGGGCACCTTCTTTTATCATTTCGATTATGGTGTGTTTTTAGGTATCAGGCCGTTCCCATATTGCATAAGCGGTGCGAGCCATACCATGCCCGTTCCCCGGTATACGTTGACGAGTCCTTCTCCGGAAGCCGCGGAGCCCATCCGAGTCTTACCCGATTTCTCAACGGTGAAGTCCAAGGAATTCGACCACATAAGCGCAAAGTTCCCGTCAACCTTCAGCACGTCGTTCTGCAATTCGATGACGACAGCCTCTTCGGATGGAATAGGCGCTTCGAGCGCTAGAATTCCCTTTCCTTTGGCGCTAAGATTGAACAGGCCTTCTCCCCCCAGCGCGGCTGAAGAGAGGCTCTTGCGTGCAGATACTCCGATCTCAAGAGTTGTCTCACATGCCAAGAACATGCCGTCGTCGATGACGATATGGTCGTTGTCAACATCAATTAACCACAGGTATTTGTAGGTCGTTTCCAGCAAAATGGTGCCGGTGCCTTTATATAGAGGCTTGACGGCGCTCGTACCCGTTACTGCACTGGACACTAGATTTCTCATGAGGCCGCCGACGCCTTTTACGCCAGAAGTCATCTCAATATTGCCAAGCATATATTGCATAGCCCCGGCGCTCAGCATGACCTCGCTATTTTTGATCTCAATCATGAGCTGCTTGTTGCGCATATTGCTTTTGCTCATAAAAAAGTTTGATTGTGCCTCTAACATGGTCGTGTTGCTCAAATCCTCTTTATACTCAATGACGGTAAATCCTCCGAGCTGTTCCTTGATGACAACATTGCTGTTGTCCGTTAGATTATTTATCGTGAAAGCCATACTGATACTCGCCTCCTGCAGAAGTTATGATGATCAAATTGAATCCTTCCAAATCTAGGTATTCGACAAAAAGAGGCAGTATCCTTGCCGTTTTTTATTTACTAAGCAACTAAAAATGAATAGCTATACATTTCCAAAATGATACAATGGTAAAAATTGATAAAATAAGGAGCTTTTCTTGATGAGAGTAACAAAGAGTATTTTAATTTTAACCGCAATTCTTTTTTCTTTTTCGTTTTTGAAGTTAGAATCATTCGTTGAGGCCGCACAAAAGCCAGCAACGAGAATTGTTGTTGATGGTACTGAAATCAAGCTTGCCGTTAAACCCATAGTCGTTAATGGAAGTACGATGTTGCATGCAAAGGGAATATTTGATGCCCTGAAGATTAATTCGAACTTCGATAAGAAGCAAATTACGGTGAAGTACAAGGATATTACTTACAAAGCGAACGTAGATCAAACAACGATTTATATTGGAAGCCGTGAGCTTCGTTTAACGCAGGCTCCCATCGTCAGGGAAGGGCGGGTTTTTGTACCTGCAAGGTTTGTTGGAATTGTAATCGGCAAAGAAGCAACTAACGATGAAAAGGCAAACCAGCTAGTCTTTGGATTAACCGAAGCAGCTAGAAAGGCTTTGCAGCGCAGCCTATTTGAAGCGGTAAGAAAAGGGGATGCCGCAGCCGTTACTAGCTTGATTAAGCGAGGCGCCAATCCTAGTGGTAAGTTATTGGATGAATATTTTAACAGCACCCCAATGGATTATGCAGTTACTTATAATAGAACGGCGGCTGCCCGTGCTTTAATAGAGGGTGGATTTCAAATGAAAGGTAATGACCAATATATTGGATTTAACGTCATTTCACTTCAGAATGTCGAATTGCTTGATATTTTACTATCGGCGGGCTTGGACCCGAATAAACGGGATCATTTAGGGACATTACTCGAGTCAGCCTCTGGCTCAATTTCAGTTGGTTCGGGGAACGGCACCTATAAAAACTTGAATCCATCTCCTGCTATCGTCAATACGCTGCTGAAGCATGGAGCAGATCCAGGCCTGGACAATTCCCTTTATAAAGCAGTTCAGTCCCAAAATTATAGTATCATACAATCGCTACTCAGGGCCGGCGCTGATCCCTATAAAGTAAATCAGTACGGTACGACACCTTACGAATTAAGTCTTCAAAAAAATATTAATCGCTGGTTGATCATTCAGGATGTGCGCGTTGAATTACCTTCGATCATCATAACGGACGCCAAGGGACGCCAAATCGATGAAGGCAACATGAACATTCGCTCCCTGGACGCGCCCAATGAGTTGTCTACTTATGTTAGCTGGACCAATGGACAAGCAAATATAGACGTGCCAAGCGGGAGATATCAAATCATGGATTTGATGTTTTACGGTACGACCTATATTTTACAACAAAATAGTTCTTTCACGATTCAAGGAACGACCACCACGCCTACTACGTTCAAGCTGCCTGAGCTAAATGTAAGTGCTAAGTTAACCAGTGATTCGATCTCCATAGATGGTGGATTACTTATGGTGTATAATTCCCAAAATGCTTCTCTTTCGTATGTTAGTGTAAGCGAATCGACATTTAATCTGTATGCATCTGCTGGACAGTATCGTATTATAAGCTATCGAGACAACTCAGGTAAACCGCATACGGTAGACGTTACGTTTACGGTTAATGGCGGAGGTGGGGTTCAGGATCTGTCATTAGCACTTAAAAAATTAAGTGATCCGGTCCATGCTTAATATAATCGTCTGTTGTTGAATATTACAATAGCTGCAAAGTTAAACTATTGTGTGATACAATTTATTCAGGTGATAACAATGACTAAGATTTCTCCCTACGTAAATGTACGGGAAACTTTTCAACTGCTGGTTAGGGTTTTCGGTATGCTGCAGAAGGATGGCGCGCAAGGCTGCGGCGTCTCCGTTATCCAGAGCCATATTTTATACGAGCTGGGCAAGCGGCCAAACATCTCGCTTAATGATCTTGCGCAGTTGCTTATGACGGATACAAGCTCTCTTAGCAGGCAAGTACAACAGCTTGTAGAGCTTAATTTGATTAATAGGCTGCCTGATCCGAATGACCGTCGTTATGTTGTGCTGTCGCTGACCTCTGATGGCGAGAAGAAGCAGCTGCATATAACAGAATCAATGGAGCTATATTTGGGGGATGTATTTGCAAGTATTCCGGCTGAGAAGCATGAACAAGTTTTCGAAACATTACGTTTGATGAACCAGGCACTGAACAATACCCCATTCAAGAAACAGCCTTCTTCCCAGTAAGAAGGTTTTCTCTCACTAATAGTTGCAAATATCAATTATGTAATAATTCATTAGTTGCGTGAAGTGAGGACTCGTTTTGAATGAGTGGGAAATATAGGTTTGAATAAATGATAAATGAAGGAGCGATCTATAATGAATAAAGTATATGATACCGTGACAAACCACCGATCAATTAGAAGCTATACGAATGAACCCGTGAGCGAAGAGCATTTGACAATGATTATTGAAGCCGTACAGGCTGCGCCATCATCCATTAATGGACAGCAAGTAACGGTCATCAGCGTACAGGATCCAGAGACGAAAGCGCGAATTGCAGAGCTTTCTGGAGGCAACCCGTGGATTGCTCAGGCACCTGTTTTCTTGCTGTTTTGCGCAGATTTCTACCGTGCCAAAATTGCAGCCGAGCTGAACGGTGAAGAGCTGGTCGTGACGGATGGGGTAGAGTCCATCATTGTAGGATCTACCGATGCAGGAATTGCCATGGGCAATGCAATTGCCGTTGCTGAATCGTTAGGTCTCGGTATCGTGCCAATTGGCGGCGCGAGAAGACAGCCGATTGAACTGATTAAGCTGCTGGGGCTGCCTGATTACGTATTCCCCGTTAGCGGTCTAGTGGTCGGTCACCCGGCAGGAGCTTCCGAGAAGAAGCATCGGCTGCCGCAAGCGGCCGTTTGGCATAAGGAGAAGTACAACACGGAGCTGGAAGGCATGATTAAGCAATATGACGAAGAGGTTTCTGCCTACATGCTGAAACGCACGGACGGGAAGGAGTCCAGAGGCTGGTCGCAAGCCGTGTCTTCCTTGTACAACCGGATCTATTATCCGGAAGTGAGAAAGATGCTGGAGCAGCAAAAATTCGATACCAAATAATTAGGGGGCTTTATATGATCATTTTACAAGTACAAATGACTGTGGCGGCAGAAGAGCGTGAGGCGTTTCTTGCTAAATCGATGGCACTGCTGTCCGCGACGCAAGCTGAGGAAGGCAATATCAGCTACCAGTTGTTCGAGAATGTGTCTACACCGGGCAAGTTCGTTATGCTGGAGGAGTGGCAGGATGAGCAAGCGATTGACATGCATAACCAGTCGGAGCACTTCACCGGATTTTTTGCTTATGCACGCCAAGTACTCGTTGAACCTGTGAAAATAAATCGCTTGAACGAGTAGGAATAGAGGGGAAGCCACCGAGCTTCTCCTCTTTTTTATTGATTCATATGCTTTAGTGATTTTGTCGAAGTTTGTCATTTTCCCGTCATTGGGATGTTATATGCTTAGATAGATGGTTCATACATCGGATTAAACTATTATTTAGGAGTGAATATGTAATGAAACGTTTTTCGATAGGTCGTTCTTTATTTATCCCTGCAGTGATTTTGCTACTATTAAGCGGGTGCGTAACCAATACAAGCTCAATCACCATTTATTTCGGCCTAGGAGAAGCTCTAGAAGGATCCGATCAGATGTATGTTAGATATTCAGATAAATCAGTAAAGCTTGTGGAGATTAATTCTAACGATCCTTCACCAACAATAGTCGAGACAGATGAGGAAAAAACGATCGTAGGCGGCTATGTCAGCGATGGTAATGTAAGCTGGGTACCATCTTTGTCTTATGGGCTTAATTCTGTTACGGTTACAAACATTACCTATTCTAAACCATTGTCACCGGTTGGTTATGTCGTTCAACAGCCCGATCCTGTAGCGGATTCCAATTCTGAGTTTGTAAGTGTGACCTATTCAGTTTATGAGGCGAGCGGCAAATCGGTAGATGACTATACCGAAGTATTTGCTCATTCGACTAATTCAGATGTGATTTTTTTTAATACTGGATCTGGCGAAACTGAAGTAAAAACGGGTTTTTCCTCTTATACAGAAGAAGGGGAGGTTACTTTTAAAATCAAGACAACTGCTGATAAAGTCTCAGAGCTGCCCATTTCCTTGTACTCGGGCTCGAAATTAATATACGATTCCAATATTAATAGAGCTTTTTCAGCATTGTCAATTGGATTGGCTGAAGGTGATACCGAACAGAATATAACACAAAATATTAGTTTGCCACCATCTAATGACCAGAAAATTAGCATCTCGTGGGCAAGCAGCAATCCAGATGTCATGACTGAGGCTGGGATTATTCATAAGCCTAAAACGAGCACCGGATTCTCAGACGTCACGATGACAGCAACGATATCCGGTTATGGTCTTGTTATCAATAAATCGTTTGACCTTCGCGTGATAGGCGATACCTTCAGCTATGTAGCTACCCTAAGCGAGCTTCGTTTAAGCGGGGTCGTATTAGATCAAGCTTTTAGCGGTCAAGTTCTCTCGTATACGGGGCAGGCACCTCATGAGGTATCTGTAACAACGGCGACTTACACGCCAGATGATAGCTTCGCTGCTGTTGCTTACAAACGAGATGAAACACCAGTAAGCAATCCGATTGCCTTGCAAGTAGGTTTAAATGATATTAGCGTCGTCGTTACAGCCGAGGACGGCAGCAATCAAGTTTATAAAGTGGCTGTCACAAGGGCATCCGCGCCAGAGACACCAACACCAGCAACACCATCGCCGGCAACACCAAGTCCGACGACTGCACCTACGCCTGCGCCAGCGGCATCCAACCCTTTCTTGTCGGCTGCGGCCATCGATGTCGACAAACTGACAGCTGAGCTGAAACAAAAGTGGACAGCCTCTGAACCGGTTGCTTTTACGGATACGGCTTCTCATTGGGCATTCAAGGATATCGGTATTGCATCACGGCTTCAGATCATTGAAGGTTTCCAAGACGGTGGCTTCAAGCCAAACGCATCGGTAACTCGAGCAGAGTTCAGCGTGATGATCGTAAGGGCATTTGGTTTGAGCAAGGCTTCCACAGGCACGTCATTTAGCGACCTGGATTCACAGAATTGGTCAAGCACCTACATCGAAAGCTTGGCTTCGAGCGGCATCATCAACGGCTATGAAGATGGTACTTTCAAGCCAAACCATGAAATTACGCGTGCGGAGATGCTGACTGTTATTTCTCGAATTGTGAACTTGAAAGCATTGAGCCAGAACGATGCCCCTGCAGAATTCTCGGATATCTCGGACGAATACTGGGCAAAAGCAGCTATCGAGGAAGCAGCAGGTGCAGGTATGATTAATGGGGTGAGCACGAATCAATTCGCTCCAGAGAATAAGGCAACACGTGCTGAGGCACTGGCGCTTATTATTCGTTCATTGCGAACTTCAGCAGCGATTAACGAGCTTTTGCAATAAAACATATCTTTCTCAATCGGAGACTGCAGCTAACCGCTGCAGTTTTTCGTTAAATCGGAGTCGTTCGAAACCTGCAGCACAGTGCCTATAGGTAGTCTTATAACGAAATTTGTGATAACATGTAGACTGACAAGTAGAACGTGAACGTGGGAAAGCCGATTCCGTTCGTGCCAGTATCACCGCAGTTTGCGGACGCATTTTTAAACTGCGGATGAATTGGGTATGATTGAAAGGTCGAGTTACTAAATTGCAATTATTTTGAAGGAGGATTTATCATGGCTTTGGAATCAATGAAAGAAATGTTGAACAAAGGTTTAAAAGAAGGTTACGCAGTTGGTCAATTCAACATCAATAACCTAGAGTGGACACAAGCGATTCTAGGTGCTGCTCAAGCCGAGCAATCCCCTGTTATTCTTGGCGTTTCCGAAGGTGCAGCTCGTTACATGGGCGGCTTCACAGTTGTAACTGCAATCGTGAAATCCCTAATCGAAGAAATGAAGATCACTGTTCCTGTTGCGATCCACTTGGACCATGGTTCAAGCTTCGAGAAATGTAAAGAAGCGATCGATGCTGGATTCACTTCCGTTATGATAGATGCTTCGCACTCGCCATTCGACGAGAACGTAAAAACGACAAAACAAGTGGTTGCTTACGCTCACGAGCGCGGCGTTTCGGTTGAAGCTGAGCTTGGTACTGTTGGCGGACAAGAAGACGACGTTATCGCTGATGGCGTTATCTACGCTGATCCTCAAGAATGTAAACAATTGGTTGAGCTTACAGGCATCGATTGCCTAGCTCCTGCACTAGGTTCTGTACACGGTCCTTACAAAGGCGAACCAAACCTAGGCTTCAAAGAGATGGAAGAGATCTGCCAAACGATCAAGCTTCCATTGGTATTGCACGGCGGTACAGGAATCCCAACTGCAGACATTAAGAAATCCATCTCGCTGGGAACTGCAAAAATCAACGTAAACACAGAAAACCAAATCGCGTTTACAAAAGTTGCTCGTGAAATCTTAACTTCCGACTCCGAAGTTTACGATCCGCGCAAATTCTTGTCCCCAGGCCGCGATGCAATCAAAGCAACCGTTCAAGGCAAAATTCGTGAGTTTGGTTCTTCAAACAAAGCGTAATCCATATACATGCAAAAAGGTTGGGAAGAATGCGATAAGCATTCAACCCAACCTTTTTTTATACATAAGTATCTATATGTATTCACATATATATATATGCTTATACATCTCCTCGAAACGACTGCTTCTGCCGAAGAGGACGGCGACAGCCGTTTACGCTTGGCGTAATCCTTTAAAGCATGATCTTCACTACCGTTCCCTGTTAAGGGTATGATCCACATTTGGCAACCCATGCAAGCCAAAAGCCAGCATCGGGCCCAATTTAATGATTCGCGCCATATAGGAGCTGATTTCGCTCGGAGTTCGATTAAGGCCAGTCTCAAGCCAATGCATGATTAGGCCAAAGTTGGCAGATGTCACATAAGCGACGATATAATCTGGGGGAATAGCAGTAGGACTCGTACCGCCGAGCTGCTGTGTTTTGGCATAGATATGGCTTGCGAACAGCTCCCGGAATCGTATCGCATAGGCAAGATCGCCCTTGGGACCAAACATCGTCTTGAGAAAATCGGCATGCTCGGCGATCTCCTCGAACAGTTGAACACTCACAGGGTATACTTCGTTTCTGTCCATATAGTGAATGGCATCTTGAAAGTTCAGCTGTGTAATCCGGCTCCTTACTTTATCAAATACATGTTCCTTCAACTGTTCCAGCATATCGGGCACATCACGGTAATGGAGGTAGAAAGTGCCGCGGTTTATTTCGGCGCGGTTCGCGATATCCGTAACCGTTACGTGATCAGCGCCTTTTTCCTCAATTAAGCCCATTAGTGCTTCATAAAGCAGGCGCTTCGTGCGGACCTGGCGCTTATCCAACTGATTGCTCATCTAATCCTGTCACCTCTTCGTCACTATTTTATGAGAAAATCAACACTCTATCCTTGAACTGCTGAGTAATAAACAGTACGGGAAGAACTGATTATTGTACTTTCACTGCTGCTTATTATAATAAGCATTGTGACCTTTAATCAACAGAATGTCCATTAAAATAGAGGAGTGAATGTATAGGATGGCATTATTTAAGCAAAAAATAACTTGGATTGGGTTTGTTGGCGTTTTTGTCGTACTGATTGTATTCGGCGCGGCAATGATGGGTTCTGTGCTTGGCATGAAGCCTCAGCATTTGCCTGTAGCGCTAATCGTTGCTGATCAGCCTGTTCAGACAGCGAATGGTGAAGCGGTCGCTGTGGGAGAAATGATAAAGCAGGTGCTACTTACTAACGAGCAGATGCCGTTTACGTTTACTATGATTGAATCAGAAGAAGCTGCACGCGGAGCTCTAGACGAAGGAAAATATTATGGTGCGTTAGTGCTGCCTGCCGATCTAAGCGCCAATGTCTCATCGCTAATGAGCGCACAGCCAGCTCAAGCATCTGTAAGCATTATAAGCAATGACGGGCTCAATACTCAGGCGTCTACTGCCGTGAAGCAAGGGCTGGGCCAAGCTATGCGGATGGTCAATGCAGAGCTTGCGAAGACGATGCTATCACAAATAGGTAACCAGACAGAGCAATTGCCGGTTACTGTTGCTCAGGCTTTGTTATCCCCTATTCAGGTACAAGAAGAGGCTGTTCACGCCGTCGGAGCGAACAATGCCTCAGGAAGTGCGCCTGGCTTATTGACGCAGATTATGTGGATGGGCAGCCTGATTGCAGCCGTAATCTTGTTCCTCGCTAGAGGGAACGCGAGGAAGGCTGGGGCGAATAGCTGGGTGAGCATTCTGGCACAGCTCGGTATGGGCGTCATTATAATTGGAGCAGCTTCTGGCTTCCTTATATGGATGGCATCTTCGTGGTACGGGATGGAGCTGGCTCACGCGTCGGAAACCTGGTTGTTTCTGTGGCTGGCTGGATCGATGTATTTCTTGATTCAGTCTGCATTGCTCAATTGGATTGGATTCCCCGCGATGGCGATCATGGTGCTGCTGATGTTCTTCTCGATGCCGATCCTGAACGCTGCGCCTGAATTCCTAACCCAAACGACGCGGGATTGGATCTACTCTTGGACACCGCTTCGATTCGTTGCGGATGGCCTGAGAGAGGTCATGTACTTTAGCGGGTTGAAGGCGGCTGCATCGAATGCAGCGATTGTGTGGAGCATCGGCGGAGCGTTTCTCTTACTGCTGCTTGCTTCAGGGTTCAAAAAAGGGAAGGCACCGATCGAGGCATCCCATGCTTCGACAGTGCCAGCACCAATAAATTAAACCAAAACAGCCTCCTGTCCGCGTGGACAGGAGGCTGTTTTAACGTGAAGGGCATTATGGCAGCACGTTGCCGGCTGCGCGATAAATACCATACCATTCCTCGCGGGTTAGGTAGATCTCGCTAGCTTTGCAGCAGTCCTTCAACCGCTCTATATTCATTGTGCCAATGACCGGCTGCATGCGAGCAGGATGGCGCAGAAGCCAAGCAACGGCAATCGTCGTATTGCTCACCTCATATTTGGCTGCAACCTCATCGATTTTTGCATTTAACTCCGGAAATTTCTCATTGCCTAAGAAAACACCTTCGAAGAAGCCATATTGGAACGGCGACCATGGCTGAATCGTCATATCGTTCAATCTGCAGTAATCTAATATGCTGCCATCGCGGTTCACGGCTGGCTCATTCTCCATATTCACGTTAAACCCGGCAGAAATCATGGTTGTGTTGGTAATGCTCAGTTGAAGCTGGTTGGCGACAAGCGGCTGTTTGACCGATTTTTTGAGAAGCTGGATTTGCATCGGGTTTTGGTTGGATACACCGAAGTGACGTACTTTGCCTGAGCTCTCCAATCGATCGAAGGCTTCCGCTACCTCCTCTGGCTCAACCAATGTATCCGGACGGTGGAGCAGAAGAACATCCAAATACTCCGTGTTCAATCGTTTTAGAATGCCATCTACAGAATTCAAAATATGCTCTTTGGAGAAATCGAACATTCCTGGACGGATGCCGCACTTGGATTGCAAAATCAGGTTTTCACGTACGCTTGCACTCATATGGACCGCTTCCGCAAAAATTTCCTCGCATGTGCCGCCGCCGTAAATATCGGCATGCTCGAAGAAATTAGCTCCTTCTTCAAGTGCCGTTTGGACAAAACGCTCGGCCTCGGTTTTATCGAGTGAATTGATCCGCATGCAGCCTACCGCAACGACTGGCACGTCTAGCGTGCTTGTTCCAAGCTTTATTGTTCTCATTATGAAACTCCTCCTCGGTACTTGGGTTGAAATATGTAGGGAACGAAATGATTGTCTCACACATAAGGCACTCTTTTCAAACCTTGCTTGCAAATCTTGTCGAAGTTTGTCATTTTTACGTCATTCAAAAGTGATATACTTAAATGAATAATATTTCCGTTTTAATAGAAGACCATATCCAGCGTGGGGGATAGCCCTTTATGAGCTACAATATATATTTATCGGTCTTTCTGATGGCAGCGGCCTGCTGTGCTATAATCATTTGCTACCTTTGCTGGAAAAGAAGGGATCTTCCCATTTCCGTGAGCTATGGTTTGGGAATGCTTACGGGCGTCTTTTACACGTTCGGATATGCTTTTGAGATTGTAAGTACCTCGCTCGATCACATTCGTTTCTGGCTTAGATTGGAATACATGGGCATACCCTTCGGCACACTCTTTTGGTTCATAATGGTTCTCCAGTACACGGGGCGCCAAGCGCTCGTTAACAAACGGGTCGTGGCCGCGCTTATGTCCGTCCCAATGCTTACGTTTATTGCCCACCACACGAATGAATTACATCATCTATTCTATAAAAGTATGACACTCGATTATTCAGAAGGATTCCCGGTGCTCGTGTTGGAAAAGGGACCTCTATACTATATGCATGTCTATTATTCTTACGTTTTCTTTGTTATTGGCACGGTCATGCTGGTCCGAATGTTCCTGAAAGAAACGCCGCGCATAAAAAAACAAGTCGCATTAATGATTATTGGGTCTTGGGGGCCTTTTGGATTTGCTCTGATTTATGTAAGCGGTATAGTGTACATGCCAATTGACATTTCCCCATTTGGCTTTGTCATCTCGGGTATTTTCTATATGTGGGGAATCTATCAATTCAATATGCTCAGGCTGGCGCCGCTCGCGCATCAGAAAATGTTCGAATCCATGCAGGATGCCGTTATCGTCCTCGATATGGATAACAGCCTAATGAGCTTTAACGAATCCGCAGCTGAAACAATCCAAAGCTTGAGCAAAAAAAAGATTGGGCAGCCGGCTGCAGCCATTTTTTCGGAATATCCCGTATTGCTTGAGAGGGTAGTCCATCAGCCTTTTCATGCAAACCAAATGCAGATTTCCGGGAACTTGGATAAGCTGTTTTTTAATATTCATATGTCATATGTCCACAATAGCCGCAGGAAGCCTGTTGGCAAAATGATTCTGCTAAGCGATGTGACGGAATCCGTGCGGTCGGAGCAGATGCTGCTTGAGAATGCCAGACAGCTTAGCGAGCTGAATACGTTCAAAGATAAGATGTTCAACGTTGTCGCCCATGATATACGTGATCCGCTAGCCGTACTCATTAACCTCATGGAGTTAATGGAAGAGGAAATGCACGACCACGGAGAAAGTCACGATGAGCTGCTGAATGAAATGGGCCAGCAAATCAAGAACACCTTTGACCTTGTGGAAAGCCTGCTTGATTGGTTTCGAAGCCAAAGAGGAGGCATGGTATTCCGTCCTGTGGAGCGGGACCTGCTGCATGCGATTCAGAGCAATATGCGTTTGCTTAGCGTTAGGAGCGAGGCGAAGCGGATTCACCTCTATACAGACATACCGAAAGGCGTATTTGTCTATGCGGACAAGGAAATGCTCGATCTTATTATTCGTAATTTGCTATCCAATGCGATTAAATTCACAGACTTCGATGGGAGTATTCGCATAAAAGCGGAAATCAGCAGCAATAAAGTAATGGTATCCGTCAATGACACAGGCTTAGGCATACCCAATGACCAAGCCGATACGCTTCTGCAAGAAGCTTATCCGAGCTCATTGGCAGGAACGGCTGGAGAGCGCGGCGTAGGGCTCGGGCTCACCTTATGCAAGGAATTCGTTCAGTTAAATGGCGGGGAAATTTGGTTTGAAAGCAAGCCGTCGCAGGGAAGCACCTTTTATTTCACCATTCCTATTCCTCCATCTGAATCTACCAAGCCGCTACCTGGCATAAAGGGGGAGTACCATGAAAGTCTTGCTCATTGATGACGAGAAGGCGATGCACTTAATCATGAAACGAATGCTCGGCAAAATTGCGGAGGTGGAGATCGTCGGTGTATTCCGAGAAACGGAATCTGCTTTCTCTTACCTCAACCTCTATGAAGTAGATTTGGTATTTTTGGATATCAGTATGCCGAGGGAGAACGGAATGGAGTTCGCGGAGCGAGTACGGGAGAGTGGACGACAAACGAAAATCGTATTCATCACATCACATAAGGAATATGCTGTATTTGCCTTCGATGTGGACGCATTTGATTATATTGTAAAGCCCGTTGTGCAGGAGAGGCTGCAAAAAACGGTTCAAAAAGCGCTCGCAGAGAAACGTTCGGAGCGTTTATTACAGTCGATTCGGAAACCGGATGAAGAGGTGGCCACTCTGCTCTGTTTGGGCGGCATTGATATTAAGAGCGCCAATGGCGTTAGGGTCAAATGGAAATCGAGCAAAAGCGCGGAGCTTATGGGTTATTTGCTATTACATAAAGGCAGGCTGGTGTCCCGGTCCAAAATCATTGAAGATTTGTTCGGCGGCATGGCCCAAAAAAACGCAGAAACCTATTTGAATACGACAGTTTATCAGCTTCGAAAAGTTTTGGAGGCTTACGGCTTGAAGGAAAACCTGCATTCCGAGAGCAACCATTATGCTTTCAGCCTTAGTCAGGTTCATGTTGATTTCTTAAGCTTTGAAGAAGGCTGCAGGCGGCTGGCAATTATTAATGAATCCAATATTCAGCAGGCTATTGAGCTGGAGCAGCAATACACCGGTCATTTGTTCGGAGAACGTGCCTTTCCATGGGCATGGAATGAGGTGGAGCGGTTAACGCTGATGTACAACGCTTTTACTCAGCGGCTATCCATTGCGCTGATGCAAGTGGGAGAAATCAACACGTCGATTCGATTATTGTTAAAGCTAATGACACAAAACGAAATAGATGAAGAATCATTCATGCTGCTGATGAAGGCGTGGGCGTTGCAAGACAATAAAGAGGCAATCGTGAAAAATTATGCCCAATTTGTGGAGGTTCTACATAGAGAAATTGGCATAAAACCTTCATCTGAGGCTTCGGACTTATACTTTCAGTTGTTGTCGGGACTAAATTCATAAAAAATTTGTAAAGAAAAAGAGTTTCGCTCATGCGGAATTCTTTTTTTTCTGTCGATGTTTGTCATTTTCCCGTCATTGGACCCATATATACTGGACTTTAGTAGGTTAAATTATTGAAGTGGGAGTGAAAAATTCAAATGATTAAAAGAAACAAAAAAGGCAATACGCAATTGAAAAGAAAGGTTTCGCAATGGATGGCTGTTACATTGACAGCGGCGGCGGTTCTAAGCGCAGCACCCGTAGCAGGTTATGCGGCACCGGCTGGAGGAGAGGTTAGCTTTGTGCCGCTAACAGTGCCGGATACGACACCTCCGGCTTTTGTTGGGGCGAGATCCTCGTATGGAAATGAAGTGTATTTAAATTTTAATGAGTATTTTTCTATTAATGCACCAGAGGAATCTACTTCTGAAGAGATTGCAGCATTTCTGAAAAATAACATCAGCATATCGAGTGATGGCGTAAATTTCGCGCCTTTCCAAATGCAAGAGAGTGAAGCTTATAAATCGGACGATCAAAGGTTATATTTGTCCTACAATCAAGATATGAAAATTATATTTGGTGCTAATACAGTCATTAAGATTGCAGCGGGTACGATAAGGGACGAGGCTGGGAACCTGAACGAAGAGATGAATCTTCAAGTAGGCCCGCCAGTCATACAGAGCGCTGAAGTTAGTGCCGATAATCATGATATCGTGATTACTTTTAACGAAGAAGTTTTCGATAATACTGAGAATGAAAGCTATCTCAAAGAATATATTGAAATCTCAAGGGATCCCCAAAGAAAACCGATCCCGTTAACAGGGCAGGATACGGCAACGCTTGTTTCTGGAAAGCTGCATATTCATTTGGCGGAAGCGATCAAAGGAGAGTCCAACCAAATTATCATTTCAGGCGATGCTCTAAGAGATGCTGATGGCAATGTACAGACTGATACAAGAACGACTGCTTATATTAAGGCAAACGCGGACGTAGAAGATCCTAATCCAGCAGATACAACGCCTCCTAAATTTGTGAGCTATTATTTCTCTAATGGTCTTAAAGATTTGGCCCTGCATTTTGATGAGGATATTCAAATGGATGCAGAAGCTATAGCAACATTTAAACAGAACACGCAAATGTATAATAGTGCAACCGGGTATTACTCGGGCCTTGCTAATGATGTTGATGTAACCGTAGCGGGTAATACCATTAATCTTCATTTCGTGTCATTGCCACCGGGGAATTATAGCTATTTCCAATTTAATGGAGTAAACCGAATTAGCGATATGAGTGGAAACAAGTTCGATCATTCCAGCATCAGTACCAATTGGATTAGTGTAAGTGACCTGTCAAATATGTACTTAAATAGCAGATATCTATCTCATGATGGCCGCCTCTTAAGTTTGCAATTCAATAACTATAGTGAAAATCTAATGGATTTAACAATAGACGAAATGGGATCACATCTTAAAGAGTCGATTCAAATCTCTTTGGATCAAGGCGTTACCTTTGTAGATCTCGACCCTAACGATATTGTTTCGCTACAAAATAGTGAGATAAAGATTATATTCCATGATGCTATCAAAGCGGGTGCGATTCAGGTTAAGGTAGAGGCAAATATTGTCGGAGACGAGAATGGCTATCGGAAAAACAATGAGGTTAACGAAAAAATCGCATATAATACGCCAGATTTCAGAGGATCATTGCTAAGTAATACAGTAAGTGAATTTCTATTCGAAGATAATGCAGAATGGCGAGATCGAGTGACAAGCATCGAAGTGTATGATGATTACAATGAAATTACTAGAGAACTTACAAGCTCTGAATTCACACTGACGAATGGAAAGTTAACAATTCAGAAAGGTGTTTTTCTAGAAGGATATAGCTATGAAATCTATATCAATGCGAACGGATACAGCAGTAAGTATATTGAGGGCTATGCAATGAAATCCACCGAACTATTTTACATGACTGCACCAGTTGTTACTCCCGTAAATGGAATTACTGCGAAGATTAATGTGCTCGCACGCGATGATGCTAATCAAAGCAACCATTCAAATCCATTCTCACGCGATAGTAATAACAATACCAATCAAAGAGGCAATCAAACGGTTGTATTCCAGTTGTTTGATGGAACAACGCCAGTAAGCATCGTTGCCGCTGATCTGAAGGTAGGAACAGGCACCTATTCGGCGAACTTCAATGTTAGCGATGCAGCGACAAATGCTAACTACACCGTCAAAGCGTATATTGTTAGCAAATACAGCAATGACCCGGCCGATGTAGGATTGAATCTAGCTACCGTAAAGACGCAAAGCGAATTCGATCAAGCTCTGCTTTTAAGTGAAAACAATAACAATAATAGTCCGGAATAGCAGTAAATCAAGGAATTAATATGAAGGTGAGGAATTTAAAAGTGAAATTACGACAGCTTAATATGATGCTGGTCATGATGCTTTGTTTCATGCTTGTACCCGTCACGGCTTTCGCAAGCACTGCAGCGGTTGCAATAAACGCAATAGAGCCTGTAGAACAAGGCGGTAATGTTGTTATTAACGGAACATCCACTCTGGATGAGGTAATTATTAAAGTATTGCGTCCGGGAAACAGCGTCRTGTACTACACGATTGCTCCGGTAAGCGAGGGGAAGTTTACCAGCTCCTTTACTTTGGCAAGCAGAGAAGCGTCGGGCACCTATAAGGTTGTCGCAGGACAAGCGGAACAAGTAGCAACACTGGATTTCAAAGTTAATCCTTCAAGCACAGGCGGTGGAAACAATCCAGGTGGCGGTACGCCTATCGGAACGATAGAGACGCCTGGAGCGGTCGGCAAGCCCGTAACGCCACCTAAATCGAATGCAGATCCCGTAACGGTGGATACAAGCAAGAACGAAGCCGTACCTTCTAAGGATGCCGCTGGAAATGCAATAACGGTTGTTAAACAAAATGACGCAGCTTTGGCAGATGCCCTTGCTAAAGCGGCAAAACAAGATAACCGCGGAGATGCACCTATTGTTTTTATCGCTTACAATAATCCTGCCGGTGACTCCGTTCAGTTTAGTCTGTCATCAGCCGTATTAGCAGCCGCAGCAGCAGGCGCTCCGAATACCATTATTTCGCTGCAGACGAATGACGGTGAGTATTCATTGCCGCTGAGCATTATTGATTTTGCTGCTATCGCGCAAAGCCTGGGTGTTGAAAGTAAAGATGTAAGCATTCAAGTAACCATCTCGGCAGCAGCTGCAGATCTTGATGCCCAAATCAAGAAAAGCGCGCTCGATATATCCACAACCCAGCTTAGCAAAGCCATTACGTTTACGGTGACTGCAACAGGAAACGGTAAGACGATTGAGCTTAATCAATTCGGTTCCATCTATGTGGAGCGAAGCATGGTTTTAACAGATGCAGTGGATGGTGCGCACACGACAGTGGTCCTTTATGATCCGCAAACAGGAAAGTTCTCATTCGTTCCAGCCCTGTTTGAGAAGCAAGCCGACGGCTCTACAAAAGTGACCTTTAAACGCAACGGCAACAGTATATATGCCGTTCTTTCCTCAACAAAATCTTTTAATGATGTAAGTACGCACTGGGCCAAAGCAGATATCGAGCTGCTTGCCTCCAAGCTGGTCGCCAATGGCGTGGCGGACAGCAGCTTTGCTCCTAATAATCAGATTACAAGAGCAGAGTTCGCGGCTTTGCTCGTTCGCTCCTTAGGGCTATCGTTAGATGCAGCCGGAGCGAATTTCACCGACGTTAAATCAGGTGACTGGTATGCCGGCGCAATTGGCACGGCTGTGAAAGCGAAGCTTGTGGATGGTTTCAGTGACAATAGCTTTAAGCCTAATGACACCATTACTCGTGAACAAATGGCTGTTATGATCGCAAGAGCGATTACGGCGTCAGGTGTAAGTACGAATGCTGCGGGTGAGTCGGATGGTTCATTAGCTGTATTCACGGATCAGGCATCCATCAGCAGTTGGGCGAAATCCGCAGTTGCACAAGCGGTTAAGGCCGAAATCATTACGGGCATGACGGAGGAAACATTTGTACCTTCCGCAAAAGCTACGCGTGCGCAAGCCGTTGTTATGCTCAAGCGTTTGATGCAATATACGCACTTTATTAATTAGTTTATGCTAACCGCCAAGGCCGTTTTAGCTTGGCGGTTATTTTTTGTTGTATAATGGACTCAACTTATCTATAATGGACATTAGAAGTCGGTAATTAAGATGAAACCCAGATAGAAAGGAGCTTCTCATGCAGTTTTCAAAAAGTACGGGTTATGCCTTGCATGCATTAATCCATCTGGCGCATGGTGAGCGGGGGCAAAACGTAGGCATCAAGGAGTTAGCCAAATCGCTGAGCGTTTCGGAGAGCTATCTGTCCAAGATCATGTCCAAGCTTCGCCAAGATGGCATCGTTCGCGCCGTGACGGGCGTAAGTGGAGGTTACGAGCTTGCAAGGGATGCCAGTCAGATTACGTTTCTTGAGGTCATTCAAGTTGTGGAAGGGCGTCAGCACTTGTACGATTGCTTTAGCATCGACGAACAGCATCATCCGATGTTCTTTGAGGCAGAGAAGGCGGAGTTTGAAGATGTGGATAGCTCAGAGCCTGCATTTGCATTCGGCAAGGACTGCTTGGTGAAGAAAGTCATGGATGGAGCCGAAAGGCAAATGTATGATTATCTACGCAAGCATACGATTCAGTGGGTAGTAGATTCCGCATCCTGTCATAACAAATAAGTATGGAACGAGAAGCCGCGGGCTTCTTGCGTTTAAATTATGGACATTAAAGATCTAGGAGAGTGATTATAGTGGAGAAGCATAGTGATGTCGTTATTATTGGCGGTGGTCCGGCGGGCTTAAATGCAGCGTTGGTATTGGGTAGAGCGAGAAAAAACGTAGTTGTCATTGACGAAGGTCGGCCGCGTAACCGGGTAACCCGTGAGACACATGGCTTCTTAACCCGTGACGGCATCAGTCCAGGTGAGTTCCGTCGTATTGCGAAGGAACAAATTAGTGTTTATCCTGGCGTTCAATTCGCAGAGGACTCGGCTGTAAAAGTAGCAGGAGCCGATGGTGATTTCGTCGTGACTACCGCTCAGGGGACGATATACCGGACCCGAAAGCTGCTTTTTGCCGTCGGCATGAAGGATCTGCCCGTGAACGTGAACGGATTGGCCGAAGTGTATGGCAAAAGCGCTTTTGTGTGCCCCTATTGCGATGGATGGGAACTTAGGGATCAACCGTTGGTTCTGATCGTGAAGGGCGCCAAAGCAATGCACCTCGCTAAGATGCTATCAGGCTGGACCAGTCAATTTACGATATGTACGAATGGGCCGGACGAATGGACGAATGAAGAGAGAGAGGAGCTCGGTCGCCACAATGTTCCGACCTATACGTCACCGATCGAACGCATTGTCTCCCAAGAGGGTATGGTGGAGCAGGTAGTGTTGCAGGACGGAACCGTTATTCCGTGCACAGGCATTTTCTTTGCGCCTAAGCTGGCAGCCGGGTCTGATTTGCCACAATCACTTGGCTGCGAGGTAACAGACGAAGGGACCGTTGTTGTAGATACCTTTGGCAAGACGAATATAGCTGGTGTATTTAGCGCTGGAGACGCGGCAACCCAAATGTACCAGGCCATTGCGGCTGCCGCCATGGGTTCGCTCGCAGGAGCCGTTATAAATGGCGAGCTGCTTACAGAGGCGTGGAACAGCTAGCATTGTGCTGATTTCCGTTCATACAAATAAGAAAAAACTCGGGATGATCGGATCCCGAGTTTTTTAGTAGGGCTTATTCATTTTTCTAAAACATTCATGCAGCCTGCGGCTTCTCTGCATGGTTTTTCCTTATTCGCACGGCCATTAACGCTGCGAAAAAGCAGACGAAGCCGGCGATAACAAAGGCTTGTGAGTAGCTGCCGAACCAATCGCGCATGACGCCAGCTCCATAAGCGGCAGTTGATGCGCCGATCTGGTGGGCAACCACGATCCAACCGAAGATCATGCCAGATTTCTCTTTGCCGAATGTCTCACCCGCAAGTTTGGCGGTTGGCGGCACGGTGGCAATCCAGTCGAGACCATAGAATACGGAGAAAACGACAAGCATGGCAGGTGTTGCGTCAAGCGCATAGGGCAGGAACAACAGGGATAGTCCACGTAAGCCGTAATACCAGAAGAGCAGCCAGCGGCTGTCGAACCGGTCGGACAGCCAGCCGGAAATCGTAGTGCCGAACAAATCGAATAGCCCCATCATGGCTAGTAGACCAGCTGCTGTAACTTCCAGCATGCCATGATCGCCGCATGCCGCAATCAGATGCGTGCCGATTAGGCCGTTTGTTGAGAACCCGCAGAAAAAGAAGGTGCCAGCAAGCAGCCAGAAGGTGGCATTCTTCATGGCGAACCGCAAATTCTGCAAGGGGGTTAGGAAGAGATTGCCTTTGAAGACAGCAGGCTTAACGATTTCATCCGAGCCGTAAGGCGCTGCTCCTACATCATAGGGATGATTGCGCATCCAGATCGTTACGGCTACCAGAACAATCAGAACGCCGGCCACAGCGGCATAAACGGCGTATCTCCAGCCCCAATCGGCGGTGACCTTGGCGAACAGCGGCAGAAACAGCA
This sequence comes from Paenibacillus sp. 2TAB23, assembly GCF_052115165.1. Lineage (NCBI taxonomy): Bacteria > Bacillati > Bacillota > Bacilli > Caryophanales > Paenibacillaceae > Paenibacillus > Paenibacillus sp. 2TAB23. The sequence continues at coordinate 124,223 of NZ_JBFRGD010000005.1, forward strand.
GCTGGCCGGTCGCGGCGCTTGCCGTTAACAAGCCGATGATCAAGCCTTTCCGCTTGACGAACCACATATTGCTGACAGTTACGCCGAGCACGTTAGCCATCATACCCGTCGCAAGCCCAGATACAACCCCCCATAGCAGCTCGAACTGCCACAAGGAACTGATGAACGGAGTAGCTGCAAGGCTGGCAGCCAGCACGACAAGTGCGCTAATAACGACCTTGCGGATTCCGAAGCGCAGCAGCAGAGCAGCAGAGAAAGGGCCTACAAGTCCATAAAGAAAGATACCAATAGAGATGACGCTGGAAATTCCACCTCTGCTCCACCCGAATTCATCCTGAAAGGGAACGAGCAGAATGCTTGGCAGTGAGCGAATTCCCGCGGATACGAGCAATGTAGCGAAGGTTAGCGATACGATAATCCAGCCATAGTAGAAGCGGGACTTGGCTTTAGGCTCGCCTGTCCATTTGGTTTTACTCATGCCTATCCATCCTTTATATATTGTTTGTACATACAACAATAAAAGCAGTCAAGCACTTTACTTATTCCAGTAAAGCGCTGCTTGTTTCCACGTCACGTGTCAATTGTTCAGCCAGCTCTTTGCCTAGCAATGCTTCATAATTGGCTTTGAGCTGTTTGGAGGCTTGGCGCAGCGACTGTTCCATCTCGGCTCCTCTTGGCGTTGGATAAACGAGGACAGTCTTTCCTTGCACCTTACGCTCGACAAGCTGTTTGCCCTCGAGCTTATCAATGAAGCGCGTGAGGGTAGATGGCGTGATATGGAGTTTCTCGGAAAGCTCCTTCTGCGTAATACCGGGCTTGCCGATAACGAGCCGGATCAAATAACCGTAGGCTGGCGTAAGTCCAGTCGTAGCAAAAGCATCATCTGCCATTCGTGTGATAGCGCGGCTTAATCGGTTGGCAGTGAAATATAAACAGGTGTGCAGAAACGATTCGTCAGGGTTAGGATCTCGCAAAGCAGATTCAGTCTGTTCTTTTGTCATATGAGAGACCCTCCTTAAGGATGAATGCTGGACTTGCCAGTTTTGTTTTGTATGTACAACAAAGATAATTCATTTTAGGTTGGCTGTCAATTGTTTTTACGAGCGGCTCTGGTATCAAAATTAACCTCTTCTAAAAACTCAATAACCTCGCCGTTCGGGCTTTGAACGACAGCGTTTTTGATGGTGAGCGGAGGATCTCCAAGGGTGAGCAGTCCTGGTTCTACATATGACGTCGCTCCGTGAGCGATTGCCTTCTGGTATAGGGTGTCTACATCCTCAACATAAAATGCAACATGCAGCAGTGCTCCATGAGCGATTTCCTCATCTGAGGCGGCTTTTTTACCTTGAGCAGGAATGACAGCCTCATTATCAAAAATTTCAATGCATGTTTTTAGGTCAGGCGAAATAAGCATCGAAGCCTCTTTGATTCGAAAAGCGGGCAAGCTCCAATGATGGCCGACTTTAAACCCTAAAACCTGTGTGTAAAATGCAATTGTAGCCTGATAATCCTTGGCTTGTATGGCAATATGCGCGAGTCCTTTTACGCTCATTCGAATCTCTCCTTTAGATTAGTGTATATATATTATAGTAAATGAAATAATTAAAACGCATAATAAATAAAAGGTTATAATTTAATATAGGTTATATAATAAAAGTTATTTTGGAGATAAAAGCTTATTATGAATAGAGAATGAAAGGCGGGCTGTTATGGATTCGCATATAGACGAAATTGATAAAAAGATTATGCAGCTGCTTCGGGACCAAGGACGAATTTCGATTTCGCAAATAAGCAAACAGATTGCGATGTCACAGCCTTCAGTGAAGGAGAGGATTCTGAAGCTAGAGGATAAAAATATTATTACCGGCTATTCAGCCACCTTTAATTTACGTCATCTAGACCGGGGAACCACATCGTTCATCATGGTCAAGACGGAGCATTGTCAGGAGCTCGTTGACTTCTGTACAGCAGCTAAGGAGGTAACCGACCTGCATCGCATCAGCGGCGAATTTAATTATCTGATTCAAGTTCAAACCTCCTCCGTTGAGGAAATCGCTGCATTCCAAGACTCACTAGTCCGGCTGGGTCCTTCCAAAACGCTGATCAGCATGAAAAATATGATGGAAAATCGTATTTTGCTATAGCCAGCAAAGTGCCAGTGCCTTAGTGGCATCCCTTTTGGAAATCCCCTATACTTGTAAAAGAAAATCAAGTGCCCGATTGCGGCACTGCATCACCATCACGCTTCACAATAGAGAATGAATGGGGAACGTAAACGATGACGGAATTGCCGAATTGTCCGAAATGCCAATCCGAATACACCTACGAGGACGGAAATATGCTCATTTGTCCGGAATGTGGCCATGAATGGACGCTTTTGTCCGATTCTGCAGCCAGCGATGACCAAAAAATCGTAAAAGACGCTAATGGCAATGTTTTGACTGACGGTGATACCGTGACGGTCATTAAGGATTTGAAAGTGAAGGGAAGCTCGTCCGTACTGAAAATCGGCACCAAGGTCAGAAATATACGATTAGTTGACGGAGACCATGATATCGATTGTAAAATTGACGGTTTTGGAGCAATGAAGTTGAAATCGGAGTTTGTTAAAAAAGCGTAACGATGAAGGCTGTGCTGTTTATCAGCATCTGTAGATGAATAGAGGTTATCCCGGTCGTTACTGGAATAACCTCTTTTTATTGCTTACGCTCTACGCTCGGAAATATAGCAGGCTATTCCCAGCATAAGTGCGGCTCCCACAAGCAGTGCGCCGACCCATGGCAGCGCCGTTAGGGACATATGTGTAATGACAAAGCCGCCGATAAAAGCGCCTGCCGCGTTGCCTAAGTTGCCTGCTGAATGGCTCGAGGTAGAAGCAAGCGCTGGCGCTGCCTTCGCTAGGCTCATAATACGGACCTGAAGCCCCGGCATCACGGCAAAGGACGCCATGCCCCAGAAGAAGATAGTCAGAACGGCTGCAAATGGGCTGTGGATGGTGAAAGTAAGCAGCGCCAGAATGAGGCATATCGCCAAATAAAGCCCGAGAATAGAGGGAAGCAGCTTCCAGTCTGCCAGCTTGCCGCCGACGATGTTGCCGATTGTTACGCCGCAGCCGAACAGGACAAGAATCCATGTTACGCTATGCTCGGCGAAGCCGGACACCTCCATTAGCAGCGGAGCAATGTAGGTGAACACAGCGAATAAGCCGGCATTGCCAAGCGCTGCGATCAATAGGAATAGCAGCAGCTTAGGGCTTGCGAGCGAGCTGATTTGTTGAACGATACTGGCGGGCTTCTCGGGCTTAAGCTTCGGGATGAACATTAGAATGCCAATCAACGCCAGTATGCCCATGATGGCAATGGCACCAAATGAGGCTCGCCACCCCATATTTTGACCGATAAAGGTACCTAATGGGACACCTATGATATTCGCAATCGTGAGCCCAGCCATCATAATGGACACAGCTCCTGCACGTTTGTCGGGGCGTACGAGGTTAGACGCGATAACGGCACCGACGCCGAAGAAAGTACCGTGTGTCAAAGCGGTTAACATTCGCGCTCCCATTAGAACGGCGTAGCTCGGAGCGACTACGGATACGGCATTGCCAACAATGAATAAAACCATTAGAAGCAATAATAGCTTTTTTTGCGGAATACGGTGGGTAAGGAGCGTTAATATGGGGGCACCGACGGCTACACCGAGTGCATACATCGTAATGAGCTGTCCTGCGGCAGATATGCTTACGTCTAGATCCTGCGCCACGTTGGGGAGCAGACCCATAATGACGAACTCGGTCATTCCAATGGCGAAGGCGCCGACGGTAAGGGACAGTATAGAGATGGGGAAAGGTTCCTTGGCTGTTTGCTTTTTGGTCAAGCGTTCTGCTAGTTCCATGATGTCGTTGTCAACCTTTCTGTGTGCTCGTGAAAGCTTACATAGAATAATAGGCAACAAGCCTATAAGACCTGTTACCTATTATTTCGTTTTCTGTTCGTGTAATCAAGCTATTTCTAGCTGGCCGCCGAACGGGCTGATGACGCGAACGACGTTATGCCTTTTGCTCATAAAGCTTAATGATTTCAATGATGGTATGTACGGCCTTCACCATGTTGTCTACTGAAACGTATTCATACCTGCCGTGATAGTTTTCCCCGCCTGTGAAGATATTGGGTGTAGGCAGTCCCATATAGGACAGCTGAGAGCCGTCTGTGCCGCCGCGAATCGGTTCAATGATAGGCTTAATGCCGAGATTTTCCATCGCCTGTTTTGCGATCTCTACAATCTCAATGACCGGTTCAATCTTCTCACGCATATTGAAATATTGGTCTTTAATCTCCAGTACAATACGATCCTTGCCATAGCGGGCTTGCAGCCCCTCCACGATTTGGGTCAATTGTACTTTTCGCTCGTCAAACCGCTTGCGATCGTGGTCGCGTATTAAATACCGGAGCTGTGTCTCCTCAACGTCGCCTTCGATAGAGGAAAGATGGTAAAAGCCTTCATAACCTGCCGTGTGCTCGGGAGCTTCTTCAGCTGGAAGCTTTCCTTGCAGCTCTATGGCGATCTTTGCGGAATTAATCATCTTGTCTTTGGCTGTGCCGGGGTGGACGTTTTTACCTTTGATCGTAATATGAGCGCCTGCCGCATTGAAGCTCTCGTATTGCAGTTCTCCTAATGGACCCCCATCCATCGTATAGGCATAAACAGCGTCAAAGGCTGCCACGTCAAAGCGGTGCGGTCCTCTGCCGATTTCCTCATCCGGTGTAAAAGCGACCCGGATTCTGCCGTGTTCGATCTCAGGATGCTGGAGGAGGTAAGCCATAGCTGTCATAATCTCGGCAATGCCGGCCTTATCGTCAGCGCCCAGCAGCGTCGTTCCGTCGGTCGTCATTAAGGTATGGCCCTTATAGCCGGAGAGCTCAGGAAAGTCCTTTGGAGACAGCACGATGCTCTGCTCTTGATTAAGAATAATATCATTCCCATCATATGACTCTACAAGTTGCGGCTTTACGTTCGTTCCTGTAAAATCGGTGGCCGTATCAATATGAGCAAGGAATCCGATGGTGGGAATCTGCTTGTCTGTGTTGGCAGGCAGCGTGGCCATTACATAACCGTTCTCATCCAGCGTGATGTCCTCCATACCTATGCTTGCCAGCTCTTCTACAAGCTTACGGGCTAGGACTAGCTGGCCAGATGTTGAGGGGCAGCTCTCACTGCTCTCATCGGACTGTGTTTCGGTTTGTGCGTAAGCAATAAAGCGGTTTATGATCTCCGTTTTCATGGTTTATTCAACATCTCCCATACAATAGATTATGTAGCAAATTATAATACAAATAAGACGGCATCCCAAATGATGCCGTCTCGTGCTCGATTAATGCTTGATATATAAGGCCTTATCGGGGTCTGATCTACCTTATCCACCGAGCTTTTTAAGCACGTTTTTTGAATGGGGATACTTTCTCGGACACCTGGGATATGGCGATATGCTTTTGCGTATGCTTTTGGGCTTTAGGTCGATGAATAATTAGCGAGAGCAGCGCCAAGTTTAGGGGCAAGGTGCCTGGGGGATAGACGAAATAAACATCCTTCCACATGGGAGCAAACTTGTTTTTATACTCATAAAGCCCCTTGAAGTTGTACATTTTATTTCCGTATCGATACAGCAGTCCAGCTGCCGGGAATAGATTCGAATTAGCGAGCGGAGCCATACCGAGGCTGCACATCGGATAACCTTGCTCCTGTGCCCATAGAAATAAGGATGCGAACAGCACATCCATCGTCCCATGCGGGCAAGCTTTCGTATAGCGCATCAGGTCGATGGTTATACGTCCGAGAGCCGCATCTTCCTTTTTTCTTGTGCTTTGGGAGTGCCCGCCGGCAATAGAAACAAAGGCTTCATACTGTCCGCTCGGACCAATCAGTACGGCAATCGGATACTGGTTGACATAAGCTCGCGAGAAAGAGCCGACGGAGAATCCTTTTTCCTTCCGGTTGGCGAGCCATTCATCCGAGATCGCTTCAAGCCGGTTCAGCAGCGAGTCCGAATAAGGGGGCTGCATAACTTCAAAGGTAAAGCCGCTGCGCTGAGACTTATTCATGCGGTTGCGCAGCTTTAGCCATTGCTTTCCCTTTAGGCTGAAACCGGCCAAATCAACCTGCGCCTCTTCTCCAATTTTGGAGCTGAACATGCCTAGCCGTTTATACAAAGAGAGGTATGTCGCGTTGGTTTGATAAAAGACAGGGACACGCTTGTTCTGGGAGCATTCTTCTATAAACTGCATAATAAGCCGCTCAACGGCGGCTGGCTTGCCAATCGGGTCTCCCAGTACAATTCTACGGTTTCCGATAGATCGATAAACGAGAAGTGCCTCATAACGAGAATCCCAAAGCCATTCTTTGTCGCAAAGATAATATAAATGTGAATGCGATTGGTGACCGCAGGTTTTTAGTAAGTCCTTCAGGCGTTTTTCAGAAAGGTTATCGATCATTTGAAAATCCTCCAAGTAAGCAATGAATATGTCGAATTATGTCGCATATTATGTTTATCGGCGTGAGCTTCCATTGTTTAAAGAGAGAAGAGAACATCCGCAGGCACATCGCTAAAGAAATTCCGCATTCAGATGGAGCTAGAGGGTACAATCCGATCAAATGATTAGCATCGACCACGAGCTCTCCGCTTACTGAAAGAAAGATATTAGCAAAATGTTAGGTATGCTAGACAAAATCAATTCACTCAGATTATTATAATACCTATAATTAAGCGATTTATATATAAGAGCTATGACGGATGTAGTTGTCATTATGTTGTAATTGGCTGGATATTAACATAGGGGGAGTGAAGTTCGCAATGCAGGAATACGATTACGAGTTTGCCGATTTCATTTTTTATACGCCTGGGGATCTGGATAAAGATGGACGTATATGGCCGGTCCGGGCGGGTCGCTGTTTGGCTAAACCCAACTACAAAGTAGGTCCTAAAAGGATTGAGTGCTTCAGTCTGCATTTCGTGCTGGAAGGAAAGGTTCGAATACAGTATGAAGGGAAAGAGGTGGAGCTGCAGAAGGACGACGTGTTTTGCTTGTTTCCCGGCCGCAAATATGGTTACGACATGATTCTCTCCGATCGGCCGCTTCAGATGAGCTGGTTGGCTATGGATGGCGATAGGGTTAAGCCGTTGCTTGAGCTTGCAGGCTTAACGCATGAGAATCCGTTCCGCAAGAAGGCACTCACCTTGCGTGTCAGGACAGCGGCAGATCGAGTTATTCATACGCTGGCAGGCGTTGAGCGGTGGAACCCTGCAGGGGCGTTAGAGCTGCAAAGCCTTATTTATTCCTTATTTGCCGGTTTAATTCTGGAGTCGGTGCCTGCTCATGAACCTGAGCTAGCCAGTTGGATTCAGGAATGCATGAAATACATAGATCTACACGCTTTGGAGGGAATATCCGTCCAGCAGGTAGCGGATTTCGCAGGTGTGCACCGTTCCTACTTTACCCAAGTGTTTACGAGTCAGACGGGCATGCCCCCAATGAAATACATCCAGAAGGTTCGAATGGAGAAGGCAAAGCAGATGCTGATCGACACGGATGCGACGATTACGGAAATCGGTCTGTCCATTGGTTATCCAAATCTCTACACGTTCACCAGAGCCTTCAAGAGTTATTTTAATGAATCCCCTCTTACTCTGAGGAAGACGAGCGTTTAGTCTCGAGTAAGCATAATACAATTGAAAACGATTACAAAATGTTTCCTGAAGTTTGCAAAGGAGATTTCTCGATATGAAGCTGTCTACTCTTCAAAGATGGATATCGCCCAGTTTAAGCATCCAAGGAAAAATATTCATCTCATTCAGTTTAGTCGCACTACTTTCCATTTTTTCAATTTCTGGCATTGTCTATTTAAACATGCGCGGGACAATTAAGGATAACGCGGTTACCTCGGTGTCAGATAGTATTCGCCAAGCAGATGAATCTCTCAATATCATGCTGGAAGAGATTGATCGGCTGAACACTGTAGTGGTGATCAATAAAACTACGGTGATCGACACACTGCTCAGCCCGACAGAAGAGATTAGCTACGAATGGTTTCTAGAGCAGAAGCGGATTGAAGAGTTTCTATCGGTACTGATCGATTATAAGCCATATATTTCCCGGATTTCCGTCGTTGGGCTGAACGGAAAGGTGTTTTTCTCCGGTGGTCCTTGGCTAGACAGGACGATCCTTGGATCACAGATGATGGATTACATACTGGCAAATGGATCGCGCCATGCCTATTTGAAGCAGACGGGTGTGTCGGATGCTATTACAGTAGGTAGAGAAATTCGGTTTAACCGCGAGACGATTGGCGTAGTTATGGTGGATTTAAACTATGATTTTATTAAGAAAACGTATGGAGTGAAACCGACCGCCGATAGCATGCTGTATGTGCTCGATAAGGAAGGAGGGTTCGTTTATCAGTCTGAATCAGCGCCGTCCTTCGCACCTTCCATCGAGAAGATCGTAAGCATCAAGCAAGGATTCACGGGACCCGGAGATGCGGCGGAGATGATCATCGACGGAAGATCCTATACCGTCGTCAGCCGCTCATCCGATTATACGGGCTGGACAACGCTAGCACTTATTCCTATGGATTCACTGCTTAGCGAGTCTGCGAATCTCCGCAAGCTAATGGTTGAAGTTTCGGTGTTTGTCTTGGTCGTTGTGTTAATCTGCTCACTGCAGGTGTCTTCTCGGATCACCATTAATATTCGCCGTCTAAAGTCGATGATGATGCGGGTGAAGGACGGGAATTTGACATTTCCAATGAAGGAAATCAAAACAAAAGACGAGGTAGGTGAGCTGTACTACGTCTTTATTAGCATGGTAGATGAATTGAAGCGGCTTCTCGAAGGGATTCGAATCAGCGAGAAGGAGAAGCGCGAGGCGGAGTTGACTGCGCTTCAGGCGCAAATACGTCCTCATTTCCTATATAACTCTCTGAATACGATCAAGTATTTGGCCAAGTTGAATGGAGTTCCCAATATTGAGGAGGTATCCGGCTCGTTAATTGAGCTGATGCGTGGGGTTTTAGGAAATTCGAGCGAATATCTTTCGGTTCGAGAGGAGCTGGACTACGTCCAAAGTTATATCTCCATCGTGAAATATAAGTACATGCAGCCGATTCCGGTGTATGAGGAGATTGAGGATGAATCCTTGCTGGAATGCCGGGTACCCAAACTCATGTTGCAGCCTATCGTAGAGAATGCCATCATGCACGGGATCGGTTCGCTGGAGGAAGGGGGGGCGGTCATCATTCGCGTTTGCGGAGAGAAACATAACCTCAGAATCGAAGTGACGGACAACGGCAAAGGCATGACTCAGGAGAAGATGGACGTATTGCTAGGCGAGAAAAGCAAAGGAGAGGCTCCTTCACGATTTAGTGGTATGGGGGTGCGCAATGTGCATGAACGAATTGTTCGCATGAGTGGAGAACCTTACGGTGTAAAGCTGTACAGTGAGCTGGGACTGTATACGAAGGTCGTAATTACATTGCCCGTTCTGCGGGACACGGGAAAATTAGATCATGAGGTGATATAGGTTATGTTTCAAGTGCTGCTGGTTGATGACGAGCCGCTAGTCCGTAACAACTTATCGACGCTGTTAGATTTCCGAAAACACGGCTTTGAAATATGTGGTGAAGCACACAACGGGGTTATGGCTTTGGCGATGATCGAGCAATCTCCGCCACATATTGCCATTATTGACGTAAATATGCCCGAAATGAATGGCGTGGAGCTTAATCGAACGATCAAAGAACGGTATCCCTCCATTAAGACGATCATGCTTAGCAGCTTTGATGATTACGATTACGTGCGTGATTGCTTGAAGAACGGCTCCATCGATTATTTGCTGAAGCACCGGCTCGATAGCGCAACCCTTATCAGTATGCTGAACAAAGCGGTCTGGGAACTGCGCCAGGAGGATCAAATTCTGGAGGACCGGAACGACCAAAAGGCGATGAGTGAACGCATGAATCCTGCTCTTATTCGCAGTTATATTGCCGATCTGGTAAGCGGTAAACCGCAGTCCGCCCAAGATGTCGAAGCTTTTATACGAAAGCATGACTTATATCCTCAAACGGTAAGCTACGCTGCAGCATCGCTTCAGATTGTCCCTTTCCTGCTGCTTACGCAATCCTGCAGCGACGTACAGATGAATCGGCTCGTTCAGCAGGCCGTTGAGATTATGCAGCAGAGTTTGGGCGATATTCAAGAACGAACGGCCGCTTACCTTGAGAACGGACGATTAGTTGTCGTATTTGCGTTCAAGGAACGAAGCGAGCATGCCGCTGCAAGCGAGGCAGGTCGGATGATGGACAAGCTTCGCCATGCGCTGGAGCTATTCCTGAATTTAAAGTGCGAGTATGCGCTCGGACATTTATGCAGCAGTCTATTACAACTTGGAGCGAGCTATGGTTCAGCAGAGCGGTCTCTCGACTCATCTCCCGCTGCAGAATCGGCCAATCCGGCGAGAAGGGGAAGCAGCTTATACGGCCAGCGCGTATCCTTAACCATCGAGGAGCAGAAACAGCTGCTGCTCACAATAGAAACGCTCGATAAGGACGGCATGCAGGGTTTGATTTTATCCGTATTCGATTCGATCAAGGGGCAGCCCGTTCACTCTCATTCCGTGCAAATGATCATCAGCGAGCTGCTGCATATTGCGGATAAAGTGCTGAAGAAATGGCTGCCTCAGCTCGACTCTGCGATGGACAGGCTTCCTCCGCGTAGCGAGCTAGGCAGGCTAGGAAGCGTCGGTGAAATGGAGCAATGGCTGCAAGCCTTCTATGCCGCCTTGTTGAGCCTACTTAAGGAGAGGCATGCGGTGGGACCTTATTCTCGGCATGTGTCGCAAGCGATAGGATTTATTCTGGAGAGATATGCGGGCAGCGTTACGCTTGAGCTGGCAGCAGGCGCCATAGGCCTGAATCCATCATACTTGAGTAGAATATTTAAAGTGGAGACAAAGTCGACATTCTCGGAATATTTGAACAGAATCCGCATCGATGCGGCGCGCAAGCTGCTGGAGAACGGTCAATACTCGCTCAAGCAAATTAGCAGCCAAGCGGGTTTTTCTTCCTATAACTATTTTTTTAGAGTGTTCAAGGAAATGACCGGCATGACGCCCCAAACGTATATGTACGGATTAGGAGGCGGGGGGAGCGGAAGCGAAGTTGTAAAATATGTGGAGTAAATAGTCATATTATTATAACTTTATGGCGAAACGGGTGAATTATAATGAGTGGACACCGCTGGAAAACGGTTACAAAATTCGGTGAATAGAACATTGGAGGTCACAGATTCATGCGTAGACACTGGGGAAGAAACGCAATTACTACGATGATCGTTTCCGGTCTAATCCTGACCGGCTGCAGCAACAACAGTAACGGAGGCTCAAAGACAGAGGACCAGCCTTCGCCTGCATCTGAAAGCGCTGTAAAAGTGGAAGGATTCCCGATTGTGGAACAACCGATCAAGCTCAAGATGTTCACGCGAATCGCGCCCGCTAACGGGCCGTTCAAAGATATGCCGGTATTCCAAGATTATGAGAAATTAAGTAACATTCAGGTTGCATTTACAGAGGCTCCGACAGACGGCTTCACGGAGAAAAAAAATCTATTGTTCGCGTCCAATGAGCTTCCTGATGCGTTGTACCGATCGGAGCTCAATCCGCTTGAGACTATTCGATACGGGACGGCCGGCCAACTGATTCCGCTGGAGAGTTTAATTGAGCAGTATGCGCCTAATCTAAAAGCCCTAATGGAGCAATATCCGGAGATCCGCTCAGGCATTACGACTCCGGAAGGACATATTTATTCGATCCCCGGCATCGTAACGACAGGCTCGGCGCGTACAGATAAACGCTGGATCAACAAAGCGTGGCTCGAGAAGCTGAACCTGGAAGAGCCTAAGACGACGGATGAGCTATATAAAGTGCTCCTCGCTTTCCGGGATGGAGATCCGAACGGCAACGGCAAACCGGATGAAATTCCTATGACCGCGCGTAAGGCGGCTGCGGGGATACCGATCTTAAACATGATGGCCGGATCGTTTGGCCTGGATTTGCAGCTCGGCTATAACATTAACATTGAAGACGGCAAGATAAATATTTGGAGCAGCGATGAGAAGCACAAAGAGCTTCTGATGTACTTGAACAAGCTGTATAAGGAGAAGCTTCTGGACCCGGAAATCTTCACACATACGGAAGCACAATATCTTGCTAAGCAAGGATCGGGCAATACGGGTCTATTCTTCGACCAGACGAACAACAATTTCTTGCCGATTCAGGATCAATATGTCGGCACCGCTCCTCCAGTCGGCCCGAATGGCGACCAAATGCAAAGCCCGGTAGCGCCGGTGCCACGCGACTTCGGAGCTTTCGCTATTACATCCGTGAACAAATTTCCGGAAGCAACGATGCGTTGGATAGACTATTTCTACAGTGACGAAGGCTCTACTCTACTGCGCTTTGGCAGAGAAGGCGAACATTACGAACTGAAGGACGGCATGCCGTATTACAAGGAGGATTTCCTGGCAATAACAGGCGCACAAGGAAAAATGACACCGTACGCAGGCGGCGGCGCCCCTCACTTGATCAGCGACAAAGTAGCATCTTTCATTAATCCGCCGCAGGTTCAAGAGGCATACGCAAAGCTGGAGCCGTACATGCCGAAGATTCGTTATGCTGCTCCGATGTTCGATGAAGAAACCGCTCAGAAAGTTAACATTCTGCGCAACGACATCGACAAATATATTGACGAGCAAAGCACGAAGTTTATCGTCGGCGCGCTCAGCTTCGATAAGTGGGACGCATTCCAGGATACTTTGAAAAAAATGAATATCGAAGAGCTGGAGAAGATCTACCAAGAAGCGTATGACAAGATGGAGAAATAATACCGAGACAGCATAGACAAGGAGTGAATGCTCATGAAGAGCGCGCAAGAAGGTGCAGCCGCTCTGTCCTCTATCCAACCCAAGCGCGGCTCCAGCCTACTCAGGAGTATGGCTAAACGGTATGATCTGTATCTCATGCTGCTCCTGCCGATAGCCTGGTACTTGATCTTTCACTACGGTCCACTGTACGGGCTGCAAATTGCATTTAAAAATTTCAATCCGGCCAAAGGCATTTTCGGTAGTCCTTGGGAGGGCTTCGAACATTTCGAACGGTTTTTCAATTCATATTATTTTTGGAGGCTGTTATGGAACACGGTGTCCATTAACCTATTTTCGCTGCTCATTGCATTCCCAGTCCCGATTATGCTGGCTCTGCTTGTTAACGAAATCCAAAGCAAAACCTTTAGCAAATGGCTGCAAAATATTACGTATGTTCCCCATTTCATTTCGGTTGTTGTTATCGTAGGCATATTAAACGTATTCCTCTCGCCGACAGGACCGATCAACATGTTAATCGAGGCATTTGGCGGTACTTCGATCCGCTTTCTGGAGGCAGCAGGCTGGTTCAAGACGATATTCATCAGTTCAAACGTATGGCAGAACATGGGCTGGCAATCTATTATTTACATTGCGGCGCTCAGCGGCGTAAATCCGCAGCTATACGAAGCGGCCAAGATGGATGGTGCGTCAAGGCTGAGGCGCATATGGCATGTCTCTTTGCCTGGCATAGCCCCGGTCATCGTTATCCTGCTTATTTTGGATGTCGGCCATTTCATGAACGTCGGTTTTGAGAAAATTTTGCTCATGCAAAATAACTTAAACTTGGAGTCCAGTGATGTCATCTCCACGTTTGTCTATACGACAGGCATATTGAAGGGAGAATACAGCTACACTGCGGCTATTGGGCTATTTAATTCAGTCATTAATCTCATCTTGCTGCTGTTGGTAAACCGGTTTGCGCGCAAGACGTCAGAGACGAGCTTATGGTAAAGGAGGGAACACAGGCATGTCGAGGCAGATGACCATAAAAAAAACGTCGGATGATCGGTTATTTGACGCCATTGTATACGCTGTTGCAGCTGTTATCATCATTGTTGTGTTGTATCCGCTGCTCTTTATCATAAGCGCTTCGTTCAGTGATCCGGCTAGGGTGTTGAATGGAGAAGTGTGGCTGCTGCCGAAAGGCGTATCATTGGACGCATACACAAACATTTTGCACAACGATAAAATCTGGATAGGGTACCGCAATACCATCGTCTATACCGTGGTCGGAACAATCATAAATATCATTATGACAATACTTGCAGCTTATCCATTATCTCGCCCGGATCTTCCCGGGCGGGGGGCCATCATGGTCCTGATTACGCTAACTATGTTTTTAGGCGGAGGATTGATTCCAACCTATTTGCTTGTCAAAGAACTGGGGATGGTCAACACCATGTGGGCACTGATTGTTCCCGGGGCGATCGCCACGTACAATCTAATCGTGATGCGCACGTACTTCCAGTCAAGCATACCATGGGAGCTGCAGGAGGCCGCCCATATGGACGGCTGCTCCAATTGGAGGCTGCTGATTAGCATTATTTTGCCGCTTTCCAAACCAATACTGGCTGTCATGGTTTTATTTTACGCGGTTGGCCATTGGAATTCGTTCTTCTCTGCGCTGATCTATATTCGAGACGAGGCTCTGCATCCACTTCAGCTTGTATTGCGCGAAATTCTCATGATTAGTCAATCGGCAGGCATTGAGGGCGGCAGCGTAGGGCTGGAAGATCAGATTCTGCTTGCTGAGAGCATTAAGTTCGCAGTCATTATCGTCTCGACTTTGCCGGTATTGATCATGTATCCATTCGTGCAGCGGCATTTCGTCAAGGGCGTCATGATCGGATCGATTAAAGGTTAGCTCCGCAACGCTTATGACAAATCAGTTGGAGGTTCCTATTGAAAACTAACGCGAAAATTACGATTGATTGCAGCCAAGCGAGCCAGCATACGGTTAATCCTTACTTGTTCGGCCATTTCGTTGAAGATATCCGGGATCACATGGATGCGATGCTCGCGTTCCCGCTTAAGGATATGGATTTCGAAAGTGAAGCCGAGACGAAGAAGGAAATTTCCGGAAGCTGGTACGCCTATACGAACGGGCGGAACACCGCATACGCGCTGGAGGCGTCTGCACCGAAGCATTCGGGTCGCGCCCAGCGCGTCCGTCTTCGGAGTGATGACGAGGCCTACGCGGGAATTGCGCAAAAAATTGTGCTCAAGGGGCCAGCGGATTTCGGGGTCAAGCTAGTCGCCCGATCTTCCGTCGAGTTGAAGTTTATTATCGTCGAAGCGGTGAATCGGCGCTCGCAAGAGCTCCTCGGACAAGTTCGGATTGAGCTAGAAAGCCATAACTGGCGTGAGTATGAGGCTTTGCTGTCTATTTCCTCCGCATGCGTTGACGCTGAGCTTCGTGCATACGTGCCGGCCGGTCATCCTAGATGGGTCGATCACGTGTCCACAGGCATGCTGTGGATCGATCATTTGTCTGTATTACCGGTAGATTCCATCGCTATGGTGAAGCGTGAAGTCATCGACATGACGCGGGATCTGAACGCGGGTATGATGAGGCTTGCCGGGAATTATATCAGCGCCTACCATTGGGAGCACGGAATTGGTCCTGTTCTTGAAAGACCAGTCATGTACAACGAAGCGTGGGGTGGCTGGACCAGCAAATATTTTGGCACGGATGAATTTATTCGGTTCTGCCGAGAACTTCAAGTGGAGCCGCTCATCTGCATAAATGACGGCTCTGGCACGCCCGAAGAAGCGGCTCAGTGGATTGAATACTGTAATGGCGATATCGATACGCCAATGGGTGCGAGGCGTGCAGCAAACGGAAATCCCGAGCCTTACAATGTCCGCTATTGGGAGATTGGCAACGAGGTGTGGGGACAGTGGCAGGTAGGTACGTGTTCTGCGGATCAGTTCGCTAGGCGTACGCTCTCCTTCGCCGAAGCCATGAAAGCGGCTGATCCCTCTATCGTACTTCTGGTTTGCGGGCACTTCGAGCAGGAGTGGAACAAGACCGTCCTCGATCTAGCTGGTGAGTATTTTGATTATCTTACCTTGCATCTGTATCACGGCTACGGACCGTTCGGCATGAACCAGAATACGCCGTCTGAGGATCGGTACAAAGCGATTGCTGCTTTTCCTGAGTTTACCCGTCACCACATTGCACAAACGAAAGAGCATATTCTTGCGAATGCGAAGCATAGCCATGTGAAGCTGGCGATTACCGAATACAACACGATGTATTATCCGAACACGATTCGAAAAGGGCTGCCGAACGAGCATACCTTAGGCGCGGCAGTAGCCAATGCTGCCAACCTGAACGAAATGATACGCTGCAGCGATATGGTTCATATCGGCAGCTTCTCCGATCTGGTGAACGGCTGGCTCGGCGGATGCATTCGCGTAGGCGATTATTATGCTGATCAATATTGCGGCAAGGAACCAGGCTGGAGCGGCTTACCCCTTACCGTATACGGGACGCCAACTTATGAAGTGATGAAGCTGTACGCGAATCGGGATGTTCGGCATCTTCTTCCCGTCACAGCTGAATGCGGAAAGTTTGCTGTTCCGTCGCTTAGGGAAACGCCTATCTCGCTGGACGCGCTGCCTGATCTTGATGTTGTGGCAGGCACGAACAGTGCTCGCAACTCCGTCACCGCATTTATCGTAAACCGCAGCTTGAATGAGGTGAAAGCTACGCTTGACCTTCAACACTTCGAGGCTTCGGAAGAAACGATTTTATATGAAATTACGGGAGATTCCTACGACGATATCAATTCCGTGTTTGAGCCAGAACGGCTGATAAGCAAGAAAGCAGTCGTACCTGCGGAAGAATGGAAGCTTGGGTATTCGCTGCGCCCTACATCCGTATATGTACTGGAGATTTTGGCAAAGCACATGAACTAGGAGGCACAGAATGACAACAAAGGCATATAGCAAGGACTATCCCAGACCACAATTTGTACGCGACAATTGGAAATGCTTGAATGGCGAATGGAGCTTCCGCTTCGATGACCGAGGCATGGGAGAGAAAGAGAAATGGCATGAGAAATTCGAAGAAACCCACAAAATAAACGTGCCCTTTACTTACGAAACCAAAGCAAGCGGAATTGGCATCGAAGAATTCCATCCGCAAATATGGTACAGCAAAGCTGTTCATATCGCGAAAGAGGCGGAAGGGAAACGGGTTATTCTTCATTTCCAAGCGGTGGATTATGAAGCTAAAGTATGGGTGAATGGAACGTTGGCAGGTGGACACCAGGGGGGCTACGCGGCGTTCTCGTTCGACATTACTCCTTATCTCGTATTTGGAGCCGACAATCAAATCACAGTGAAGGTGGAAGATAGCAATAGCTGCTATCAGCCACGAGGCAAACAGCGCTGGGTAGAAGACAATTTCGAATGCTTCTATGTTCAGACCACCGGGATATGGCAGACGGTTTGGATGGAATACGTGGAGGAACAGCGTCTTGACGCCGTCAAGATCACGCCGGATTTCGACCGTTCAATCGTCCGATTCGATTACGAGGTGCACGGGGTGGAGCAAGCCGGAGCCGGCGACTTAACGCTGGAGGCAATCGTTACGCTCAAAGGCAAATTTGTGAAAAGGGTTAGTCTAGCAATCGACCGCTCGTGCCTCTCCGTTGAGGTTGATCTGCTGCATGAAGCGAACGGACCATGGAAAAGAAGCTTCTGGTCTCCTCAGAATCCTAACTTATACGACGTGGAATTTGTGCTGTATGCAAAAGATAAGGTTGTGGACAAGGTGTTCTCTTATTTTGGCATGCGGAAGATTTCCATTAAGAACGGCGAGGTTCTGCTGAACAATGTGCCTATCTATCAGCGATTAATTTTGGATCAGGGATATTGGACAGAAAGCCATCTAACTCCGCCAAGCGAGGAAGCTTTAATCGAAGATATCGATCACATCCTAGCGATGGGCTACAACGGCGTGCGTAAGCATATGAAGATCGAGGATGCGCGGTTTCTCTACTGGTGCGACGTGAAAGGTCTGCTTGTTTGGTCCGAGATGGCAGCCACCTTTGAGTTTCATGATCGTGCGGTTAATGCGTTTACAAAGGAATGGCTGGAGATTGTGAGGCAGCAATATAACCATCCAAGTATTATTACTTGGGTGCCATTTAACGAATCATGGGGCGTCCCTTCTATTCTGCGCGATACACGACAGCAGAAGTTTACCGAGGGCATTTATCATCTAACCAAATCAATCGACCCTTACCGTCCGGTCATTGCGAACGACGGCTGGGAGCATACTGTGTCCGATATTCTAACGCTGCATAACTATGTCGCTTCCGGCGACGATTTCCTGAAGCGTTACGCGAACAAGGAAGCGATCGTGACGAACGAAAAGACTTGTAATCAATGGAAGTACGCGTTTGCCGAAGGATACGCATACCGGGGACAGCCGGTTATTATTAGTGAATTCGGCGGTATCGCGTTCCAGTCTGACCAAGGCTGGGGCTATGGCGATCAAGTTGTTTCAGAAGAGGAATTCATTAACAGGTTCCGCAGCATCACCCAAGCCATTAAGGACGTCGAGTATATTAGTGGATACTGCTACACGCAGCTTACCGACGTCCAGCAGGAAATCAATGGCCTTCTGACTGAGGAACGCAAGCCGAAAATACCTTTGGATTTGATTAAAGCCATTAATTTAGCTTGAAAGAGCTTTCATAGATTCTCATGCCATCATAAGAGATGATTTCATTCATTTGATATTCGGCAAGCGGAAGCGGAACATTGGAACAAGTTTTGGTATCCGAAAGGCGAAGGGCATGGGAAGATATACATTTATGATAGCAAGCAGGCTGCAGCTATCACACATACGCAAATTCTGAGGCTTCCGGATACCTGGAGGCCTCTTTTGAACGTCATCAATGAACAAGATGCAGCCGAAGCGGCTGCATCTTTCATTTATTATTCTGATTTCACTGCTGCTGGAGTTGGATATTTGTGCAGCTGCAAAAAATGTTTGTTTTATTGATAGGAAATTTTCAAGAACGATGATGTTCTAAGATTTTCGATAAGAGCTAGGTGGCTGTCCATGGTAGCTTTTAAAAGCATGAGTAAATGAGTATATGTCGGAATACCCGAGAGAAAGGGCAATATGGGAAATCGGCAGTAAGGTCGTATTTACTATTCTCAAAGCCTCCTGCATGATCAGATTCGTCAGATATCGATGTGGACGGATGCCGACTTTCTGATGAAAAACGTTTGAAAAATGCGAGCGATGAATCCCGACATGATCTGCAATGTCTGTTATAGTTATGCCCTCTTTATAATATAAATGAATATAGTCGAGGCTTGTAGTTAGCCAATCATCGGTTTGAGAGGAAGCTTTAATCGGCTTAGATAAACGAACGATTTGATTCAATAAAGAGTAAAACGCTTGAGTTAAGGAGAGGTCATCCTGTTTCACGAGGTGCTTCCATTCATGCGCAAACTGAAAAAACGACTGTTCAAGATCTTGATTAAAAAAGTTCTCGATATAGGGGTGCTTGAGCGTAAGTCCAAGACGGCTTGTAATGGATGGCATTTGTTTTCCTTCGGCAGCAATCCAAAACATCCGAAGAGCGGGCTTTTCACAAGGTGTAATGTAATATTCATGAATGCTATTAGGGAATAGAGCGAACAGACCGCCTTGCTTAAGTACGATCTCTTCTTGATCTATACGCAATGTAACCTGGCCAGCATGAACAAAATGCAAGCTATAATAAGCAATAAAACGCGGTCCAATATGATAATTAGGCTTTGCCTCGTTATAACCTATGCGAATGGGTATTGCACCGCTATGCTTTTCCAATGCATTTGGCGTGTGATAAAAATGTTCCGCATATTCATGGGTAAATTCTATCATGCAAATGACCTCTTCCGATGTTAAAGGTTGATGAATGTCACTATTATTTTAACATCGTCAGGGACAGGTGGATAGTTACACGTCATTCGGGCAAAAGGCCCTCAAGCCTGCAACGTGCGGCATGATTCCAATGCCAGCAGCTTCGCTACAGACTTCAGGCTTTGAATTGGACAGGTTAAGCGTGACAAACTCTAGGCATGGGCATAGGTTCTTTACCAAGTTCAGCCCATGCATATTTCAGTAGGAGTTCCGTTTTTAACCTAGAGAAATCAGGGTTATTCCACAAGTTATGAACTTCGTCCGGATCCTCCTGCAGATCAAAAATCTCACCGTATGTCTGGTTATAATAAACCGTAATTTTATAGCGTTCATCCACGTACGTTTTCTGATGAATGGTGGTTGCCTCATGCCGGAATTCACAAATAGCATGGTCTCTTGCTTGATCTGACATGCCAAGCCATACTTCCTTCTGGTCTACTCCTGTCATTGCATGTGGGATAGGCAGATCTGAGAAAGACAGGAAGGTAGGCGCAAGATCGACGAGTGATTGAAATGACGCAGAGGTTTTGCCGGCTGCGACGTGCCCCGGGTATCTTACGATGAACGGCAGCTTTATCAAATCCTCATAGTGGAAGCCGCCTTTAGCTTGCAAGCCGTGCTGTCCAAAGAAATGGCCGTGGTCCGTCGTGAAGACAAGCAGGGTATTTTCTGTCAAGCCGAGCTGGTCTAATTTATCCAGAATAGTACCGATATACTTATCCATCATACTGATCATGCCATAATATACAGCGACGAGCTTTTTCTTGTCCTTTTCCGTTAGTCTGAATTTGCTGCCGTACTCGTAGTAATGGTGCGAGCGGTAACCGTGAATGTCAAATCCACTCTCTCGTAAGGACGAGAAGTCAGGTGCCTCTTCCTGAGTCATCCGAAAATGAGGCGGGTTATTATCGTGTTCACCCGGAACCATGCTGGGGATGGTAAGCTTATCGGGGTTGTACATCATATCCCATGGTTCTGGCGCTAAATATTCAGGATGCGGGTCGAAGAAACTGGACCATAAGAAAAAGCTGTCATCATTCTGTTTATATTGTTCCAATAAGCTATTGGTTCGTTCGGCGATCCAGGTATTATAGTGGTATTTCTCAGGTATTGGCCATTTGTAAGTCTGATTTGGATCCATAGTGCCTGTCGGAGGCAAGAAATAATCTCTCCAATTGGTACATCCGTTATCCTCCAGCCATGCGGCATAATGCTGTCCAACATGCGCTTCATTGGTGTGATTTCGTGCTAACTCAACATGAGAGAAGCCGTAAAAAGAGTCTTTATTCGTTCTCCAGTAATCCAAATCCTGAAGCAAAGGGTATGACTCAAGCGATGGATATTGTTCTGTTGACCGCAAAGGCTGAAAATGTGCTTTGCCAACCAATGCCGTTTGATAACCTGCCTTCTGAAAGTCCTCGCCAACGGTATGTCGGTCCTCAAGCAGCTTCGTTCCAAGCGTCCAAGCTCCATGTTGGCTTGGATACATGCCGGTAATTATGGATGCGCGGCTTGGTGTACACGTAGGATTGGGACAGTAAGCACGATTGTACGTTGTTCCTTCGCGAACCAGCCGGTCCAGATTTGGTGTATGGATTTCTTTATTAAATGCCCCTATCGTATTCCAATGCTGCTGGTCACTCGTAATCAATAGAATATTTGGTTTTTTCATCGATTCAGCTCCTTCTTACTCATTATTATAGGCAATATTGGCAGTAAGAAGGATGGTTTAATGTGTCATTCGTATTTGTTAATTTGTAAGGTGTTTTAGAGAGTTTTTCCGTTTATTTATTTTCTGCTGCAGCAACAGAGCTGCCGCATGGAAGCTGGATGAACAGCGACTGAATATAATTGGAAATGAGCTTGGAGCAGGTCGAGGCCGCATGTGCCTTTCAGCGGTGCGAATATATTCGTGAACAGACGCGAAAGCCCCCTTGTTTTCAGGAGCTAATTTTGGGACAATAATAAGCAGAATACGCGCTTCGGTTATATAGGCGGGAATAGACTGGAACTTGCAGTTTTGAAAAGAGGATTATAGATGAATAAACCATCCATATATGGATTAACTTTTGAGCAGCTCACGGACTTTTTTAAGGAGCATGGCTATACGAAGTTCCGGGCAGCGCAGGTATGGGAATGGCTGTACCGGAAACGGGTTACGGCTTTCACCGATATGATTGACGTCAAGGAGGAATGCATCAAGCTGCTCTCTGAGCACTTTGTCCTTCTGACCCTTACGGAGCATACGCGGCAGGAGTCGGCGGACGGAACGAACAAGTTTCTGTTTAAGCTGCATGACGGGAACCTGATCGAGACGGTATTAATGCGGCATAAATTCGGTTTGTCGGTATGCGTAACGACGCAGGTAGGCTGCAACATCGGCTGCAGCTTCTGCGCGAGCGGACTGCTAGCCAAGAGCCGCGACCTGTCCAGCGCTGAGATTGTTGAGCAAATTGTGCAAGCCCAGCTTCACCTGGATCGGATGCAGCAGGATGAGCATGTGAGCCATGTCGTCGTTATGGGTATCGGCGAGCCGTTCGACAATTTCACTAACATGACTGATTTTATCGGCGTCATTAAGAGTCAGAAGGGGCTTGCGATCGCAGCTAGGCACATTACTGTATCAACAAGCGGCCTCGCAGGCAAAATCGTGGAGTTCGCTGATTCCGATCTGCAGGTTAATCTTGCCGTATCCCTTCATGCGCCAAACAATGAGCTGCGGACACGGATTATGAAGATTAACAAAGCGATTCCAATCGAGAAGCTGATGGAGTCCATCGATTATTATTTGGAGAAGACCAATCGCAGAATTACGCTGGAGTATATATTGCTCAAGGATGTGAATGATCAGAAGGAGCATGCGCTCGAGCTTGCGGAGCTGATCGGCAATCGCCGAAGCTTGGCGAATGTGAATCTCATTCCCTATAACCCGGTCGATGAGCATAGCCAGTATCAGCGGACGGATAGAGAGACCATACGCGCCTTCTATGATACCTTGAAGAAGCAAGGAGTTAGCGTCAGCGTTCGTCTGGAGCACGGTACCGATATCGATGCAGCCTGCGGACAGCTTAGAAGCAAGCAAATCAAGAAATCCAAGGAGCTTCAGCTTGGCTAAATAACTGCCGTTTGCATAGGGCATTTCCATTCCAGGGAATGTTCTTTTTTGCGTTAACGTGACAGTCTTCTGCTTCCATCCTTTATCTGTTAAGATGAATTTGCTGCACAGCATGATATTGGCTAAGAAGGGTGTAAAAACATGAAGAAAAAAGCAATGGATTTGCTTATCATTATGGCGGGAGCGTTTATATTCGCATTAGCCATCAATTTATTCGTTATTCCGAATGAGCTCGGAGAGGGCGGAGTTACGGGAATAACGATTATTTTATATTATTTGTTCGAATGGTCGCCAAGCTTAATCAGTTTACTATTCAACTCCTTTCTGTTGGTTGTCGGCTACCGCTTTCTTGACCGGAGAACGGTCATCTATACGATCGCAGCGGTGTTGTTCCACTCGCTTTTCCTGCATCTGACGGAAAATTGGAGTATTGCTTCGGATGAGATTACCGTTAATGCGGTATTCGGCGGTTTGTTTGGCGGGATCGGAATTGGCCTCATCATTCGAGTTGGCGGCACAACTGCTGGGACGACTATTCTCGCCCGCATCGCCAATAAGTATTTGGACTGGAATATCAGCTACGCGCTGCTGTTTTTCGATTTAATAGTCGCCTTCTCGTCTTATTTCATTATCGGTGCAGAGGCGCTTATGCTGACGATAGTCATGCTTTATATTGGGACGAAGGTGATGGACTTCATCATTGAGGGCGTCAATCCGAAGAAAGCCGTTACGATTATTTCGAAGGAGCAGGACAAGATCGCCGAACAAGTCAATGTGGTGATGGACCGAGGGGTTACGGTTATGTACGGCCGCGGTTATTACACGAAAACGCCGCAGGAGATCCTTTATATCGTCATCAGCAAGCAAGAGCTGAGCATACTCAAAAAAATCGTGAAGGCCGCTGACAAAAACGCGTTTATTACGATTCATGACGTACGCGATGTGTTCGGGGAAGGCTTTATTGATATTTCGAAATAAATCATAAAGGCAGCCCATGACTTGGAACTGAACTGTGACCCACGAGAGGGTCACTTTTTTTCAAAGTGTCCTTCTTATGGGTCACAGCCACAGCTCAAACATTGTCATAGGCTACCTTGATGAACTCTTTTGCGTAAGCAGACAGCGCTTTATGGATTAACCTTGATGCGCTGTTCCGGGATCTTGCCCGGATTCTTAGCATGAGGGTTATCCGAGCTCTCGAACGGAACCAAATAATAGCGCTCTTTCTTGAGATCAATAGGCGAATAGCGGTTATAGGAACCGTCAGGAGAGATGGTCGCTTCGCTTGGAAGGATCTCCGTACCCGACTCGGTTACAAGCTTGAAGGCGATATGATTCGCTTGCTCAGGCCAGTCATAATAAAGGATCGTCGAAATAGGGGACAGCTCCATTTGCGTTAACCTTACGAAGTTGCTATTCCCAAGAGAAAGCTCTTGATTGAGGTAAATGGTTTCTCTCGTTGCTGCCAGCTGTTCCGTTGGTACTTGAATGTCAAACACCCATGGCTGATCAACCGGTACGCCTTCCGAAATGATATTATTGTCCAGATTATCGAACGTAATATGGAATTGAATCGTTTCTCCTACCGGGAGTTCTTGCAGCTCCAGTTTATTATAAATGGTAAACATCGCTTCGTTTACTTTGATGGATTGCTGCAGGCTGCCATGCTTCAATGCATGCCCATTCATGAGAATGGTGGGCTGAGGATGCATTTTATAATGAAACTTAACTCCTCTAGCAGGCTCGAACGTTGAGCTGATTAGTAATTGGCCGTTATCCACCAGCACCTCGTTTAACGTCCATTTGCCAAAAGCATTCTCGGCAGCCTGGCCGACCTGTGTTTTGAACGGCGTATAATCTGTATGCTCATTCCTTGCTAGGAATCCTTCAATTTTCGCGCCGACAAAGGGGATATCAGCAAAGGTTACCCTGCCCATACTCAAAGAGATTCCCGCTGCAAGGATAAAAAGCGCTGCAATTCCTGCGTATTTCCTTAATTTCAGTTGACGGCTTCTTATCTTCTTAATGACACGATTTCTCCATTTCTTCTTCTGGTAATCGGTTAGCTGCATTTCCTCATACTCGCTTACATCTATTGTTACATCATTGAGCTCCGTATAGATTGACATACTCTCACCCCTTAAATTTCAGTGCTTTTGATCAAAATACGCTTTAGCTTCTTTCGTCCTCTGGAGAGCTTGTTATGCACCCACGATTCCTTTGCTTGAAACGCTTGGGCGATTTCGCTTGATGGCGTACCCTCCAAATAATATTTTTCGAAAATATGCCTTTCGCTCGGTGTCAGCTGCTCAAGCGCTTCGTCGATTATGCTCTCCGGCACCGTGACCGAATGAATCATGCTCTCTTTTATGTCCGGAACGGAGAATTGCCGGCTTCGCATCGTGATTTGTTTCCTTTGATAATCGATCGCTTTGTATTTGGCTATCGCTGCGACCCATTGCTTAAACGAGTTTTTGGCCGGATCAAAGGAATGGATATGGTGCCATACCGACAGCAACACATCATCGAGACACTCCTCATAATCCTGCTGCTGGTCATTTAAATGGCGTTTAATAATAGCGGCAAGCAAGCCGCCATATTGATTGATCATAAAGGCGATCGCTTTTTCATTTTTATTCAGCAGCTGTTCGACGACATTGTGTTCAGTGATCTTCAAGTGTTCAGCCCTCCTTGCCGTTAATTAGTGTTCCTATTAGGTAATACGAAGCCGGAACGGCAGATCTATCACAGGAGAAAAGGATTTGTATATGCTGTATTCTTTGCATTTCACTCATTATAGCGCTATACCGTCAGCTGGAAGTCATCGCTTTTCGCTTATTTTTGCAATATAGGGTAAGATTAGAGGAAGAATGCAAATGGGAGCTGTTCAAATGTCGAACGAAGAAGTGATATTAACCCAAGAGGGCTTAGAGCAATTGCAAGCCGAGTTGGACGATCTGAAGTACGTTAAGCGAAAGGAACTGGCCGCTCGGATTAAGCTGGCGATCAGCTACGGCGATTTGAAGGAAAACAGCGAATACCATTCCGCTAAGAACGATCAGTCATTTATGGAAACGAGAATCATAATATTAACTAAGATGCTCAAAAAAGCACGCGTAATCGAAGCCGATTCCCTCGATCTCTCCAAGGTCAATATCGGGTTGACCGTTATTCTTAACGATATCGAATTTTCCGAGAAAATCTCTTATAAGATCGTAGGCACGGAGGAAGCGGACGTAGCGGAAAATAAAATTTCTTACGAAAGCCCGCTGGGCAAGGAGCTGCTAGGGAAGACCGTAGGCAGCATTATTAGCGTTAACGCACCAATGGGAGTTATTCAATACGAGCTTCTTGAAATCAAATCGACCTAATCATTCATTCCTAAAGCAAAGGATGGGGCGAAAATGGGAAAGCAATTCGATGCCATGTTACCTCAGCATGAAGCGTTTATTCGGCAGCAGCATATCTATTTTATCGGATCGGCTCCGTTATCGGAGGAAGGGCATGTCAGTGTATCACCTAAAGGACATGATTCCTTGCGGATTCTGTCTGCGAGCCGCGTCGCCTACTTGGACTTAACAGGCAGCGGCAATGAAACGAGCGCGCATCTGGAAGAGAACGGAAGGATTACGGTGATGTTCTGCGCGTTTGACGGAGCACCCAATATCCTTAGGCTTTACGGCACTGGGAAGGTCGTGCTTCCTGATTCACCGGAATGGGATACGCTCTATCCGTTGTTTACGCCGCTGCCGGGCGCTAGACAGATCATGGATATTGAGGTGCACAAGGTGCAAACCTCTTGCGGGTATTCGATTCCGTTTATGTCTTACACAGGCGAGCGGGATACGCTCCAGCGCTGGGCGGCTCAGAAGGGTGAAGACGAGCTGATACAATACCGGAAAGAAAAAAACATGAAGAGCATTGATGGCATGCCAACCACTTTGAGTGTTCTTTATAAGTAATAGCGCAGCGCGGCCGGCTAATTCGACATTGTCGAATTAGCTTTTTTCAAAATATAGGAAAGTATATTAGCGAAAACTTGCGGAAACGACAGCATTACTCGTCTATTGAGCGTAAAAAACAAGGATCGACAAAATCAGATGAGAAAAGATTAATGAGCTATGGGACTCTAGCATGATGTAAACTAACACTTAGTATGGCAAAGTAATACTTAGGAATGCAATACACTGACTATTACCTTTTGGAAGCTAGATATGTTTCCCCAAAACTTTTCAAGGAGGAAAGCATTTATGAACTATCATTTCTTTGTAGGCAACGATAACGGAAACAGTGAGCATGATTTGATCATCGACGGAAAATTGGTCCAGCAGCCCAATGTGAATTGTACGGTGGACGAGCTGCCGTGGAGTGAGGAGCAAACGCCGGAAAGCTTTATTAAAAACTTGCAGGATCAGCTCGTCGTTACGATTGATTCGCCAGCGGCAAGGCCGGGGATGTATTATGTCGGCAAATTCGCGCTTGAAAGCGGAGAAATTCTAGATAACCTTCAGATCGGAATTGATTTGAAAAGTGATATGGACCTTCCGGTCATTAATACGCTTGCCCAAATCGCAGCAATGGCTGTACAGAAGGCTTACGAGGAAGAAAAGAAGATCCCAGCGCAAATCGACGTGGAGGCGGATATGGCAACTGCACTGCCGGTAACTCAGCACACGGATGAAACTTCGACAAAATTCGAGAAGCGTTTCACCTCGGGCACGCATCACGTAACGGTGCATCTGGGTATGCAGCGTGTGGCCGTGAAGATCGTATTCCCATTCGCTAAGGTCGTGCCGGAAGCAACACCGGTAATATTCACTTTGCAGAAGGACGCCGCGGGCAGCTGGAGAGAAGGAGAAATATTCGGCGATTTCCTGGAATCCTACGGTATCGAGAAGAAATTCAACGGCAGCTATTTCAAGGACAAGCGTATCCTTCACGTAGATATTGGCGATGGCTCGACAGAGTATCCGATTACGGAGGGCAATAAGTTTCTGCGTCAGTTCGTTCATGGCAGCCATCATGGCGCTGGTTATGCCATCGAAGAAGCGCTGCAGGAATTTAATCGCCTCATCCATTTGCCGGACAGCCCTCGCCAATTTTTCAGCGATGTCATTAAAAACCCCGGGCATAAATATCATGCACGTGCACTTAAGACATTGAAGCGTCCGCTTGAGAGCCAAGTTAGACAAATCGTTCAGCATGTGAAGAAGCAGCTGACCAAAGCGCGCAATGAAATTGACTTGATCTGCGTTTACGGCGGGGGCAGTATTCTTATGCGCTCCGTCCTGTACGCACAGCTGAAGGAGCTGTGTGAGGAACGGGAAATGCAGCTGCTTTATATTCCGGCTGAATATGCCGTACAGCTTAACGCAATGGGACTTGATGCCTTCGTACGCGGGAAAATCTATGAAGCGCTCAAAAGCAAAGCGGTTCAGCCCGTATAAGGAGCATCACGCAAACATCGGCATATTCTAACGGATTCTGGTAGGTGATTGATATGAAGAAAACAAAACTGCCCGGTGACAATATTAGCTTGAAAACCAAAAAAACAGAGGACCCGCTGGTTATGCAGTGGTTGAATACTCAATCGAATCTTATGGATTCGCTGCGTTATTTGGTCGAGAAAGAAATCGCTAGCAATGGTGTGCGCAATTTGCAAGCATTCGTTCCGATGGAGCGAAGCACCCTGCAAGCGGGTGAGCCTGCAACGCAAGAAATGGATCTTCGCGCGCATTTGGCTGCTGGACTTGGACAGTTCGCAGCGGCAGTAGAAGAGGTTATTACACCTCCAAAGCCGCCTGAGCCTGCTGCTGAAGAAGAGTTCGATGACGATGATATTGAAGCTTGGAGCTAACTGAAAGCAACATTAGGTAATGATAATTAAGCATAAAGGCATACCAAGTAATGTTTTGTATTACTTAGAATGCCTTTATTTTATTGGATAAGCCAGTCCGAGGTGTTTCTTAGAGATACTTAGTATTACTTAGGATTACTTAATATAATTTAATATCACTAAGCGACTCATGCGCGGTTTTTGCTTGAAGGTAAAAGGGCTGAATAACGAGGTTTTCATTCAAGGGGAAAATCCAGACAGTGTTGGCCTAGCAGCAGAAATGAGCTATTCAATGGGAAATGTGGACAAAAAAGAAGGAGAGCGCGATGCTCTCCTTCTTTTTTGTGTATTAGTGTGCAAGTGCGAATAGGCCGTGGATGTGCGAAAGATAACGAATGTTGCTCGCTTCCTTCATCAACGATGCAGGCAAGCCTTTCAGCTGCGTTGCATTTCCGCCGATTGTGCCCACGCCGTCTTTGCGGCCAAGGCTGCCAAGCGTACCAGAGAATACCGGAACGAACTTATCCATAACGCCGCCCTTGATTTGAACCGCTAGGTTGTAGCCTACCGTTTCGCCCATTTGCCAAGCAAGCTGAGCTGTAGGAGGGTAAGGACGGTCGCCGCCCTCAGGGAATACTACCGCGCAGTCGCCTGCTAGGAATACGTCAGCGTGCGAAGTCGATTGAAGCGTTGGTGTAACCGTCGAACGGCCACGGTCCTCTGCAAGGCCGCTGCTGCCGACAACAGGGTTGCCTTTAACGCCGCCAGTCCAGATGATTGTGCTGGATTCGATTGTGCGTCCGTCTTTCAAAGATACGGAGCTTTTGGTTGCTTCGGTAATCGCTACGCTCGTAATGAAGTTCACGCCGCGCTTCTCTAGGCTTGTCACTGCACGATCGATCAATACTTTAGGGAAGATTGGCAGAACGGCAGGGCCGGCTTCTACGCAATATAGGGAAATATCATTGAAGTCGATGCCTTTGCTGCGGCATACTTCAGGAAGTCTGTCTGCGAATTCGCCAACAAGCTCAACGCCTGTCAAGCCGCCGCCGCCAACAACGATTGTTGCGTCAGCTTTGTTGCCTGATTTTTTGTAAGCGTCAAGACGGTCTTCCACATGCTTGCGAATTTTGTTAGCATCGGAAACGGACTTAAGAACAAGGCTGTTCTCTTCGAGTCCAGGAATTCCGAAGTAGTTCGTTTCGCTGCCTAGGGCAACGACAAGCGTGTCGTACTTTTGCACTTGGCCGCTAGAGAGAACCACTTGCTTCTCGTTCGGTTTAATTTCTTTTACAGTGTCAACAACGATATTGACTTGTTTGTCGCCAAGAAGCTTGCTTAGCGGCAGAGCAACGGCTTGCTCAGCAGTCGTATCGCCGGCAAGTCTGTGCAGCTCAGTGATGATTTGGTGAGTAGGGAAACGGTTTACGATTGTGATGCTTGCTTCTGCTGCGCTTAGGTGCTTGCGAGCTGTTAGCGCAGTTAGAAGACCGCCGTAACCGCCACCAAGAATTAGAATTTGCTTCGACATGTTCATCCTCCGTTCGTTCTATACGTAATCAGTGTATTATGCTTTTTCGTTTTTCCGTTCCGACAATACGCTAAGGAATGCTTGTGCAAAGCGAAGCGTTTTTTGAACTTCTGGATCCTTCAGCATTTTCAGCATAGCGAATAGGCCAACGGATGATCCAGCAGCCTCTTGCGAGCGCTCGCCAGCTTCCATAGCTGCAGTAGCGATACCTTTTGCTTTTTCTTGAACCGGTTTGACGAATTCACCGATACCTTGAGCGAAATCGTTGATCAACACTTTGTCTGTTGCAATGCCTTGCGCGAAGTCATAAGCTTTAGTCATCAGTGTAACCATTTCAGCTAGTTTAGGAAGGTTGTCTACAAGTACAGTCAGAGACTGTTGAACCTCCGGCTTCAATAACTGATCAAGTACATCCAAAGTTTGCTTTTCTTCCACGAGGCTTGCTGCGACCTCTTGTCCAGCAGTTGGTTGTGACATAATAGAATGTCCTCCTTTGCGTAAATTTGAAAGTAAGTTGTGGTCTCAATTGTGCCAGTCGCTAAGTGAAGCTTAACATCCTTGAAGTTTGTTACACTTTTCACATAGTTTCGCAAAAAAATGTGTGTGCGTTAGTAACAGCCTTATCCCGGCTATCGGACAAGGAAGCATTAGCGAGTATGACGTAATCGGATTGAACCCTTTGATTCTATTCTACATCGTTTTTGCCAAAAGTTAAAAAGAAATTTATTACTTTCTGTAAAAAAATATTGCGATTTGTCGCTTTAGGCTAAGAAACGGGTAATATTCGCCCTTAACAGGCCTATTGAAGAGAAGGAGAACGATTGACATGAAGCCATTTACTCAGAAGGTAATCTTGATTATCCAGTCGATACCGGCGGGTGCTGTCATGACTTATGGTCAAATAGCAGAGCAAGCCGGCAGCCGAAGAGGCGCAAGGCAGGTCGTTCGCATTCTGCATTCGCTTAGCGGTATTCATAACCTTCCCTGGCACAGAGTCATTAATGCAAAAGGAGAAATTGCCATAACCGACGAGGAGGCGCGTTATTCGCAGATTCGATTTCTTGGAGAGGAAGGCATTGAAGTAAGTGCAGAGGGACGAATCGATTTAGAAAAATACAGGTATGACTATAATTAACATTTTCTAATAAAGGCTGATTTGAAACCCCGTATCCGAACCTTTATTATGGTATAGACCAATCGGAAGGGAGAGAAAGAATATGACTACTGAAATAACACCTGGAAATGTACGAAACTTCACTGTTTCGACCGAAATCTTTTACAATCCGAGCTTGGATATTTATTCGCAAATGATTTATATCGTATTGAGTTCAAGCACGGCGGATACGGCGTCGCTCACCTTAGATGAGGTTGCCAAAAAGGGACGCATGACGACAAAACTAGCCATTAAAGCGATGCAGTCCTTAGTAGATGAGCAGTTAATACCACATAAATTGTTCCGTAAAATGATCGGGGAATTCCAGGATGACCGTTTGTCTTGGGCGGCCAAAGGCCTGCTTACGTATTGTAAAGAGCATAAGGAAATTACGTTATCGGAGCTGCTGACGCTCTCGGATCAGTCTGGGGAAGACGAGCAAAGCATTCGGAAAGCGCTGATGGAGCTCGAACGCAATGGCTACCTGGAGGAGTTTCCGGAGCTGAGCAGGCTGACTTCATAAGAAAAAGCAGGACGTATCCGGCCAAATGTGCCGCGTACGTCCTGCTTTTTTCAATCGCAGAAGCATATGCTTATTCTTTGCTTAATCGTTTCAGAAGAGAGTCTCCGTTTTTTCCAACCACAATATGCGCAAACTTCGCTTGCCGCTCAGTCTCCATTCCGGTGCCTTCCGGAACAAAGTAGGTTTCAATGCCATAGTAGATGCCGTCCCAGCCATTATAGACGCCATTAATGACGATTTCTTTGGCGCTTAACGGCTCTCCTTGCGAATATAACCGGCTAAATTGATAGATGCCATTCGCATCTTCCTGGAGTACGGCCTTGATGCGGCGCGAGCCTCCGCGGGCCTCAAGTTCCTTATTTACGATGGACGGCGGAGTGGAAATGCTGTAATTGAGCGTAACGTAATCTCCTTGCAGCAGCGATCTCGGATCAAGCGGTTCAATGGCAAGCTTTACGGGAGTCCCGCCAGAGAGCAGGATCTCGCTCGTCGCAGCGTGATACCCGACATAGCCAAGCTGAAGCACAATGACTATGGCCATTAGAACAGGACTCTTATGCAGAATTCGGCTGTAAGCATCCGAATCCTCAGGAACGCCAGCGCGTGATCGATAGGCAAATAAATAAGTAACGGCGATGGCGATCATGCCTAGGAGAGCAAGGGTTATTGATTTATGAAGCAGCGTCCAGAACAAGTCATAGTATTTGAAGCCAACAAAGATGAACCAAAACACTAAGCTCGCCGCTGCTTCGAGCGTCTGCTTCCGGCGAACGAATAGGAATGAAAGAACGGTCACGACAAGGAAGTTGATTACATTAAAAAGCTCATAGGAATACGGGAAAATATCAGGCATAAACGTGAGCCAAAACATCAGCAGCAGCGTAAATAGCAGTCCGCATTCCCTTACATGCTGTCGCATGGCCCCTTCGCTTAGAAGATAGTGGCTCGCAAAGACGACGGCGTTCAGCGCAGCCATAATGAGTACAATAAAGGATGAAGCATGCTGAATGTATTCAAACAGCTGGAACAGCAGAATGGCGATGTTCAGGTTAATGAGCGAATAGCTGAATAAGTGCTGCGTCCTTCCGTGAAGTCTAAACCAGCCAGCAGCCGTTAGAGCAAGATACAGAAGCGTTAAGGCTGCGGCGTCAATCCATATGATGGCGACGATCCCTGCCGCGTATCCAATCGTGAGAACCGTGTACCGGATGACCGGATTAAGGCGCCGAAGCAGCAGCATAGGAAGCACGAACAGGAAGGAGAGGATGAGTAAAACCTGCTCCGGATCCGCATTGTTCGATGCAAGCAAGACTAATCCCACCAGTGAGATGCTCCCGATCAACACACCGATTACCGTCACGATTGTGGATACGATTTTGCCAACAAGGACGCTTTGATGCTCTTCCTTCAGCTTGGGCTCCGCATGCGGTTCATCAGTTGCTTCGTCAGCTCCGAGCTTGTTGAGGAAGCGGAAGAAAAAGAAATTTGCGGTCAGCAGCAAGGCGACGAACAGCAAGCCGAAAACAAAAAATGTTGTAGAAGCATGCTCTGAGAGCAGCTCTAGAAATTTAAATACGGCAAATGCGGACGCGGCTAGCGCATTAAGCGTAAGCATCACCTTGTCCAGGCGAACCCGGATGAAGTAGTAGAACCCGGTCGCTATTGCAGCGATGCAAGCGATGTTCATCCAAAAGCCAAAATGCTCGAACTGCGTCGAATTGCTTAGAAAAAGCAAGGCAATATGGAAGACGATAAAGCTAACGAATTTCAGCGGAGCTGAAGGCAGAAGCTTGGACTGTGTGAGCAGGAGCAGAATAAGGTTGATGAGCGCAAACATGCAGCCGATCAGCCAAAGCTCGTTATCTGTGCGTTCCATGTACATGGAGCTTGGGAAAAAATATTGCCACAGCGTCAAATGTATAAGGACATAGGACAACAAATAAAACGGGTTGAAGCGCGTAATAAAAGAGAACAGCAGTGCGGGAATCGACCATACCAGAAACAGCTCGTACGTGTCCGCATGGGAATTGTAAATTTGGTTGAGCAGCGCAACGGCGGCGCCGAATGAAATACAGCCGCCCACTAGGAATAGAGCGGACAGGAAAGAGTGATGTCCGAGCATGATTTTCATTTTGGCAAAAAAGACAGATGCTCCGTAGAACAGCACCATGATGCCAGCGGAGGCAAGAATTTTATCGGCACGGTCTAAGCCGCCCCAGTTGGCAGCGAAAAAGTAGATGATGGCAGCAAGCAGCAGGGACACGCCCATCAGGAAACCGACGCGGGTAACATTCAATCGCAGCATTGTACTCACATGCCTTTCTTGGTGGTATGTCTTGTATTATAATGACCCAATCCTTGGCGAGATAGTACTCACTTTTTGTAGTACTATTCCAAGTTGCCATTCGTCTCGCTGCAATATGATTACCCTCGTTATCCACCTGTTAATCGCTCGAATCCTTTTGGGCATGGATAAATGGACGACTACGTTAGGCTTAAATGATGCCAACTGCCAGCTTCAATTCTATGGCAAGCAAAAAACTCCTGACAGCAGCTATCAGGAGTTTTCTACTTGTTTCTAACTGCCGATTACATGGCTTTCGTCAACGTTGCGGATTGATTCGACTGTTTCCAATTGACGTTCCAGCCTAGCCATTCTGCAATGAAACGAAGAGGAACTTGCGTACGTCCGTCTTTGATATGAACGACGGCATCAAGGGTCACTTTAGCACCGTTGACTTGAATGACATTTTTGCCTAGCCAGAATACGACCTTATCCTCGCCAACTCTAAGCTCAACCGTTTTGTTTGCCGGTACATATTGAACGTTTGCGCCAAGCGTATCCGTCAATGTGCGAAGAGAGACGAAGGTCGTACCGTTCTTGACGTAAGGAGCAACATCCATCATGGCGTTTTTGCCATTAATTTGCGCATTTTTGTTACCAAGCTGGAACCAAATCGTTGTAACATTATTCGGATTCTCCGGCTGTGTAACCGGCGGTTTTACTTGAAAGAGCTCCGGTTTTTG
The DNA here is from genome assembly GCF_052115165.1 of Paenibacillus sp. 2TAB23. Taxonomy (NCBI): domain Bacteria; kingdom Bacillati; phylum Bacillota; class Bacilli; order Caryophanales; family Paenibacillaceae; genus Paenibacillus; species Paenibacillus sp. 2TAB23. Next base: position 159,309 of record NZ_JBFRGD010000005.1, read on the forward strand.
GGTAACGATGGCACCGCCAAGCGCCTTGCCTACGCCGAACATGAAGCTGTAGCCTTTGCGGAAGCTGTCGTACAGACCCGTTTTATTGCCCGATTGATAAATATCAAAGGCAGCAAGCACAAGCTTCTCATGCTCCGCAATTGCAGCAGTAGCGCCTGCGGTTGGCAGGTTCTCGCCTGTTGCGCTGCCAAGGAATTTGCCGAACGCTACGGAGAAAGCAACCAGCTTGGCTCTCGCTTTGCCAATGGCAGCGGTATCGCCCGCAAGCACGGCTGTGATGATTTCATCCTGTGCGAAGATATGATCGCCTGTCCATACTTTCTTGAATGCCGCACCGCCCTCAGCCCCATAGATCGATGCAATGGCAGCCGTGAAATCATTGGTGTTGCCATCTTGGGCCTCCAAGAGAGCGGCATAGGCTGGGGATTTGTCAAAACCCTTCTGCATGCTGAGCACGGCTAATGCGTAATGCTCAGCCGCCAAGTGGTTCAGTGCGGATCGCAAATCTCCGGCAGGCGTATCGGAGCGGGTTTGATTGAATTTGGCCGGCAGCTGCGCAGTGATCGCGCCTGCTAATGCATCGCTGACACCGAACATGAAGCCTAAGCCTTCGCGAAACTCGGTATATGCTGCTTTGTAATTGCCTGCGGCATAGAAATCGAATACTTCGAGCACCTGCTTCTCATGCGTTCGGACGACATCTTGAGCGGCAGCAGCTGGCAGGTTGCCTTCCGTCGCGGAGCCAAGGAAGCTTCCGAATTCCTTCGCGAAGGCTTCCAGCTCGTTCCGTGCTGCCGTTTGGCCCGTCATGTCCTTGCTTTTCACGGCGGTCACATACTTGTCGGTGTAGCCATTATGAGCTGCGAAGATGCGGTCAAATTCCTTGGCACCAGCATCGCCATAGATGGACGCGATTGCGGGCACCATGTCTTTCGCGTTTTGATTCAGCGCAGCCTGAGCCGAGGCTGCGTCCGATGCGCCATCATATGCTTTGGTCATGGAGACGACCGCCAGCGTGAAATGCTCGGATAGCAAGTAATCGAGTCCTGCTCGAAGCTCAACTGCAGGCGTATCTACGCTCGGCTTCATTGATTCTGCTTGAACACTTTGCGTACCTGCCAGTGCGGGAAGCAGCAGAGACAAGCTAAGTACGGGGGCAAGCCATTTTTTCATTTTCATGGTACATTCACTCTCCTCGTATGTGGTTGTTTTACTTTCTTACTAAGGCTCACGCTGAGATGGAAGAGTTGGATCACCATTTGCGAAAAAAGTTTTTTGGAGCTGAGTTTGCGCATGGAACAAGGCTGTAATCAAAGAGGAAGATAGGGGGGACAAGAACTAGGCGGCTGTTCCAGCTTTTTATGTGCGAGTCAAAAAAAGGCTTCTCCCCGCGGTCTATGACAGACCCTAGGGAAAAGCCTTGATGCTTAAGGACGAAGAGCTTCCTCCGCCCATTCCATATAATACGAATTGCCGTTGCGAGTGTCGTATTGCTGCGCAGACGACAAAGCCAGCTGGGCAAAGTGGTCAGCTAGCCGTTCCAGGCTTGTGTCCTCTTCCGTTCCAATGAAGGAGACAGGCAGCCGCGGCCGATATTTCGAGCCGCTTGCCGCAAGCTTCTGCAGCAGCTGAGCGCTGTATAGATGGAAGACCATTTTGTGAAACGGATCCTCGTGGTCGTAGGCCATCGCCAAGTGATGCTCGAATAATTCGATGCCCTTCTTAAGATCCGTTGACGATAGAAAAGCGATATGCCTGCCAATCGTCTCGATGAAGTCTCGTTTGCCCTTGATCAGACGATAGCCCCTGATGTGCGCCTTGCGCGCATCCTGCTCAGATTGTTGATGAAGCATCGGAAGGAGCAGGTAGGCGAGCGTAATATGCGGTACCTCCGCACAGCTCATGTCGCCGGACAGAATCGGCTTCGCGGCATCAAGCGCCTTCTCATGCTCACCGATCAGAGAGTAGAATTGCACGATCTGGTTTTGCTCACAAGCCTCGCAGTCACTCATGTGATCGCGGTCGGCCTTCTGGAAATTCTCCATGTAGTCTTGTGCCTTCTCCATATGGCCTAAGTCCATGGCGGTGCGGAAACGATAGTACAAATAAGTCCGGTCGTTGTAGCCATGCTCCTTATATCGCTTGCCCAGATCATCGACAAGCTCTTCGATCTTATGAAGCGGGATTTCCGGGAAATGCGAGATTTGCCCGACAATCCATTTGTAGGACCACATGAGGTTAAAGCTTGCGAACGCTTCAGGATTGCGGTCGTATTGGCCGAGCTGCCAGGAGAACGCGATAAGCGCTTTGAGCGGGTAGCCATGGAAAATAGCCGTTTGAACGATCTCGCCCCGAGCCTCATAGCCCTGCTCGATATTCCCTTCAGCATCGGCGTAACGCGCAGCTGCTTCCAGAACCTCCAGCTTTGCAAGGCCATCCGGCAAATCGTAAGCCTCGTCCATCAATGTTTCGAAATCGTAATTCATATGGATGTCCCTCCATTCCCCGCATTCGCGGACAAGCCCCAGTCAATAAATCGTACGATGCCCTGATTCAGCACAGCCAGCTCTTGCCGGCTCATCGGGTAATGCCCCATCATCAGCGCATTTGTATAAAGCATCTCAACTGCGGCCGGCAGCATTTCTTTGCTGCTTGCAGCGAACAGTCGGCTGATCAGCGGGTTGTTTAGGTTGAAGTATAAGGTTGAATAGGCAGACTCGCCGAAGCTGGCTCCTAGATTGCCCAGCACGGACGACAGCAGATCGGTACTCGATTCCTTCGCTTTCTCCAAAGAACGGAGTGCAGATGACTCCTTCGATAGCGTGTAAAGCGCCGGAAGCTCAGCGGGCTTGAACCGTTTCAGCTGAATATGGCAGCGGAACCGCTGCAGCGTAACATCGGCAAGCCTTATCATATCGTAATAACTGTTCTTTTCCTCCATCGTAAGATCGGTGAAGGAGAGGGAAACATCCTCGGGCATCAGCCGCTCCAGCTCCAGCTCCGGGTTCAAATAAGCGATGCCGTCAAGAAGCTGATTGTTGTAAATATAGCCGCCGTTCAGCACGAGCAGCGATTGTGCAGCCGCCACATGCGTGATTTGGCGGTATTCATCTACGGTAGCGGTATAGTATATCTTTTGCTTCTCATTCATCAGCTCGCCAAGGGTGCGCTCACCGTAAGTGCTCTCGAACGTAAGCCACTTGTATATGGTATTCAGGAATGCGGCATCCTCCGCAGCCAGCGCCTTCATAGGCAGAGCATGCAGGGCAATGATGCGTTGAAGACGTTCCGGCTCATGGCTCCCCATGCGAACCAGCTCGTCCCGAATGGCTTCTCCCAGCTCATCGCGCACGGATTGCAGCCGGTCATCCTCATAGAAATGCTCTCGCGAGGCGGTTGGTTGCAGCTCATCTGTCCAGATCAGGCATTTGACGAAAAACGCCCATTCCGGCAAAATATTTTCCGCTTTGTCCGATACCAGCATCTGTTTCAAATAAACCTTGTGCGAGCGCCTCGCGTTTAGATTGACGGAATGCGGCAGAATATAGGCAATGCCGCCGGTACGTCCGTTCGCCGTGCGCAGCGGAATGAAATCCTCGAAGGGCTCCGCGAGAAGCCGGCTTCCGAATTCGAGCACCTCCCGTCGTTTGCCGCGGGCAAGCTCAGGCTCAGCGAACCAGGCAGGCTGAGCAGCATTGATGGACTTCTGTTGTCCGCCTGCGACCAGCGTGACCGGATACGGCAGCAAGGCGCCGTAATAGAAGAGGAGCTCTTCAACAGCGGCAGGCTCGAAGTAGTCAGCGCTATCGGCTTTGCAGCGAAGATACACTTTCGTACCGATTGCAAGCTGCGTATCGAGCTTGCGGATCGTGTAGGTGCCGTCCGGCTTGCCGCGCCATTCCATGGAAGGTCCGCCTTTGGCCGACTGGGTTAGTACGACAATCTCGTCGCTGACCATAAAGCAGGATAAGAGGCCGATGCCAAAGCGGCCGATGAAGGAGGTTTCATTGGCGAGAAAATCTTTGCCCACCTTTGAGGAATGGCCGATCATCGCCAGAAATTGATGGATATCCTCCTCGGTAAGGCCGATGCCCGTATCCTCCACGGTCATCGTGACATGCTCGCCGCTTCCGGCGATTTCAACGGACACCTTTCCTTTGTAGGCAGGGTCCATGCCGCTTCGCGCCGTAATGGCATCGGTCGCATTCTGCAGCAGCTCCCGCAAAAACACCTTTGGACTGCTATATAAGTGATTGGATAATATATTAATCATTCCGCTTAAATTAACTTGAAACCGATATTCCTGTTGTTCGCTCATCAGACACTCTCCCTTAAGTAAGTAGTAACCAAATTACACGAATGCTGGTAGGTATCTGCCTTAGTTTACTATTCTTTTGTGTTTTATTTCCAATATTGGACCAATAATAAGACGAAGGGCTTAATCGCAGATGAGCCATAAGTCCTGTAAAATAAGTCTTATTCAGCATGCCGAATGAGATAAGGAAGGTTTATGGATCAAAAGAACAGTTAATATGCTATGCTTGAAGTTACGAAATAACTAAAAATGTGCGGAAGAGGTATATAGATGAGTGAAATGAAATTTGCGGATTACGCGTTAAGTGAAGAAATTGTACGGGCGCTCGGGAGCCTAGGCTATGAGACGCCTACAGAGGTGCAGCGCGAGGTTATACCGGTAGCACTCGGCAAGCAGGATTTGGTCGTCAAGTCCCAAACGGGCAGCGGCAAAACTGCGGCATACGGCATCCCGTTATGCGAGCTTGTGGATTGGAACGAAAATAAACCGCAGGTGCTTGTGCTGACGCCAACCAGAGAGTTAGCTCTTCAAGTAAATGAAGACATAACGAACATTGGCCGCTTCAAGCGGATTAAATCCATGGCCGTTTACGGAAAGGCTCCTTTTCACATTCAGAGAGCGGAGCTGAAGCAGCGGACACATATGGTTGTAGGAACGCCCGGACGTGTGCATGATCATATCGAGCGGGGCACTCTCCCGATTGAGCGCATTCAATATTTGGTCATCGATGAAGCAGATGAGATGCTGAATATGGGCTTTATCGAGCAGGTGCAAGCGATCATTGAACAGCTGCCGAATGATCGGGTGACGATGCTGTTCTCGGCGACGTTCCCGGCAGACATTGCAAAGCTGTCGCACAAATACATGAATGAGCCTGCGCAGGTTGAGATCAAAGCAGCAGGTCTAACAACCGCTACGATTGAGCATTCGGTCATCGAGGTGAAGGAATCGGATAAGTTTGATCTGTTAAAGGATGTCATGATCGTCGAAAATCCGGACAGCTGCATTATTTTTTGCCGCACGCAGGAAAACGTTGATCAAGTATTCCGGCAGATGGCTGAGCTTGATTACCCTTGTGACCGCATTCACGGAGGCATGGAGCAGGATGAGCGCTTTGAGGTTATGAACGCGTTCCGCAGAGGACAATTCCGCTATTTAATTGCAACTGATGTGGCTGCGAGAGGTATTGATATTACCAATATTACACATGTCATCAACTTTGATATTCCGCTTGAAAAGGAGAGCTACGTGCATCGGACGGGCAGAACAGGTCGGGCTGGCAAGACGGGCAAAGCCATCACCTTCGCTGCTTCCAAGGATGCAAGGCGCCTTGCGGAAATCGAGAGCTATATCGGGTTCGCTATTCATAAAGCAAAGGCGCCGTCTGAGGAATCCGTCGATCTTCGCAGGGAAGCCTTTGAAGAGAAGCTTAATATCGGACCTGAGCTGAAGAAGGACAAGCGGGAGCAGTTGAACAAGCAGATTATGAAGCTCAATTTCAACGGCGGCAAGAAAAAGAAGCTGCGCGCGGTGGATTTCGTGGGAACGATTGCGAAGATCGAAGGCGTTTCCGCCGACGATATCGGGATTATTACGATTCTGGACAATGTAACGGACGTGGAAATTCTGAACGGCAAGGGCTCGCTCGTGCTGGAGGTAATGAGAAACACGACGGTCAAAGGCAAGCAGCTGAAGGTTCGCAGAGGCAATAAGTCCTAGCAGGAAGTAAGCTGAAGGTTGCCTTGCCTGCTTGCGCATCGGAACACGGTTAAAAGGCAGATTAAAGTTCAGGAGAATCGGATGGAAAGCTTTGTATACCAGGTTGTTATGCTGACGGTGGCAGCAGCGATGCTGCTTGCCTTGCTGTCCATTGTGTTCGTCAGTTGGCGCAATGGCATATCGCCGATGCCTTCCTCGGCCGTGGTACGGCGAGAGGTGTTGCAATTGCTGAGAAGCCTGCCTGGGCAGGGCGTTATGGTGGATGCCGGGTCTGGCTGGGGAACGCTGGCGCTTCAGCTCGCAAGAAGCGACAGGCGCTGGCGCATTATCGGGATTGAGAATTCAGTTATCCCCATGTGGATATCTTTTTTGACAGCAAAGCTTGAGAATCGGACGAATGTTTCGTTTATAAAGCAGGATTTATACACATATTCGTACAGGGATGTGGATAGGGTTGTGTGTTACTTGTATCCGGGGGCGATGCGGCGGCTTGATGCGATATTTGGCGAGCAGCTAAAACCAGGCACGTATGTCATCAGCATTTGCTTCGCTTTGCCGTATCGGAAGCCGGAGCGTATCATCCAATGCAAAGACTTGTACCGCACGAAGATATATCTTTATGAGATTTAATCACACATAAGGAAGCGGGTCGATTGCATGGAAACGGACCTGAAGTCGCTTTTTGGCGATATCGATATTTATTTATTCGACCAGCTGTTGAAGGGGCGAATAACAAAGGATATGCGCATACTTGATGCGGGCTGCGGCTCGGGGCGTAATCTTGTGTATTTGCTTAGAAACGGCTATTCGGTCATGGCAGTTGATCGTTCGGAAGCGGCAATCGAGGATGTTCAAAGGCTGGGAGCGGCATGCTCGTCTAATTGGTCGGAGCAGCAAGCCCGCGTGGAGACTGTCGAGCGGCTGAGCTTCAAGGATCATAGCTTTGACTTCATTATTAGCAGCGCAGTGCTGCATTTCGCAGACAATGAAGCTCATTTCGATCAAATGTGGGATGAGCTTTGGCGGGTGCTTGCGCCTGGAGGCAAGCTATTCGCACGGCTGGCTTCCTCGATTGGGATGGAATCCAGCATGCAGCCCCTTGGAAACGGACAATACCTGCTTCCTGATGGAAGCAGGCGTTATCTTGTGAATGAAGCGCGACTTCAGGGGCTTGCGGAGAGAACAGGCGGGCTGCTGTTTGAGCCGCTCAAAACCGTCATCGTAGCGGGCAAGCGCTGCATGACGACCTTGTGCGTCCAAAAGCCGGCACAGCCGCAACTAACGCAGCTTTAAAGCTGCAGCCACCAAATGCCCGCGCATTCCGGCAGATGAATAAGCTGCTGCTCGGCTATTCGGTCGGCAAGCTCGTCACTGAAGAAGAAGCGGGCCAGCTGTTCGGCTTGATCCACGCTGTCGAAAGCGTAATCCATTCGCACCCATCGGGACGAGAAGCCATAAAGATTTTCCAGTGCGTTGAAATAAGGCTCTAAGAAACGAGGGGGATTCGGCTTCTCGAACCCGGTTCCCATCGTCTCCACTATGATTGCCGTCCCGCCAGGGCGGAGCACCCGCTTGATCTCGCTGATGACCAGCCTGATATTGTCTTCCCAGTCCGGAAGTGTGTCGCTGCCTAGATACCCAATGCTCCAGCCGGACACGACTAGATCTGCGCTGTCATTCTCCAAGGGGAGGCTTCGGTGATCAGCCACGCTTGTACTCCAATTCGTATATCCCCCTTGCGACAGCCTCTTCGCTGCTAGTTCCAGCATCGCTGCCTGTGCGTCAAGCGCGATAATCGACCTCGCTTGGCCTGCCAATACGGCAGCCAGCCTGCCTGAGCCAGCCCCAAGATCGACTACGTCGAGCCCTGCCACGGGCCGAATTTCCTCTATGATTGATTTTAAGCTTGGCTGCTTTGCGATTAACTCGTGATAGCGCTCCGCTTGCTGCGCGTAGATTGCCTCATGATCAGGCATCGGCAACTCCTCCTTCTATGGTATGAATAACTCACTTCCCAAGAATAAAGGTATACGTAACGTTAAAGTCAATCACTGAATGTGGAAAAAGAAGATGGAGCAGCTATGCTCCATCGTTGCAGCATGGCTGTTTTTTAGATTATGGAGAGCTCAGAGGCTCGGTTTTCGTGAGGAGATACAGGGAAATGAGTAGAGCGCACATGCTGACGCAGATCCTACAGAGAAGTCTATTTATTGCTAAACTCAAATCTTTGCAGCTGATGAATCACGCTGTCATCAATAGCGATGCCTGCCTTCTTGAGCGCTAGTAAAACGGATCCGATGGCGGGCGGGAACTGCGGATGTGTGATGAGATAACGTTTATGATTTCCTTGAGCAAGCTTGCTTCTTAGTGCATGCAAGAAATATCTACTGTTCGCGACGCTTCCAATGAAGGTGACTGCGACTTCTTCGCTTGCGAAGGAGGCGGCAATGAGTTCGATGCCGATCTTGATTTGACCAATCGCTCGCTCGCATACACGGATAGCGACAGAGCTTCCTTGCTCAGCTGAATTTGTGACCACAGGGGCAAAGTCGCCAAACTGCTTATCGCGTTCACGGCGATCCGCAGTGAAGCCCTGTTTGGCTGTTTCGGCAAGCTCACTTAAGGCAGCAACGCCCCAGTGGGCGAGCATCACCTTCAGAAACTCTTGGTCCGATTCGTCGTATTCGCCAGCAAGCACTTCATATACGGCATCGTAAGCGATGGAGCGGGCAGCCGTTGCGGCGTAATGATGAAAATCATAATTGCGAATGAATTGTCCGTCCTCCGTCACGCCTACAATAATGGAGCCGGTTCCGGCAATCACAACAATGCCGGGTTTGCCCATTAATGCACCAGAATGGGCGGATACAGCGTCATTTACATGAATTCTCGGGCAGATAAGGCCATCTAATTCCGTTAATGGCGTTATCCATTCGAGATCGGAGGGTGCATCATAACCTGCGATCCCGGCAACCAGTGCTTGCACGTCAGCGGCTGTTCGGCCTGCTTGCTGCAGCGCTTCCCCAATGGCTCCTCGCACGTTTGACGCAGCTTGCTTGTCCTTATAAATGGAAGCTGAGCCTCGTTCCAAATAAGCCAATACATGCCCATGCTTGTCGCTTACCATTACACGGGTATTCGTTCCGCCGCCATCTATACCGATAACTACTTGGTTGTTGTCCAAAGGATGCCTCCATCTTTTTCGTTGAATTTGCCTGGCTCAGATCAGCCCGGATAAGTGCGAGCCGCTTTGTTAGTTTACCTCCGTTTTCCATAAAAAAGAAGCTGTTCCTTTGCGGAGGAGACAGCTTTTTTCATGCACAGACCAGATATGCGATTGGGCCAGAAGCCAGTGAATGTTCTGTGGCTGCTTGACTGCTCCTGTTGCAAGGGCCGCTTATTAGGCTATCATTCCTCATGCAACAACAGGTGCAACCCTTTTTTCAGAAAACGGTATTAAGAGGTATTCATCATCTATCGGTTTCATGCCGCGTGTTTATATTCCGTTTAAACAGGCAAGGTAAAGTAAATAGCGTAGCAGAGAGAAGAGATATAGAGGAGTGGTAGTTATGAAAGATAAAAAGAGCAATGTTAGGCGGTTTATTGGACTAATCATGGAGACGAATCCTCCGAAAATGATGCTGTCCATAGCGGTTATATTAAGCGTGATCACGACGCTTGTAAGTTTGACGATTCCCTTGTTCACGAAAAACATGGTCAATGGCTTCTCGCTCGGCTCCTTGAGCACGACACAAATCGTCTTGATGGCGGCCGCATTTATTGCGCAGGTCGTATCGGGCGGCTTGTCGGTATATTTGCTGCATTATAGCGGCAACAAGATCGTATCGTCCATCCGCGAGCGGCTGTGGAGCAAGATGCTTCGCCTGCCTGTTCAGTATTATGATAACAAAGCCTCGGGTGATACCATTAGCCGTCTAACCAACGATACGGCGCTGCTAAAAGGCCTTATAACCGATCATGTGACCGGCTTTTTCACCGGTATTCTATCCATTATCGGCGCCTTGTCGATCCTATTCTACATGAACTGGCAGATGACACTCATCATGCTTACCGTTTTCCCGGTAGCGGCACTCATCATGGTACCGATCGGCCGCAAAATGTACACGATCTCGAAAGCGACGCAAGCCGAGAACGCAAAATTCACTTCGGTTGTGAACCGCGTTGTGTCGGAGATTCGTCTAGTAAAGGCATCGGGGTCCGAGCCTGCAGAGTACGAACAGGGGCGCAGCGGCATTCAGAACCTTTTTGGCTTCGGCTTGAAGGAAGCCCGTATGCAGGCGCTTATCTCACCGATGGTCTCATTCATCATCCTGCTGCTGCTCGTATGCTTGATTGGCTTTGGCGGCGTGCAGGTTTCCTCCGGTGCTATGACTGCCGGGGAGCTGGTCGCATTCATTATGTATTTGTTCCAAATCATGCTGCCGATTACGCAGATTTCACAGTTTTTCACGCAGTTCCAGAAGGCAATGGGCGCGACGGAGAGCATTATTGGTATTATTGAATCAGAAGAGGAAGATCAAGAGAGCGGCAAAGCGGTTACAGAAATGAATCAAACGCTTCAGGTCGATCATGTTTCTTTTGCCTATAAGCCAGAGGAGCCGATCCTGCGGGATGTGAGCCTGACGATTGAAGCGGGCAAGGTGACGGCGCTCGTGGGACCAAGCGGCAGCGGCAAGACAACGCTTTTCTCACTATTGGAGCGGTTCTATGATCCGACCTCAGGTTCGATTCGGCTTGGCGGGAAGGACATTCGGGATGCATCCCTGCGATCATGGCGCAGTCAGATCGGCTACGTATCTCAGGAAAGCCCGATTATAGCAGGCACCATAAAGGATAACCTATGCTACGGACTCTCACGGGACGTTACGCAGGAGGAGATCGAGCAGGCAGCACGAATGGCCTATGCAGACGGTTTTATCGAAGCATTGCCAGGCGGCTATGATACAGAGGTTGGAGAACGGGGCATCAAGCTGTCGGGCGGCCAGCGTCAGCGGATAGCAATAGCTAGAGCACTGCTTCGCGATCCACGCATCCTTATGCTTGATGAGGCGACCTCGAATCTGGATAGCAAATCAGAGGAAGTCGTGCAGGATGCGCTCAAAAACCTGATGATTGGCAGGACAACGGTTGTCATCGCGCATCGATTGTCGACGGTTGTCGATGCAGATTCGATCGTGTTCCTGGAGAAAGGCGCCATTACCGGTGTCGGAACACATGAGCAGCTCTATGCGAGCCACGCGATGTACCGCGAATTCGCGAACGGCCAGCTGCGCATGAACAAAACGGCTTCCTAAGGGAGAGGTGAGGGATTGAAATGGGGTATTTGCTTGTAGTAGACGATGATCCGCACATACGGGAGCTTATTCGCGTCATTCTTCAGAAGGAGGGACTGCTCGTGCAGGAAGCTCCGGACGGGCAAGCAGCGCTTGCGCAGATGGAGCAAGCGCCCGCAGACATGGTCATTCTGGATATTATGATGCCGAATATGGACGGCTGGGAGCTGTGCAGAGAGCTGCGCAAGCATTATGATATTCCGCTGCTTATGCTTACAGCCAAAGGGGAGATGGGCGATAAGGTAAAAGGCTTCAATCTGGGAACGGACGACTACTTGGTGAAGCCGTTTGATCCAGCGGAGCTGACGGTCCGGGTTAAGGCGCTCCTGAAGCGCTACCGGATTGCCGTGTCGCAGCAGGTATCCGTAGCTGAGCTGATGCTGGACCGGCAAACATATGAGGTCCGAGTTGGCGCTGATTACTTCACGCTCCCACCGAAGGAGTTTGAGCTGCTGTTCATGCTGGTCAGTCATCTGGGCAGAACGCTGACGCGCAATCAGCTTATTGAGGGCATTTGGGGTTATGACTTTGATGGCAACGAGCGTACGCTTGACGTTCATATCAACCGTCTGCGGGAACGGTTTGTTTCATGGAACATATCCATCAAGATCAGTACGATTCGCGGATTAGGCTACCGGCTGGAGGCTCTGAAATGAAGCGGCGCCATTCCATAGCCGGCATTGTGCTCCGTTTCGCGGGAGCAATTACCATGCTCTTCTTACTCAGCGGCCTAGCTTTTTCGCTCGCGTATTGGTTGACGAGATGGTTTTACTCGCATCATGAGGTCGCTCTTCCTGAATATCTTCTCCAGCTCATCAACTGGGCGCTTGGGATCCTCATTCTCGTTCTGCTTGCAGGCATGGTGAATTTGGTGACGGTACCGAGGCAAAGGAAAGTATGGACTGAGATGATGGATGCGCTCAAGCTGATGGCAAAAGGCAATTTCAACATTATGATTGACCGCGAAAAGAAATACCATGGCCAGTTCGGCGAGTTCGTACAATCCATTAATGACATGGCGCATGAGCTGAAGCAGGTCGAGCTGCTGCGTCAGGAATTTATATCGAATGTATCCCATGAGATACAGTCTCCTTTGACTTCGATTCGGGGCTTCGCCAGCACGCTGCAGCGGGAAGGACTCAGCCCGGAGGAGCAGCGGCATTATTTGTCCATCATTGAGAAGGAAACGACGCGACTCTCCAAAATTAGCGATAACCTGCTCAAGCTGACTACGCTTGAATCGGAGCATCAGCAGCTCGATCTGAAGCGTTACCGCCTTGACACACAGCTTGAGAACATTGTCCTCGCTTGCGAGCCGCAGTGGCTGGAGAAGGAGCTTGAGCTGGAGCTGGAGCTTGAAGAAACGACGGTCGAAGCGAACGAAGAAATGATAAGCCAGGTTTTTGTAAACCTGCTCCATAATGCCATTAAATTCACGCAAGACGGCGGGAGCATAAAGATCGCAATTCGCCATTCTCCGAGTGAAGTTAAAGTTATGATTGCCGATAGCGGCATCGGTATATCCAAGGAAGATCAGCTTCGGATATTCGAACGCTTCTATAAAGGGGATAAGCAGCGGACGAGAACGGCAGACGGAAGCGGGCTCGGCTTGTCGATTGTCCACAAAATCGTTGAGCTTCATCACGGGGCAATAAAGGTGGATAGCCAGCTGAATAAGGGCTCCACCTTTGAGGTGACGCTTCCTCTTCCATAAAGGGAGAGCCGCGTTGAATGAGGTGCCCCCGAGAAACATGATTTTCAATATCCATATTTTAGTTCCCTCTCATTTGTTTCAAAGTACGCGATTGAGGTTAATCTTAGCTATATCGCAAGCACAGAGAGGGGAAGATAAATATGGGTTTATTATGGACATTGATTGTAGGCGGCGTTATTGGTTGGTTAGGTGGCTTGATCGTAGGGCGTGACGTTCCAGGTGGCATCATCGGGAATATCGTAGCTGGACTTGTCGGAGCTTGGCTAGGTACGCTCCTGCTGGGCGGTTGGGGTCCTTCGGTTGGCGGATTCGCATTGATTCCAGCCATTATCGGAGCGATTGTAGTCGTGTTGATTCTAAGTGCGATTATGCGCGGCGCAAGAAGAGCGTAAGTATGATTTTGCCAAAACTTGATAAAACCGTTGTTGAAGTAGTAACGTATACTTCAATAGCGGTTTTTTCTGCGTCTATAAGCTAGGATGGAAGAGGTCGAACAGAATGCTAATAACAATCGGTATTATCGCTTTATGTGTGGTTATTGTATATTTGGTGCTGCAGTATCCGGCTTTCGGAGCCGGACCCTCCAAGGAACAGCGGCAGCGGCTCAGCAGGTCGGAGCAGTATGCCAGCAAAAGGTTCATTAATGCCATTCCGACATCAATGAAGACCTCGACAAGCGAGAAGCTGGAGATGCTTGTCGCCTTAGTAAAGGGTAACCCGCAGGCAAGGCCTGACAAGCCGATCGCTATCCTGCAGATGGAAAATGTTCATTCGGCTGAGGCTGACTCGCAGCCCAAGCTTACTTGGTTCGGGCATTCGGCCGCGATGCTGCAGCTTGATGGTAAAAATCTGCTGCTCGACCCGATGTTCGGTAAAGCGCCTTCCCCATTTCCGTTCATTGGATCAAAAAGATTCAGCAGCAGGCTGCCGTTCGAGATTGAGCAGCTTCCGACTATCGATGCGGTTATCATTTCCCATGATCACTACGATCATTTGGACTATGGTTCAATCGTCAAGCTAAAGGATAAGGTGGAGCGGTTCATCGTTCCGCTTGGCGTAGCGCAGCATCTTATTAAATGGGGCGTGAGTCCGTCTATTATCGAAGAGCACGATTGGTGGGACGAGTTTCAGTATGAAGGGCTGCGGCTGGCCTGCACACCGGCACGGCATTTCTCCGGGAGAAGTCTCTCGGATCGGGACGCGACCTTGTGGTGCTCATGGGTCATTCATGGCGAAGCGGCCAAAATCTTTTTTAGCGGAGACAGCGGTTATGGTCCGCATTTCAAGCAAATTGGTGAAAAGTATGGACCGTTTGATCTTACATTAATGGAATGTGGACAATATGATGTACGATGGGCAGACATACATATGATGCCCGAGGAAACGGTACAGGCCCATCTGGATGTGCGTGGAGAGGTGCTGATCCCCATTCACTGGGGTGCGTTCACTCTTGCGCTTCACAGCTGGTCGGACCCTATTGAACGAGCGGTGAAGGCGGCGAAGGCGCACAGCGCAAGGATCGCGACTCCGCGTATAGGCGAGACGGTCTTGATACACGGCGCAGCATATCCCTCCTCGGTTTGGTGGAATTAGTAAGAGAAAGAGCCCTTCCAGGCATCATGGAACTGGGAACTGACCCCTGTTATTGAGACAGGGGTCAGTTCCCATGCCGGGAGGGCTCTTTCAATTATTGCCGCAGGATGACGGAACTTTTATCATCCCAGCGCCAGTTTGTTTTTTCATCCCCTAGAAAGAACCCGCCAAGCCAGCGGCCGCAGCCGCTTGGCCTTGCCCAGTCGCTTTTGCAGCCCAACACTTCTACTCCTCGTTCGGTAAGATTGATATGGGCTTGTAGGAATTGGACTGGTGAATCATGCAGTCCGGGAATAGGCACATCGTTTTCTATGCATATTAAGGGATCATGACCTTCTGACAACTGCTTAAGTATGAACCAATACTGAAGGTCGCCTAGCCCGAGCCGATGATGTTTAGTATTTATATGTTGAAAGAGCTGCTGGGAAGTATGCCATTTTTCCGCGAGCAGCTCCAGTGTCGTTTGCTCAACAAGGCCAAGACCATTCCGCACAGACGGATAACGAGCTAGATGCAGCTGGAACGCGTCATGCAGGAATGGCAGCGCCGACGTATCCTCCTTCAGCAGCTCCACGATGGCCATCGGATGATCTGCGACGTAAGCATCCCATGCTTTTTTGCCTAATGCCAGCTGTTTATCGCCGATCTCGCTCCAAGTGTGGTTGAGCGTGGAGAGCTCAGCCGGCGTTAATTGGCCTAAGCCGTGAAATAAAGCGATGCCTGGGAACTGATCGATGCTTAGCAAATACAGCTTGGTGCTGCCCAAATCCTGCTGTGCGAACCAATGGAGCAAGCAGCTCAGCATCGTCTGGTCATACAGATCATGCTCGAACCAGAGCACAATCTCGCGATGCTCGCGAAAAGCTGCGAGCCGGCGTTCCTGTGTCTCGGCAGACGATATCCACTCAAGCTGCGGTATGCCAAAGGCTTGTTCCATATAGGCAGCTCTGCGCAGCCGGTTCTCAGCCAGTCCGGGTTGCAGAAAAACGGGACCGAAAGTGTACATTTCCCTCCATACAAGTACCTCTCCCTGCACGCCAGCCTCATGGAGCTTGCTGCCAACCGAATCTCCGTTAACAATGTGAATCATCGAACCGCCTCCTTATACGTTGATATTCGCCGATCCGGAATGGTTTGGCAACCGGCAAAATAAATCATTTTAAATAAGGTGTTGACAACGTCCTGAAAATATATTATCTTTAATTCAAGATATTTAACTTAAAGACATGCGAAACGCGGAAGGGAGTGAGCATCATGGCAAACGACAATCCGAAACCGAATGTATCATTGGAGCTTTTCATTGCATTGTCGAGAGCGACCCAATGGGTCAACGCACATGCGGATCGAGACATACGAAGCAATGGCTTGAATCGAACGGAATTCGGCGTGCTGGAGCTGTTATACCATAGAGGGCCTCAGCCCTTGCAGCAAATCGGTGAGAAGGTATTGATGAGCAGCGGCAACATTACTTACGTTGTCGATAAGCTGGAGAAGAAGGACTTGGTTCGCCGCAGAGCATCAACCGAGGATCGGCGTCTCATTTACGCGGATTTAACGGATCAGGGCAAGCAATTTGTAGAGCATGTATTTCCCGGACACCAAGCGGTTATCGAACAGGCAGTAGATGGATTGTCATCGGAAGAGAAACAGCTTGCAAGCAAGCTGCTTAAGAAGCTGGGGAAATTTGCGCAGGAGCATTACAAGTAGCGAAGTTAGCGAGCAGCATAACAACGTCTTTCTTATTAGAAGCCAAACGGGCTCTTGTGGCGGGAAGCTGCTGGTAACCGTTTATGCTTGCCAAATATCTTAAATTAAAGATTCTTTAATTAGTAACAAAAAACAAAAAATGGAGGAATTAAAATGAGTATTGCATTGGGATTGTTGATCGTTCGTCTGGTTGTCGGGTTGTTGTTCATAGGTCATGGTGCGCAGAAGCTGTTTGGATGGTTCGGAGGCTACGGCCCGAAAGGAACTGGCGGATGGTTGGAGTCGATTGGCGTTAAACCGGGTGTAGCGATGGCAGTGGTTGCGGGCCTCATGGAGCTTGTCGGAGGGCTGCTGTTCGCAGCAGGGCTTCTTACACCACTTGCCGCAGTATTGATTGTTATGACGATGCTGGTTGCAATCGTGAAGGTGCATGGACAGAACGGTCTGTGGGCTACTGCTAACGGCTATGAATATAATCTTGTACTTTTAGCCATTGCTATAGGTGTTGCATTAACTGGAGCGGGTGAATATTCAATCGATGCACTCATTCGTTAATTTGAGATTTTGTTAGTTACAATACTTTTGAAATTCATATAAAATAAGGAGAGTGTTTAAAATGACAAACAAAACAGCAGGTATTCATCACGTAACCGCTTTTGTAAGAAATCCGCAGGTAACGGCTGACTTTTACGCAGGGGTGCTGGGTCTGCGTTTAATTAAAAAAACGATTAACTTTGATGCGCCCGAGGTCTACCATCTGTACTTCGGCAATGAAGCGGGAAGCCCGGGCACGATCATTACGTTCTTCCCTTGGGAGAATTCACGCAAAGGAAAAGTCGGTGCTGGACAGGTGGGGTACACGACGTATGTGGTGCCGGCTGATGCGTTCCAATTCTGGAAAGAGCGCTTCACGAAGCTGAGTGTAGATTTCGCTGAAACATCGAGATTCGGCGAGCAGTATCTGCAGCTTGAGGATCCGGACGGTTTGAAGCTTGAGATTGTGGCCCGTGAATCGGGAGCGCCAAGCAAATGGACATTCGGCGGAGTACCGGCTGAGAAAGCGATTAAAGGTTTTGGCGGAGCGATTCTGTACAGTGCGGCGCCTGCAGCAACGGCCGAAACGCTTGTTAACGTAATGGGTCTTGTGAAAATTGGCGAAGAAGGCGGATATGCGCGCTTTCAATCGTCAGGTGATCTCGGCAACGTGATCGACGTTAATGTGGAAAGCATGGAGCTTGGCCATGGCGGGGCAGGAACCGTCCACCATATTGCTTGGCGGGCAAAAGACGACACGGAGCATGCGTTTTGGAGAAGCCAAGTGGAAGGCAGCGGTTTCCTTCCTACTCCGATTGTTGACCGGCAGTACTTCAACGCCATCTACTTCCGGGAAACCGGCGGCATATTGTTTGAGATTGCGACAGATCCTCCGGGTTTTGCCCGTGACGAGGATGCGGAGCACCTTGGCGAGAAACTGATGCTTCCTGAATGGTACGAGGGTCGCCGCAAAGATATCGAGCAATTGTTAACGCCATTTGACATCAGGGTATTGGAGGAGGACAAATGATGAAGCATATATTCAAGCAAGGAACGGATCCGGCGGCACCAGTGCTTCTGCTGCTGCACGGTACAGGGGGAACGGAGCGGGATCTACTCCCGCTCGCTGACCGGTTATCTCCAGCCTCATCGGTGCTCAGCGTAAGGGGGAACGTACTGGAGAACGGCATGCCGCGTTATTTCCGCAGACTGGCAGAAGGCGTCTTTGATCTTGAGGACCTCGTGTTCCGGACCAAAGAGCTGAATGATTTCCTAGACAGTGCCGCGGAGCAATACGGGTTTGACCGCAGCAACCTAGTGGCAATCGGTTATTCCAACGGCGCTAACATTGCAGGCAGCCTCTTGTTCCACTACCAGGGAGCGCTGCGCGGAGCGATTCTGCATCATCCGATGGTACCGATTCGTGATGTAGCGCTGCCGGATCTGAAAGGTGTCCCTTGTTTTATCGGGGCAGGCTCGAATGATCCGCTATGCACACCTCAGGAAACCGAGGAGCTGAATCAAATGCTGCAAGGAGCAGGCGCTTCCGTTACGCTCCACTGGGAGCAGTTCGGGCATCAGTTGACTAGCTCAGAGGTCGCAGCAGCTGCGGCTTGGTATACAAGTACATTCAAAAGCGAGTAGACAGAATTGAAATGCTAGAATAGGAGGGTTGTCCGTGAAATCGATTGATCCAACAAGTCAAAGCGTTCAGGATAATTACAAGCTGCTCATCGGCAGCATCATACCGCGGCCGATTGCTTTCGTTACGACGTTATCAAGCGAGGGCGTGCTGAATGCGGCGCCCTTCAGCTTTTTTAATATCGTTACGGCAAATCCGCCAATGGTAGCGGTATCCGTACAACGCAAACCGGGCGGTGTCCAGAAGGACACCGCCCGCAATGCCGTTCATGCCGGCGAGTTCGTCGTGCACATTGCGCAGGAAAGCTACATTGAAGCAATAAATGTGACTGCGGCGAATGTTCCGCCGGATGAAAGCGAGGTAGCGCTTGCGGGGTTAACTACGGTAGCAAGCGAGTGCATCGCCGTGCCCGGCGTTGCTGAGGCTGGCATACGGATGGAATGCGTGCTGGAGCAGGCACTCCCGCTTGGCGGAGACGGGCAATCGCCTGCCTGCGACCTATTGATCGGCAGAGTCGTTCGATTCCATATCGACGAATCCTTGTACGAGAAAGGCCGCATTGATGCCAAGGCTTTGAAGCCGGTAAGCCGCCTTGCCGGGAGCGACTATGCAAAGCTTGGCGAACAGTTTATGATTGAGCGACCTAGTTAAGGAAAGCGAGAGGAGAACATCATGGTTATCTTAAGCATGATATTAGTCGCCATTGTGGCAGTAGAGCATATTTATATTCTATTGCTAGAGATGTTTTTGTGGAATACGCCGCGCGCGCGCAAATCCTTTGGAACGACGAAAGAGTTCGCGGAGAGCACGAAGTCGCTAGCTGCCAACCAGGGATTGTATAACGGCTTTCTGGCAGCGGGATTGGCATGGGGATTGTTCCATCCGAATGATGAATTCGGTCAGCAAATCCAGCTTTTTTTCTTGATCTGCGTGCTCGTCGCTGCCGTATACGGCGGCTTGACGGCGAAGAAGTCTATTCTCGTCGTACAAGGCTTGCCTGCGCTTATCGCTCTCCTATTCGTCATTCTTGCTTCATAAAAGGCTCAAATGCAAACAGCCCGTACCTTGGTGATGATCACCGGTACGGGCTGTTTGCGTACTGTGTAAATCTATACTTTCGCGCATATAAAATAAAAGTATTACTAAGTATTATATTGTGATGCATATCGTACATGGAAGCCCCTCTCCTATGGATAGGGCAAAGGCGGCAGCATGCTGTCTATTTTAATTAAGGCATCGTGGATGCGACATGCGACCACAATTGGCGGGTCATCACGGAAAGCTAACAATAACCTAAAGCATTCCTCTCATTTCTCTAATAATATTTTGATAGGATTGAGGTATTATGCAGCATGAATGCCATTTCACACTTCAGCTGTCAAAAAGGAGAATATTAAATGCCCGCCGCTAAGAAAATGGACTCGATATCAAACCTGTCTTTCCGCTTTAAGCTTCCTGCCATGATATGTCTACTGGTGTGTGTCGTATTGTCGGCTACCAGCATGATTTCGTACAAGATTGCTTCGAGCATTACGTTAGACAAGAGCAAGGATGAGATCAAAGCAATTTCCGACAGAATCGGGGAAGGATTGTTTTCTTCCGTACAGCTCGAGCAGCAGTCGGTTTTTTTAATATCCATCAACTCTGCGCTGACCGACTTAGTGAATCTGCGGAATACGGGCAAGCTGGCGGACGAAGCCTTCTTCTCAGCTTCGAATGGGCTCCATGTGAAGGCGAACCAGACGCTTACAGCCAGCATCAAGGGCATGCCCGGTATCGAATCGCTTATGCTGATTGATAAGGCCGGGGTAATCATCGCATCCAACAATCCTGAAATTATAACGAAAACGAGATCGGATCGGCAGTACTTCCAAGACAGCCTGCAAGGAAAAACGGTAGTCAGCGAAGCGTTGGTATCCAAAACAAGCGGCAATCAGGTAAACGTATTCTCATTGCCAGTACTTGATTCCAGCGGCAAGGTGCAAGGCGTGTTTATCGCAACGGCCGTTACCTCCTTTTTCGTAGACAAGCTGGCAAATATTCAAATTAACACCGAAGGAAAAGTCATTATTCTGGACAGATTAGGAACCATCGTGTACCACTCGGGAGACGAGGCGTTAATAGGAAAGCCGATGGAAACTGCAGAATATGCGGAAATTACGAAGCCAAACGCCTCTGGCAAGCTAGCCCAAGGCGAAGTAGAGCTGAAGGATAAGGCGGCCTACTATTCCAAAATACCGCTATCAGACTGGACCGTCATTGTCGAGGATCCCTATTCAGATGTGAATAAGCCTCTGCAAGCGATGATGAGGCAGATGATGACCGTGATGTTGATTGCTCTCGTATTATCCATAGCGGTTGGCATGCTTATATCCCGGCTCGTGACGAAGCCGATCGTTCAGCTGACTGGACTCTTTAAAAAGCTGTCCTCAGGTGATCTCACCACTTCGGCGACTGGCAAATACAATGGCGAGTTCAAGGAGCTGGCGAACAGCTTCAACACGATGGCGGAGCGCAACCGAGAATTGATTACGAGCATGAACGGCTCGATCACCGTGCTTCATGGCAGCACAAGAGAGCTCGACCAAACCTCCGCCCGGACATCCACTTCCATTATGGAAACATCGACGACGACGTCCGAGATTGCGAAAGCGATGGAAACGCAGGCGAATGATACGGAGTCCATCGTCAATAAGTTTATGGACGTAGGCGACAAAATCGCCAGCGCGACAGCCAAATCGCATACGATCAAAGAAAAGGCCGACGCGATAACCGAGATTTTCGAGGCAAACCACGAGGTCATTGAATCTTTGGTGGCAATCAATGTACGCAACGAGGATGAGGTTCGCAAAATTTCGGACATTACGCGCCAGCTGGCGGAGAGCTCATCCGGCATCGGCCGAATGACCGATGCGATTGCCGAGATTGCGAATCAAACGAAGCTGCTTGCCTTGAATGCTTCGATTGAAGCGGCTCGGGCGGGAGAGCATGGCAGAGGCTTCGCCGTCGTGGCGAGTGAGATTAGGAAGCTTGCGGAGCAGACTTCTATTCAATCGCAGGACATCAATGCCATCGTAGGACTGACGATCAACCATGTAGAGCAGAACAACCAAAGCGTTCACGTCATTGAGGGCATTACGGAGCAGCATAATGATAGCGTTGGCCAGACGAAACAATCATTCGAGCTCGTATCCGGGCATGTAAAAGATATTATTGAACAAGTACGGGCGATGGCTGAAGAGCTGTATGAGGTCGAGATTGCGAAAAACGATGTGCTCGATGCTGCTCAAAGCTTGTCGGCCTCGGGTGAGGAAGTGTCCGCTTCTGTCGAGGAGGTAACGGCAACCGTGCAGGAGCAGGCGGCTATGGTG
Source organism: Paenibacillus sp. 2TAB23 (assembly GCF_052115165.1). Lineage (NCBI taxonomy): Bacteria > Bacillati > Bacillota > Bacilli > Caryophanales > Paenibacillaceae > Paenibacillus > Paenibacillus sp. 2TAB23. Next base: position 181,258 of record NZ_JBFRGD010000005.1, read on the forward strand.
CAGCAGCTTGCGGCAATGGTTACGACGATTGACAAGCTGACGCAGGATTTGGCGGTTGCTTCCGCAAAGTTTAAAACAGAATAGTACGAGAAGGCTGTTCCCAAGGCGAGCGATGCCCTGCGCTTGAAGAGGCTGTGCTGAGGCCGTTCCATATCGAGCAGGGGACATTATGCCTTCCTGATCTTGTTCCCCCAGCGTGACGCAACGATGAAGTTTGATCCTGCTTAATAGCAAGAGATTCCACGGGAGCATTTAGGCAATCCTTAGCTCCTTTGAAAAAGTGAAAAGGCGTACGAAAAAGGAGCTAAGCGGCTTGAATGCGCTAGCTCCTTTTTCGGTGCCCATTGGCAAGTGAAGTAAAGTTTCTAAGTGCATTAGAAAACCCAACTCTGCGCAGGCTTTCAGTTAACCTTTCACCGCTCCGGCAACAACGCCTTTGACGATGTATTTCTGCAAGAAGATAAATACGATAATCGATGGGAGCACGGCCATTACCATGGCTGTCATCGCATATTGCCAATCAGAAGTATATTGGCCGACGAAGGTGTAAGCGGCTAGCGTCAATGTTTTGGTGTCAGGCGAGCCGTTAACCATAAGCAGCGGCAGCAGAAAGTCATTCCAAATCCACATGACGTCGATGATGACGATAGTTGTCGTAACGGACTTCAGCAGCGGGAAGATGACAAGAAAGAACAGCTTAAAGCCGGATGCGCCGTCTATAGTCGCACTCTCGTCAATCTCCTTCGGAATGCCTTTCACGAAGCCGTGGTAAATAAAGACGGCAAGCGGTGCGCCAAAGCCCCAATAAAGAATGCCGAGTCCCCAAGTGCTTTCGGACAAATGAAGGTCTTTGGCGAGCTGAAGCACAGTAAGCATGATGGATTGGAACGGTATCAGCATCGGCATGATGCACACGATGTAGAGCAGTCCGCTCCAGCGTGTCTTCGTTCTGGCCAGCTTGTAGGCTGCGATAGAAGAAACGAGAATAATCCCCGCAAGACCGACAGTCGTAATGACAAAGTTGTTCAGAAAGAGCTTCGGATAATTGATGAACGACCATACATACGAATAGTTCTCGAATACGAGCTGCTTCGGAAGGGCGACAACATCGGTCATGACCTCGCCGAAGCTTTTGAATGAGTTGTTAATGGCTAAGAACAACGGGTATAGAAATACGAGCGAGAGAAGCACCATGATGATCTCAAGGACAATGCGGCCTGCTCGGCCTTTACTTTGCGTTTTCATCAGGCTTCAACCTCCCTGCGTTTGAAGAGCGTCAATTGAATGATTGTTACGAATAGAACAGCGACGAACAAAATGAGTGCTTTTGCCGTACCGTAGCCGTAAAGATTGTTCTGGAACGTATCGCGGTAGATATCATAGGCGATGCTGTAAGTCGTACCGCCAGGCCCGCCGCCCGTGAGCGAGAGGATGACATCGAATACTTTAATGGAATTCGTCAGCGCCATAAAGACGGAAATCGTGATAGAAGGCGCAAGCAGCGGCAGCGTAATACTGAAGAAGCGTCTGACCGGTCCAGCTCCGTCAACGGTTGCAGCTTCCTTCAAATCGTCAGGCACCGACTGCAGGCCTGCGATGTAAATGACAAGATAGAAGCCGATTGACTGCCAGATGGAGACGAGCAGTATGGAGACGAAGGCTAGCTTAGGCTCGCCAAGCCAGCTGAGATCGAAGATGCCCCAGCCTGTGCTTTGCCCCAGCGACTCGAAGCCTTGCATGAAAATGAATTTCCAGATAAAACCGACGATCACAAGGCTTAGAATATACGGGATAAAGAAAGCAGCCCGCAGCCAAGAGGTCGTCTTAAGCTTCATATCCAGAACAACTGCCAGAAGTATGGCCAGTATGTTCACGATAACGATATATAACACTGCATATTTAATCGTAAACCATGCGGAGTTCGCAAAGTTCGTGTCACCCATGAAAATTTGCTTGAAGTTATCGAGCCCAACGAATTTCGGATGCTTGGAGATCCCGTTCCACTTGGTCATGGAATAACGAATGGTCATCGCGAACGGAATGTAAAAAGCGACCGCGATACAAATTAATACAGGCAAGGTGAAGATGCCGAATTCGAGCTTCTCGCTCCATTTTCTACCTAATGATTTGAACATCGCCATACCTCATCTCTTTATGGTTCATCTAAATTTATATTTCAAAAATTCGGGATTAGCTATATTGTGTATTATAAAACAGCCATCCGCCCTGCAAAAATGGATTTAAGAAATCAGTTAGGGGTAAAAAGGTGAACTTCATGCTGTGTTAAAAGGTGGTGGATTATCATGATGAACAGAGCGTTGCGAGCAATAAGGGAAACTGCCGAACAGGTGACCAGAAGGCTGGTGAACAAGCTTATTTTGCTTTTCACGACCATTATTATACTCGTAGTGTCGTCATTGACTTTTATTTCATATCAGATGTTCCAGAAGGAGTCGGTCACGAACAGCATTGCCAGCACCTCCAACAACCTGCTGCTCGTTAATCAGAATATGGAGGATTATTTGAATGGGATGGAGCAGCTCTCGCTGCCGCAAATCCGGTTCGATGAAATTACGTATGCGATCATGCATGAATCGGAGGAGTATGCTTCGAAAATGTATTTGGAGAACTATTTGCGCCAGCTGTATTATTCGAGAAACGATCTTCAGGCGATCTACCTTTATGTCGTGAACGAAAAAAAATATTACTCCATAACGAAGGAAAATAATAATATCGCGGTCCGCACGGGAAACGATCCGATGATTACGGAGATGCCTTGGTATGAAAAAGCCATGACAAGTCCTTTCAACCGCTCATATCAGCCATTTGTTCAATTAGAGAGCAAAGCAGTAGGCTACCCGGTTCAATTCGACAATACCTTCATGGCCTATCATAGGGTGCTTCGTTCAATTGTATCGAGACAGCCGCAGGCAGTCTTATCGTTCTATTTCGACAATTCGGTTAGCGAACAGATTTTGAAGGACATTCCGTTTGACGAGGGACAGCATTTGCTGTTTCTGAGTCCGGACAATGAGCCGTTTTATACGGATGATGAAGCGTTTTACAAGAGGGCGAAGGAAGCCTTCCTTACGGAAAAGCTGACAGAAGGAGCCAAAGGACAGTTGACCTGGTCGGAGGGAAGCCAGAAGTATTTGGTTGTCTATGACATAGGAGAGCAGGAGGGCTGGAGGCTCGTTAAGCCGATTCCGTACTCGCAGATTTATGAGGCTGCCCGCACGACGCGTAATTTAGGCTTTATTATCGGATTACTTTTCCTGTTTCTGTCCATCATCATCGTCATATATTTCTCCAATGCCATTACGCGGCCGCTGCAGAAGCTCTCCTATCATATGAGCCGATTCAGTACAGGCGATTTCGACGCAGAGGCAGAGGTGAAGGGGAGGGATGAGATTGCGTATTTGTCCCGTCATTTCAATCTCATGGTGCGGCGGACGAACGATCTGATTAATGAGCGCTACAAAATGAAGCTCGTAGAGAAAAACGCCATATTGAAAGCGCTGGAGGCAGAAATAAATCCTCATTTCCTCTATAACGCGCTGCAGGCCATCTCCACGAAAGCGTTAAAGAATGAGCGTTATGATATTGCTGATATGGTGGATGCATTGGCGCTTACGCTGCGCTATTGCATCAGCGGGAAAGATATCGTGCAGGCGCGGGACGAGCTGAAGCATATCGAGAACTACCTTTCCCTGCAGAAAGCAAGGTTCGGCAGCAGGCTCCAGGTGGCGTATGAGTGGCAGGAAGCGCTGCTGGAGCTGGAGCTGCCTAAGCTCTCGATCCAGACGCTTGTCGAGAATGCTATCAAGCATGCGCTGGAGAAAGTATCGAGTATGATTACGATTGAAATCCGCGCTGCGGTTACGGAAACGCATGCCGTCATTTCCGTAAGGGACAATGGGCCTGGCTTCACACCGGAGCGGCTCGAGCAGGTTCGGCAATCCTTCCTGCAGGCATGGGAGGATCGCGAGGATGAGAACGAGAGCATTGGGCTCGTGAATTTGAATACAAGGCTGAAGCTGCTTTATGGAGACGGGGCAGAGCTGATTATCCATACGGATAAATCTAGCACGGAGCTGGCAATGTTATTACCGCGGGGAGGCGTGAGCCATGTATAGAGTGTTGATTATTGATGATGAAGAGCCGCTTCGCGAAGCGATTCGCATACTGGGCGATTGGAAGGGCTTAGGCGTTGCGGAGGTGCTGGAAGCAACCGACGGGAAGGTTGGGCTTGCCATGCTGGCAGAGCATAAGGTCGATCTCGCTATGGTCGACATGAAGATGCCGGAGATGAACGGGATGGAGCTGCTGCAAATCATTGAACGGGACTTTCCTGATCTGCTGACAATCGTAATAAGCGGATATAATGATTTCGAATATACGCGCCAGGCTATCCGCTCCAAGGTTGTTGATTATTTGCTGAAGCCCGTCAACCGGCAGGATCTCAATGCGTCGCTGCGCAAGGCGATCGACGTGCTGGACGCGAAGCGCAAGAAGGACAGCGACTTCATTAATCGCAATATTACGCTGAATATGTCTCTGCCGAGGCTCAAGGAAAGAGTCTATCTATCAATCATCGAGCGCAGCTTCAAAAGCCAAACGAACGAAGCTTTCCTGCCGCTGATCGGTGCGGATGATCCCGGCAACCGCTTCACGGCGGTCGTTGTGCGCGTGCTCAATCTGGAGCAGATTCGCAAAAAACGATTCCATCACGATACCGACCTGCTGCACTTCGCGGTAGCAAATGTCATAAACGAAATAGCAGGCGATCATTTCGGAGCCTTTAGCTTCGCAAGCCCAAAGCAGGAGCGCGAGCTTATCGCGATCCTGACAATGAAAGGCGGTTATCCGGAGGACATCGCCTATCGATCGGTTCATCAATTAAATAAAGTCGTCTCTACACTGAAGGAGCTGTTCGGCATCGTTGTTGCCGTTGGGATTGGGCATTCCACGCCCGATGCTCTCCAGCTGGCGTCTTCTTACGAAGCGGCCAAAGCTGCAATTAACGGCATTGATCTGCTTAGGCTCAATGGGGCAACCGTCATCGCAGCCTCGGATAAAGCATCGGCCACTAAGGAAACGCAGTCGTTGACAAGCCGGATATTGGTGATTCGCGGCGCGTTGGAAAGCGGCAACATACATAACGCCAAATCCATTCTGAATGATTACATGAAGAAATGGCGTGCGTCGGATTGGTTCAACATCGGGGAAGCGGATCGTGCGCTGCATGAGTTCGTTATTTTGCTGAATGATATGGCGATTGAACTAGGCGCACCGCAAGCCGAGCTGCCGCTTAGCGGCGATCACGCGTTGCGGGATGTCGGCATTAACAGTGATTTTGAGAATTTGGAGCAATTCGAGCAGCTGCTGGTCGATATTCTGGATTTTTTCAGCGGACAAATTAGGAAATCACTCTTGACGAATCAGCCCTTCGAAGTAGGGGATATTAAAACATATATCGACAACCATTACTTTGAAGAAATCAAAATTTCGATGTTTGCGGACAAATATTTTCTGAGCAGAGAATACTTGATGAAGCTGTTTAAGCAGCAGTTCGGCTTCGGTATTCACGAGTATGTGCAGAAGGTGCGAATGGACAAGGCGAAGGAGCTGCTCGATGACCCGAATTTGAAAATTCAAGATATTTCCGAGATGCTGGGGTATAAGGATAAAAACTATTTCAGCAAGGCGTTCCGCAACTACTACTCACTATCGCCAAGTGAATATCGGGCATCAAGCGGGAGTAGTTAAAAAGTGAACAGCAAACAGCATGACACTTTTTTACCCTTAACTATTCACTTATGTGCATTCTTATCCGATTTCTTTTTCTTTAGAATAGGCATCGTAGACCACAACCAACGAAGGAAATGGGGGCATTTCAATGTTTAAAAGATTTCTGGCACTATCCGTCAGCCTCGTGCTGATTATCGGAATACTGGCTGCTTGCGGCAGCGACAAGAACAACACGGCAGGCAACAACGAGGGCGCGAATACCGGAGGGAATACGGAAGCCTCGGATAAGCCGGTGACCATCAATATGTTTACGGCCTCTCCCGAATACACGGACGCATTTAACGCATACATCGCAGAATACAAAAAAGTAAAACCGAACGTTACGATTAATCTTGAAATTATGCAAGCCGACTATAACACTGTATTGAAATCGAAAATTGCTGCAGGAAGCACACCGGACGTGTTCCAAACGACGGCGGGCGGCGATATCGATACCTTCGCTGAATATAGCGCAGACCTTACAAATGAGCCGCTTGCGGCTGCAATGACAGATTCCGTTAAGATCAACATGAGCTCCAAAGACGGGAAAGTGCTTGGCTTCCCTGTCAAAGGAAACTTGATGAACATGGTTTACAACAAAAAGCTGCTAGCTGATGCAGGCATCACAGAAGTGCCGAAAACAACTTCCCAAATGGAAGACGCAATCGCAAAGCTTGAAGCAAAAGGCATTACTCCCTTCGCCAACGCTTATAAAGAGTGGTGGGTATGGAAGCATATCTTCCAAAACTTCGTGAATGCGGCTGCTGAGGATGCAGGCATTACACCGAAGGAATTGGTAGGCAAATTCATCGCAGGCGAAACGACATTCAACGACTACCCCGTACTGAAAGACAATTTCTTCGGCTTCATCGACACAACGGTTGAGCATGGTACGAGCAAGCCGCTTGAGCGTGACAGCAACGCAGAAGTGAGCGACTTTGCTTCCGGCAAAGCAGCATTCATGACGGGTAAAGGCGCTTGGGACGAAGAAGCGATCAAAAAAATTACGCCAGACTTTGAGCTTGGTATCGTAGGCTATCCAGTAAGCGAAAAAGCAGAGCAAAACTTGCTTGTGACAGGCGCTGACCAAGCGCTTCGCATCAACAAAGACTCCAAAGTGGTTAATGAAACGATCGCTTTCTTCAACTGGCTGTACACTTCCGACTACGGCAAGAGCTGGTTCTCCACTGTAGCGAAGGTTATTCCTCCAATCAAGGACGCTCCGCTTCCTGAACTGGATATGCCGAAGCAAATGGAAGAGATTCTAAAAACGGAAAAATCCGGCGACTTGTCGGTTAACTACTCTCTAGATACGTTCCACCAAAAGTTTGGTGAGTTGATGCAAGGCTACATCGGCGGCAGCAAAACGAAAGAACAAGCCATTGACGAAATTCAAAAGGCTTGGGTACAATTCGGCTCCGCAGAATAAGTCTCGCGAATAAGCATGACTTTAACTCAGCACTTTTACAGTGCTGGGTTAAGTTGTTTTATGGGGACAAAATCAAATAGCTAGGGACGTGAACATAGGATGGGCAAGCAAATTGAAATCATGGAAAATGGATTATACCTACAGTTTGAAATCACCGACAGCGGGGATGTGCTGTTCCTTCATTTCGGTCCTAGACCGCTGGGTAACGAGACGATTCAAACGAATCAAAAACAGGGATTCCGCTTGATGGAGCTGCAGCTGACAGGGGAGGACCGTGACGAGTATCACGGACGCACGCATCGCGCCTCTTATCCAGGCCTCCGGATGGTATATGATGCGCATAAGGATACGCGCAACGAAGCGGGGCGCAAGCTGGAGCTTGGCTTGCGGGATGAAGTGACGGGTCTTAAGGCCGTTCAGCACTTTCAATTCTACGATGGCGTACAGACCGTTCGCTGCTGGACTGTGCTTAAGAATGAAGGTACGGCCGATGCTGAAGTGGAATATGTGTCGTCCTTCGCGTTGACGGGCTTGGACAAAGAAGGGAAGGTCGACCGGGATGATAAAATGAGGCTGCACGTAGCCCATAATGGCTGGCAAAGCGAGCTGCAATGGCGCTCGTACAAGCTGCCTGAGCTTGGAATGTCCCATATGAAGGACCGCGGTTCGAAGCGTGTTTCCTGCAGCAATACCGGATCATGGTCAGCTGCTGAGCATATCCCGATGGCCGTGCTGCAGAATGAAGAAGCAGGAACAAGCTTGTTCTGGCAGATTGAGCATAACGGCTCGTGGCATTGGGAAATCATTGAACAGTCCGATTTGCTGACCGTACTCATTAGCGGTCCGACAGAGCATGACAACCATTGGTGGCTTAAGCTTGCGCCAGGCGCGGAGTTCGTGTCTGTCCCTCTGGCGATCGGGTCGGTTGTTGGCGGATTTGAAGAGTCGATTGATCAGCTGACGGCTTATCGCCGCCTTATTCGGAGGCCTAATGAGGATAATAAGCTGCTTCGCGTTATCTTTAACGATTATATGAATTGCTTATGGGGAGATCCTACGACTGCTAAGCTGCTGCCGCTAATTGACGCCGCTGCGGAGGTAGGCTGTGAATACTTCTGTATCGATGCGGGCTGGTATGCGCCAGGCGAATGGTGGGACGGCGTAGGAGAGTGGCTTCCGTCGGAAGAACGATTCCCTCAAGGGATAAAGTATGTGCTCGACTATATCCGGGAAAAAGGTCTGATCCCTGGGCTTTGGCTGGAGCTTGAGGTTATGGGCATCAATAGTCCGAAGCTTGCGGAAACCGACGACAGCTGGTTTTTCATGCGGCACGGCAAACGCGTCAAGGACCGCAGCCGCTATCAGCTCGATTACCGCAATCCTAAGGTTATCGCCCATGCGGATGAGGTGATTCGCCGTTTGGTCGAGGATTATGGCGTTGGCTATATTAAGATGGATTACAATATTAACGCAGGGATTGGAACGGAAACCGATGCTGATAGCTATGGAGACGGGCTTCTCCAGCACAACCGAGCTTATCTGGCCTGGCTGGATAAGACGTTTGCAAAGTATCCGAGCCTAGTCATCGAGAACTGTTCGAGCGGAGGCATGCGGATGGATTATGCGATGCTCAGCCGTCACAGCATTCAATCGACGAGCGACCAAGAGGATTATGTAAAGTATGCGGCAATCGCTGCAAGCTCGCCTGCGGTGCTCACACCGGAGCAATCGGCTATTTGGTCCTATCCGCTGAGAGAGGGCGATGACGAAGAAGTTATCTTCAACATGGTCAACGCGCTGCTGCTGCGGGTTCATCAGAGCGGCCATCTGGCGGAGCTTAGTCCCCGTCGCAGAGAGCTGGTCAAGGAAGCACTCGATTATTACAAAGCCATCCGCAGCGACATTCCGGCCGCACGGCCATTCTGGCCGCTTGGCCTGCCGACGCAGCAGGATGATTGGGTGTGCTATGGGCTGCGTCATGAGGACCGCATATACTTGGCCGTGTGGCGAATCAAAGGAAGCACAGGCACTGTGAAGCTTCCGCTTCCGAGATGGAAGGGGCAGCAGCTTCAAGCGAGATGCGCGTATCCTGCTCAGTCTCACGGTTCAGATTGGGCTTGGCATGAAGCGGAGGGTGTGCTGGAAGTCAGTCTTCAGGAAGAGAGAACAGCAAGGCTGTTCGAGCTGCGTGTCATGTAGCTATTGCTGCTTCAGCCGAAGCCGAAGACGAAGACGAAGTAACAGAAAATGTACAGTCCTTGAACTAGAATAGCGTGCAGCGGGAGAAGCTGTTTCTCCCGCTGCACGCTATTTTTAGTATCTTTCCGTATCTCCTAACGTTTGATTGCTTTTGCTACCATATCCGCATAGAAAGAAGCACCGTGCTTCTTCAGGTGGACACCGTCTGTGGAGAAGAAATCCTTTTTCCCCTTGCTTGCTGAATACCAATCTACGATCGTCACATTTTCGTTTGCTTTAGCGGTTTCCTCGAGCATTTTATTTACGGTGTCCTGCCATTTGCGCGGTACGCGCGTGTTGATCATGAAGATCTTTCGCTTCGGTCCAATCGTCTCCAGCAATGCAACCATTTGCTTTGTCGTGAAGGAGCCGTTCGTACCCAGCTCAATGATGACCGTGTCCGCGAGTTCGTCGCTGCGTTTCAGCTTCTCTAGAATCGTAACAGCCTGTGAGAACTGCCTGCCTATTTTGCCGTCTATGGCGATGCCGGGCAGCAGCTTCTCTAAATAAGGACCGGCATCGAGCAGTACGGAGTCTCCGATTGCCGTAATTTCATCTGCCGGATGGGAAGCATCCGGTTTTACTGCAGGTGCAGGTGTTGTCGTAGTGGTAGGATTCGTTGGTTTGGCAACAACGGTATCAGGCTTTCCGTCCGTCGGATCAGGCTTCGTTTGCAGAGTGTCATCGATTTTATCTGGCTTGCTTGCTGCGTCAGGTACAGCAGGCTTATGAGAAGTCAGCGTTGTTTCAATGGTTACGGCTGGGTGGTTTGTTGCTGATCCGCTATCCGCTTGGACGGCTGCCGATTGGAGATCGAAATTGCTTGCGCAGGATACGCAGGATACGATCAAGATGATGCCGACAAAGTAGGTTGTTGATTTCCGCAGATGAGGGATCTGGAAAAACTCTTTAAGCGAACGAGCCAGCTTCTCGATTGCGCCATGTCGGATCGGCTCCTCTACAAAGCGCCAGGACAGCTCTGCAAGAACAAAGGTGAGTACGACCTGCATGAATGCTCTTGCTAGATGAAGCTCTCCTGCCTCGGCAGTCGGCGTAGTTAGCACGATGATCGGATAATGATACAAGTATATGCCGTAGGAGCGAACGCCAATCCATGCCAGCACCTTGCTGCCGATGGCGCCGGCTAGTTTGCTCGCCGGATGCGCCATCGCGGCAACGACTGCAGCTGTGGCAAGGGCAAGCAGCACCATGCCGCCGCGATAGAGGAAAGCATCGTATTCGCCGGTTGTAGCGATCATAACCGCGATTACGATCATGCCGACCGTTCCCACGCTGTCGAGCACCATGCGGCTGCGCTGCGATATTGCCGTGGATAGCTTCCAGCTCGGCCAAACGACAGCTAATGCAGCCCCGATAAGGAGAGCGAAAGCTCTTGTATCCGTACCGTAATATACTCGGCTTGGGTCAATGCCGGGCTGATAAAGCAATGCCATAGCGCCGGCAGATAATGCGGCTGCGGCTAGTGTCCATAATGCGAACTGACCGCGTTTGGGAACGAAGCGGATGGCTGCGATTAGTAAAATCGGCCAGATGAGATAAAATTGCTCCTCGACCGCAAGCGACCATAAATGTCCGAAAGGCGAGGCGGGACCAAAGCTTTCGAAATAAGAGACCTCGTGAAAAATGAGCCACCAATTGCTTATATAGAGCAAAGCGGAGCCGATATCTCCTCTTAATGCAAAGAGTCTACCGGAATCGCTGACGAACAGCCATAAGGAAACGAGCGCGATCATGAGAAACATCGCGGGAAGAAGCCTTCTTGCTCGGCGAATAAAAAAGGTTTTGAGATCGATGGCTTTATTTTGACCAAGCTGTTTAAGCAAAATATCCGTAATCAGGTAGCCAGAGAGGACAAAAAACATGCTCACGCCAAGCAGGCCGCCAGGCACAGCCTTTAGATTTAAATGATAAGCAATAACAGCTAGAACGGCGACAGCGCGCAGGCCATCAAGTCCAGGCATATACCGGCTGCTGCTGCCAATGGGCTTAGGCATGGCGAATGCCTCCTTCACAAATCAGGATGGGGAGACTTGCAGCAGAGCGAAATTGGCGAAGCGTGCGAGACAGATGCGATAGGAAGGAATTGCGGACGGTAAAAATGATGTTCAGCCCCTCTGGAAGTTAAATCGTTGTATAAGCAATTATAAAAGGTAAGCACGGAAAATTCGTAACAGAACAGTTACAAATCGGTATCAGACCGGTATCAAACCTGAATCAAACCGGTATCAACCTGAATCAAGCCTGAATCAAACCTGTATCAAACCTGAATCAAATCTGAATCAAAATCGATATAGCAGCCTTTAAAATTAGGCATGGAAACGTAGTATGTTTCTTCTGGTGCAGGGAACGGTAACCATAACGTGACGAACATGAGGAGGAATGCAACGAATGCGTTTTTTGAGAGTGGGAATTGCCGTGTTGATGGCCTTTACTTTGATCGCAGGGGAAGCTGACTATAGTGAGGCAGCCCGAGGGATAGGTCATCCGACGGCTGCTTTCGTCAGGGAAGGCGGATTATGGCTGAAAGCAGGCGAGGAAGAGAAGCTGCTGGATAAAGGACCGGCCATTCGGAATCCGAGCTGGTCGTTCGATGGGAAGTGGCTCGCCTATACAAAAGGAGCAGACGAAAAGGAATTATGGGTGCTGGAGCTTCGTACCGCTAGAGCAGCTCTGGTGCATGCGGAGGGTGGCGCTCGTTTCCAGTGGTCGCCTTATGACGAGAAGCTGGCATTTCTCATCAACGGGCAACTGCAATATGTCGATGCCAAGCAGCYAGGCATCTTGCTTGGGAAGGCAGATGGTATCGGCAATTTTTCTTGGCTGCCAAGCGGAAAGGGCTTTTTTGCCTCCTCCCGCTCGGAGCTGCTGCCGGATGGGTGGACGCCGATTACTCTTTACGAAATTCCGCTTAAGGCATTAGGGCGGCCAGCTGAATATGTAATCGTGCATGTGTTGCCGAAACCTTCGGATGATTTTTTTGCCGTTGGGACAAGTGCCTTCAAGTGGTCGGCCGACGGAAGATGGATTGCGTTCCTAGCGACGCCGACCGCTTCGCTATCAGCTGACAGCAACACGCTTTGCGCCGTATCGGCGGACGGTGTCGTATTTCGAACGCTGGATGAAATGGTCCGTCATGAGGAATGGTTCGAATGGTCGCCTGTTGGTGATCAGCTTGCTTACATTGCGGGAATCGGACGCGAGGCGACCAGCAACAAGCAGCTGAAGGTCATTGCCGTTTCATCCGAGAGAAGCGCTGCCTACACGCCTAAAGGATTTGTAGATGGGGATTTCACATGGCAGGACCCAGCTCATATCGTCGTATCAAGAGCTAAGGAGAAGAAGGCAGGCGCTATGGAGCCCGCAAGTCCCGTCTACCCGCATTTAGTCAGCATAGAGCTTGCAAACGGCAAGCAAAAGCAGCTGACGAGACCGTCGAAAAAACAAGGACAATACGATCCTGCACGTCTGAAAGACACTCTTGCATGGGTGAACGCCGATCAGACGAAGGCGAACGTCATGCTGGCAGATGCCCGCGGCCGCCGTGCCGTGGTATGGATTAAACAAATAGACATCGCTTCTTCTTATTATGGACAGTGGAGCTGGCCTGAGGTAGTGGCCTATTATGACCATCCATGAACGTATCGTTAGTAAGAACGCAGCTGTAACGCGAACAAAAAAGAACCGAGACGCCGCGTCTCGGTTCTTGCTTTAGATTTGTACGAGCAGCAGAATGATGGATGACAAGCACAGGCAAGTGCTGATTAAACATAGGAACATCACCACCTGCTTGTGGTTCAAGCCTGCGCGAAGCAGCCGGTAATGGGCTTGGCTGGCATCTGCTTGATAGATCGCTTTTCCTTGCATCATTCGTTTCACGACGACGAATAAATTGTCGAATATCGGTACGCCCAGCGCAAGGATCGGGATGAATAGCGATAGGACTGTAGCTTGCTTGAATGCGCCGTCGAGCGCGATAACGGCTAGGATGAATCCCAGAAAGGTCGCACCGGCATCACCCATGAAGATTTTGGCTGGCGGCTTGTTATACTTTAAGTAAGCAATCGTTACGCCGACCAAAATGATAGCCATAATGGCAGAGTTGGATTGACCCTTTGCGAGCGCCACTACGAATAGGGTCACGGCTGAGATTGCGGATAGTCCGCCTGCCAGTCCGTCCATGCCATCTGAGAAATTAATGACGGTCGTAACGCCGAATATCCACAATATCGTAAGCAAGAATTGTAAAATCACCGGAAGCATGACGTAATCGCCTGAGAGCGGGTTATAAAAACCGGTAAAGGATATGCCGGATGCGTACACGAGCACGGCCGCTGATATTTGCACGATGAATTTAGGCAGGGAAGGAAAGTCTTTCCCTTTCGTTTTATACCAATCATCCACGGTGCCAATAACCAGGAGCAGCACGCCACCGGCAAATATAGCGCCTGTCTGGAGCGAAAAGTCTCTAGTAACCAATAGATAAGTAACGAAAAATCCGATAAATATGACATAGCTTGCCGTTAGAGGAATCGGTTCACGATGAAGCTTCCGCTCCACGTCCTTGCGGGGCTTGTCCACGAAATCAAAGCGGAAAGCCATTCTGCCAAACGGCGGTATTAAGAAATAAACGATCGCGAAGGAAACGACGAGAGAGATTACGTATAGAATGTTGGTCACCACCGTTAATTATTGAAGGAACAACAGAATTATACAATTCGAGCAGAAGATTGTCGATTGGCGGCGACGTATGTGAGAAGATATTAATATATGTCTGGCCCCAGCACGGTGCGCTGGGGCCAGACATTTCTTGTAGACTATAAGCTGTAGGATCTCCTTCTGTTGCAAGCTATAGCAGGAGATTCTCCAGTGCTTGCTCAGCGGTTTCGTCCCCGGCTGATACGCGAAGCAATGCTTCCATGTACAGCTGGTGGAGATGAAGAATGAGGCCGTTCTGCGTATCAATCGCTTTGACGTTGGATACGTCCTCGTTGCCAAGCAGGAGGAGTGAATTATGCTTGAAGTAAACGACGCCTGTGTCGGCGAATAATCCGAATGCACCCAAAGGCAATACGGTATTCAGCTTGGCCGCGAGCAGCAGCAGCTGCTCATAATAGTCAGAGGACACTCCCTCAGCTATTGTAACGAAGGCTTGCAGAATGCAGATACCTGCTGCCTCAGCGTCTTCCATATTAGGAAGGAAACAAAGCTCCAGCTGAATCTCCCGCGCTTCGTCGCCAATGTCGTCAAATAAAACGATAAGCGAGCGGAAAGGATCTTCTGGCGTAGGCTCTGCCCAGCCGATCTGGAACCCTTCCGAGCGGTAATCGGCCTCCAGCAGGTGAAGCAGTCGGTTTGGTCCTGTTGTATCCATGGTCATACACACCTCCTGCATTTACTAAGTATGGAGTTTCTTCGCGATAAGATCCGCTTTTGGCGTCTTCTTCTTAGGGTCTGGCTTGAGACCGATATTGGTAATCAAGGTTACATATTGCGGATCGGATTCTAGCACGCCTTTTTTGTATATCGTGTGAGCAAGATCGGTAATAATCTGGGCGTAGCACTGCGCAACGGAATTGAATCCGTTCTGCTGGAGCAGCCCGTTGCGAAGAACCGATTTGTCCGGCTTGGCTTTTGGATCAGCAGCCTGAAGCTCCGCCACTTTCTTATCCACGCCAAGGAAGCGGTCCACGATTTCTTCTTTGCGCGTACGTTTCTTATAAAATTTATAGATAGCCGCAATACCGCCAATGGCTCCCGCAACGCCGAGCAGCAGCCATCCGACAGGGGTTGCCGCGCTCGCAAGCAACAGGCCGCCCCCGACAATCATTGCCGCGCCTTTTAACGCCGTAGCACCGCTTTTTTTGCGATTAATCTCCTGCGTGCTGGCTCCAATATTTGCAGCCAGATTCAGGTTGGCATCCTTGCCGGCCGTTTCTTTCTCCAGCTTTTCGAGGTTTTTTTTGCGTTTGCCATGCGTATACACGCCGGCTGCCCCGCTTGCCAGGTAGGCTGCTCCGCCAACTACGCCAGCCGCTCCGGCTGCTGCCGTAGCCGCGGTGCTGACGGCAGCACCCATATATGTCTGTGTGTTGACCACGCTTTGTGCCCCGAAGCGAGTAAGGTCGGCAACACCAGCAAAGCCTTCTCCTCCGATATTTTGCGCTTTATCATGCGTGCTCAGAGCTTCGTCATGATTCTGCGTTGCATTGTAGATCTGCATGCCTGAAGTAACCCCGCTGAGCATAGCGGCTGCAGGACCGATATCGGTAACGGCTCCGAGAGCGCCTTCGTGCGCTGCGCCTGTAACAAGACCCTGAGTCGTGCTCACGCTGGTCGCGGTTGCGCTTGCGGCACCGACCGAGGCTGCTGCCGCCGTCGTTGCGTACGTTACATAATCGCGATCGGTGTCATCGTTGTAGTTTTTCGTATTCTGGCCTTTCACGGTTCGCACGATCGTAGAGAATTTATCCCAGTCGACGCTGCGCCCGGTAAAGCCTGTAATATGCTTCTTTGCCTTGCTCAGCGAGGATGAGCCGGTCCCTCCTGAGCACAGATGCGTGACGATCTTCTGCTCGGTGGTGCTTAATGCTTCAAAGAATGCGAATAAATCCGATTTCTTATCTTTGGCAGCTTCTGCTTTCAGCCAGCTGGCGATCGCCTGCGAGCCTCCAGCAGCGGCGGCTCCGTCACCCTGGAGCTGCTTGACGTTTGCTTGTGCAGCGCGATTGCCTGCCGTGCGCTGCAATTGCAGGACATTGGAAGGGGCTGCGGCGCTTGGCGCCCGGTCCGAAGTAACGGAGGGCTGGCCTGGCGTCGATTTAATAGATTCGCGGGAAGAAGTCGGCTTCTTCTGTAATGGACTGTTAGCCAAGTATTACCCCTCCTAAAGTGGAAAGCCTGCCTGAATGAAATGGTATAACCATGCGTAATCCGAGCTTATGATGTAGTTCTTTTATCTTAGCATGACTTGCCAAATTGTACTATTAAATTGGTACGAATTACCTTATTTTCGACAATGTTTTTATCGAATTTCAAAAAAACAGTCACGCATAGGTATTCTACTCCTTCTGTGTGAATAAGGATAAGCGATCCTTTAATAGACAGAACGCACGAAGTTAAGAAGGGAGGGGACGAGGACATGAAGCTGGATTGTGCCATTATCGGCGGCGGGCCGGCAGGCTTGAACGCCGCGCTTGTGCTTGGCAGATCGCGGAGAATGGTAATCGTATTTGACACGAACAAGCCGAGAAACGCTGTAGCCCGCGAGTCCCATGGGTTTATTACGCGGGACGGCATTGAGCCGAGGGAGCTGCGCAGGCTCGCGCATCAGGATATCGCAAACTATCCTTCCGTCACAATCAAACCGGATAAGGTTACCGAAATTAAACCGAAGGCTGGCATTTTTGAGGTGACGACGAGCAACGGGGTTAAGTATCAAGCCCGTACGGTTATTCTGGCCGCGGGGCTGAAGGAGTCGTTGCCCGATATAGCAGGCTTGCCGCAATTTTATGGAAAAAGCGTGTTTAGCTGTCCGTACTGCGATGGCTGGGAGCTTCGAGACCAGCCGCTGATGGTTCTATCTGAAGGCTCCAATCTCTTCCACTTGGCCAAAATCGTGTATAACTGGAGCAAGGACGTGCTCGTGTGCACGAATGGAGCTCATACATTGAATACGCAGCAGATCGCCATGCTTGGGCAGAGGGGCATTCAGGTGGCTCCTTTCAAAATCAAAGCGCTTCTAGGTGAGAACGGGAAGCTGGAGCGAATCCTATTTGAGAATGATATAGAGGTGAAGCGTACGGGCGGTTTTATTACGCCTTCTTGGGACCAAGCTGCCGCATTCGGGGAAGAGCTCGGATGCGCGATGACGCCGTCCGGCGGCTTCGTGACGGACGACTATGGCCGAACGAACGTCAGAGGCGTGTATGCTGCGGGCGATACCTCTATTATCGTGCCTGCGCAGCTGATTGTGGCGGCAGGAGAGGGCAGCAAGGCAGCGATTGGGGCGAACACCGATCTGACAAATGCCGACTTCGGCGGATATGAAGTTTATTCGGCTGATTCGGGATTCAATGGGAGGTGAGCAAGCATATGCCCACCTGGGTCGTTTGAACCGATGGGATAAAGATGAGAATATGTCGTGTATTTGTTACACCCGGCCGCTTTATGGGTATTGGATGTGGACCAATCGAAATCAACTGCTCCATGTTTACTATAGTGTGTGCTAACCGTGGGTAGAGGGAGGGAACTTATGCTGGAAAAGTTGCAAGCCGATGATTGCGTATTAAACCAATTTCCGTTTATGCGAGATGAGCTGCAATACAATTTGATTCATTTGATTACGGCAATCGAGGGGGCGACCGCGCTCAAAACACCTGACGGACGAATGCTGTTCGCAGGGTCGCCAGGCCATAATGCATGGCTTTGGTTATCGGAGGATGTTACGGATGAACATAAGATTATGCTCATGAAGGAGCTTGTCGGCTATTATCAAGGGACGGATCTGCCTGGCATATGCGGTGCCCCGCCTACGGCAGAGCTCTTCGCTAAGCTATACTCCGAAATGAACTCGTTGAAATACCATTCCTATATGAAGATGCAAACTTATTCTTGCCCAAAGGTGATTAAACCCGTTAAGGTAAAAGGAAAGCTGGTTCAGGCAACAAGGCAGCATGTGGAGCTCGTCGCTGAATTTATGGCAGGCTTCTCGGAGGATGCGTATGGAGCATCCGTAATCCCTGCGAGCCAGCTCCCGGCGGCTGAGGGTATGGTTATGAGAGGCAATTTATATTTCTGGACGGTTGACGAGCTTCCGGTATCGATGGCCAATATCGCTCATCGTTCTCCTCGGCACGGCCGGATCAATACGGTGTACACGCCGCCGGTATTGCGTAAGAACGGGTATGCAAGCGCAGTTGTAGCGGGGCTTTGCAAGGTACTGGAGGAAGAGGATCGCGAGCCGATGCTTTACGCGGATATTAGAAATCCGAACGCCAATAAGGTATACAAGAATATAGGCTTTATAGAGAGCGGCCCTATCGCCGAGATTAGATTCATGTAGAAAAGTAGCAGCAGAAAGAAGGAAGCTGTCTGAAGATCGATCGTTTGTTAGCTATGACCGTACTGCTGCTAAACCGCCGCCGTATTAGCGCCAAGGAGCTGGCGGACCGCTTTGAGGTGTCTACGAAGACGATTTACCGTGATATGGATACGTTGAGCCAAGCGGGAATACCCGTGTTCGCTCATCAAGGCACGACAGGCGGCTTCGAGATTATGGAACAGTACACCATATCGCGCCAGTATCTCTCACTGGGAGAAATTTCATCGATTATCGCAGCGGTCAAGGGCATAGGAACGGCCCTGGATGATGCCACCTATGCCAGCTTACAGGAAAAGGTCACAACACTTCTCCATCAATCGGACAAGTATCAGGAGGGCCAAAGGCCAGAAAGCTTAGTCTTTGATCTTAATCCCTGGGGACTGGGACAGGCAGCGCGGGATAAAGTAAACACGCTTAGACGGGCGATAGAAGATACGAGAATGGCGCGGTTCAGCTATATGAATGCCAATAGCTCGGAATCGGAGCGCACAGTTGAGCCATACGCGTTGATCTTGAAAGGGAACGTGTGGTACCTGCAGGCCTATTGTAAGCTGCGCGAGCAATTCCGCGTGTTTCGGCTCTCCCGCGTGCAGCAGCTTGTTAGGCTTGAGGAACGGTTCGAGCGGCGTGCTGTACCCGCAATGGAGAGCTACACATGGGATTCGGAATGGATGGGCCGTTTGCTTGCCCGGGTAACACTGCTTTTTCAACCGCAGGTCCGTTACCGCGTGGGAGACTCTTTCCACCCGGATATGATAACCATACTTGAAGATGGCTCTCTGCGAGTCGAGGGAGAGATGACGATAGACGAGTGGTTCTACGGCATGGTGCTCAGCTATGGCAACCAGGTCAAAGTTGAGCATCCTTCCCATGTCGCGGAGGAGGTCGTTCACCGGGCTCGCCAAATTGTTGCAGGCTACGAGAACTAAGACAGACAGCTGTCCAGTTTCCCCGACTATACTAGTGAAAGAAATAACGAAATGGGGAACAACAGATGAATGAACAGCTTGTAGCAAAGCCAGCGATATCGCTTATTGGGGTAGCTGCCCGCACGACCAATGCGGCCGAGGCAGGTCCGGAAGGCCAGTTAGCCAAACTCTGGCAAGATTATTTCGCAAGCGGCATCGCGCAGAGTGAGCGGGTAAGCAACGGACATATGATCTATGCGCTATATACGGATTACGAGAGTGATGCAAGCGGTGCGTACACGACTCTTATTGGACACGAGCGCGCAGCTGGACAAGCCGACACCGATGGCGGCCTAGAGCTAGCGGAGGTTCCTGAAGCGAAATATAAGGTGTTCAGGACGAAAAAAGGGCCTGTATACGAGGTTGTGGCACAGGCATGGGGCGAGATTTGGAGTTATTTCGAGCAGGCTTCCCTTGAGCGTGCCTACACCGGTGATTTCGAGCTCTATGACGGCCGAACATTCGATCCGGAGAATGCGGAGATCGAGATCTATATTGCGATCAAGTAGAAGAAACTAAAAAAACGTACAAGCAGTCGTCCTAGACGAGGCTTGTACGTTTTTTCGATATATAGGAAAGGATGTCATTCTGCCAACTTTCTCTATATTTCTGCGCGAAACTTTAGCTTAGCCGCCAGAGGACGGCTTCAGCCGATTACGATTGACGTATAGGAAAGGATATGGGGCTGCTCATCCTTTCTCTATACGTTTCGCCGAAACGATGGCGTCTTTTAAAAGGACGCTGTCAGTCGTTTCTTCTTATTAAGTTTATAAATGCAGTTACTTCTCGTCGCGATAATCTTCAACGAGCAGCTCAAGAGCACCTGTCTCGGGATGCATGATAAAACCGTGAACAGGAATGTCCTTCGGGAATAGCGGATGCTTGCGAATAAGCTCAACGCTGTGCATCACGCCTTCCTCGGCGCTTGCGAAGCCCCGCAAAAACTTCTCCATCTGGATTCCTGAGTTTTCTAATGTTTCTATGGCAAGCGGATCAATGCCGTGTTTAATGAATTTGCTGACCAAGCCCTCCGTATCCAAGTTGGTCATGCCGCAGCCGTGATGTCCGATGACAAGCACCTCGCGAGCGCCAAGCTCGTAGACAGCGACGAGAATGCTGCGCATGGCACTGCCGAAGGGCTGTGTCAGAATGGCGCCAGCGTTTTTGATAAATTTGGCATCACCGTTTTTAATATTCAATGCTTTGGGCAGCAGCTCGACAAGCCGCGTATCCATACAAGTTAGAACAGCAACCTTCTTGTCCGGAAATTTGTCAGTCAGATAAGCCTCGTACTGTTTCTCTTCAACAAACTGTTTGTTAAACTCCATAATGCGCGGAACAATGGACATATTATTTCCTCCTAGCCAGCATACTTGCTATCTCTTTCATATTATTATTCACGGAAATTTGGAGAGAGTCAAATGTAGATCTAATGAATGATCCCACTTTGCTTCGCTTTTTCCAGCATTTTGACCGTATAGCGATTGATCCACTTCTTCAAAGCGAGACCGAGGAGCAGGGCAGCTCCGGCAAAAACGGCCAGTGCAAGCAGGTCCCGAGCCACGATATCCCAAAGAATGCCGCCGACCGCCTCGCGCATCATGCTAATCGCATACGTAAAGGGCAGGAAGGGATGGATGGCTTGGAAGAAAGGAGGGGTAACCTGAATGGGAAACGTGCCGCCGGAGCCCGCAAGCTGGAGCACGAGCAGCACGATAGCCATCGCTTTGCCTACGTTGCCGAATATGGATACGAGCGTGTAGACAATAAGCATAAATACGGCACTCAGCAGCAGCCCGAACAACACGAACCATAACGGATCAGCGACGTAAGCATTCAGCAGCCACATGTCCCCAAGCGTCACAAGCAGCGATTGTACAAGCGCGATAGTCAGAAAAGTGAGATAGCGGCCCAGATAAATCTGGTAGCTCCGATATGCGGTCTCTGTTTGGTGAACGTCAACCGTCAACAGTGACACGAGCAGCAGGGCGCCGACCCAAAGCGACAGCGTGGTGAAAAACGGCGACATCGCGGACCCGTAATTCGGAATCGGGAACAAGCGGTTCTCCTTCAAAATGACAGGCTCAGCGAAAAAAGCTCCCTCGCGCTCCGCGTCATTTTTGAGCAGATCAACAAGCTCATTCAGATTTCCTTCCTTCTCCAGCTCGCTGATGCGCTCGGCAAAATCCTTGATCCGCTGCTCCGCTTCAGGTAAACGGGCTTGAAGCTTAGCTAGCTCGCGACCTCCTACCTCCAGCCCCTTAGCGGCATCATTTGCGATGCTGATGGCATTCGGAATGGCTTTTCCTGCTTCCGTAAGCACCGATTGCGCGTTCGCGGCTGCCTGCTTCGCTTTGTCCGCGGCTTGTTTGACGCGCGGCAGGATCTCGCTGTCATAGCGGCCAAGCACATCCGTTAGAATCGCGGTAGCTTCCTTCGATAGCGAGTTTAGACGATCGATTAAAGTCTGTGCAGGCTGCTCACCCTTCTGAATGGCAGAGCGGATTTGTAGGACAAGCCCAAGCTGCTGCTGAATCCGGCTGTTAGCCTGCTGCAGCCGGCCAATTATGGAGGTTAGCTGCTTGCCATCGGTTAGCGCATTCAAGCGCTCCAGCAGCTTGACCATCCCGTCTGTTACGGCAACCGCGCTGGATAGCCGCTTTTCTGCGAGCGCGAGCGTCGTTTGGACGACGGCGGGATCAATGGTTGTGTCCTGCAAAATGGCGGTGAGCTGCCCGATGCTCTCCGCCGTTTCGAGCAGCAGCTGCAAATCCTGTTTAATGAGCGGGCCAGCGCTGTCGAGCGCCAGTGTGCTTTGCTCGAAGAAAAGGCCAAGCTGCTTCGTGAATGCTTCGCCATCTTTGGCAAGCTGCGCAGCCTTCGGGAGCTCTGCTTGCACCGTGCCGACTATTTTTTTCGATTTCTCGATATCGGTTGCGGCTAGCGCTACCGCGTCATTGATTTGCGGGATTAGCGATTCCAGCTTGAATACGGTTCGGCGGACCTGCTCGATAGCAGGCTGGTTTTCCTCAAGCTCCACGCCTATTTGATTAAAGATGCGGAATATCGTCTCATTTGCGGTTTTTACGAAGCTGGCGCGAACCTCCTCAATAATGCCGCTTGCTCCTTTTTGGGCAATTTTGGGCGCGACTGCGTTAATCTTTTCGTTGACCGCATAATCGAGCTCCGCTTGCTGCAGATTGTCGGTCAGCACGGTGGCCATCTTCGCGGAGAAGTCCGCTGGAATCGTAATGCTGGCATAATAATCGCCATGCTTAACGCCATCCATCGCTTGTTTTTCCTCGACAAATACCCAGCCGATCTTTTTATTTTCCTTCAGGGAAGCAATGATTTCATCTCCGGCTTGGATCGGCGTGCCGCGCAGCTCGGCGCCTTCGTCGTTGTTAACGACGGCGATGGCAAGCGAACTGGTTTGGCCGTAAGGATCCCACGACGCTTTAATATTGAACCATGCATAAAGGGATGGCAGAAATGCGAGGCCGACTATGATGATGGCAGCTGCGCTGTTGCGGGCAATGCCGCTAAGATCCTTGGTATAGATGGCGAAAATTTGCTTCATATGTATCCACTCCTAATAATGGCTGATCTTAGTATTGCTGAATAGCCCGAGATCTACCCAAGGAATAAAATGATTTAGAGGGCGCATGAATCAATAAGGGGCTGTCCATAAGGACAACCCCAAATCGGACAATCCCCTAATAAGCAAAAAAGAACCATCAACACCACTTAAAGCGGAGCTGAAGGTTCCTTTCTAATTCTAATCAACGTAAATCAGGGGAAACTTCTATTTTCAAAAGTGACTTTTGAGACAGCTCCTTCGAAATTGTGTTTCCCATCCCTTTGTACTAAACCTGGCCTTCGTTCATAAGCTCTGCGAGCAGCTCGAAGGAGCGGAGGCGCGCAGTATGGTCGTAGATCTGGCTGACAACGATCAACTCGTCCACGCTTGTCTCCTCGATAATCGCGTTCAGCTTCTCTTTGACGGTTGCTTTGGTGCCGGAGATGGTGAAGCTGAGCTGCTTGCGCACCATCATCTTCTCCTGCTCGGTCCAAAGTCCATCCATGGTGTCGACGGGAGGATTGAGCTGCCCCATGCGCCCGCGGATCAGGTTCAAGAAAGCTTGCTCCTGCGAGGTTGCAAGGTAAGCGGCAGCCTCATCCGTATCTGCAGCGATGACGTTGATGCCGGCCATGGCATAAGGCTTATCGAGCACGCTTGAAGGGCGGAAGCTGTCGCGGTACAGCTTTAAGGCCGGAACTAGGAAATCTGGCGCAAAGTGGCTCGCGAATGCAAACGGAAGGCCGTGATGCCCGGCAAGCTGGGCGCTGAAGCCGCTGGAGCCTAGCAGCCAGATTGGCACATCGAGCCCTTCGCCCGGTACGGCTCGCGGCATAATACCTCGGCCTTCCTCGGTTGGGTTGAAATAATGACGCAGCTCATTCAGCTGCTCAGGGAAATCCTCGCCGTTCGAGCCGAGGCCGCGCCGCAGCGCACGAGCAGCCACCTGGTCGGATCCCGGAGCTCGTCCAAGCCCGAGGTCGATCCTGCCGGGATACATTGATTCAAGCGTGCCGAATTGCTCGGCGATGACGAGCGGTGCATGGTTCGGCAGCATGATTCCGCCTGAGCCTACGCGGATCTTTTCCGTGCCGGCTGCAATGTACCCGATAACGACGGAGGTCGCGGAGCTTGCGATGCCGGGCATATTATGATGCTCGGCCACCCAGTAGCGGTGATAGCCCCATTTCTCGGCGTGCTGTGCCAAATCCAGCGTGTTGCGGAAGGACTGCGCGGGCGAGCCGCCGGTCACGATTGGTGCCAAATCCAGTATGGATAAAGGAATGTTCGAAATAGTCATTGGTACGTATGCCTCCTCGTTATAGCGAAGGCAGCAATGTGCCTCGCCCTGAATGACTTGTGCTCGCCTCAATGGAAATCCTCGATACCGTAATTGACTTGTGCGAGTCTCGGTCTCGATGGAAACCCTCGATACCGTAATTGACTTGTGCTCATCCCGATGGAAATCCTCGATACCGTAATTGACTTGTGCGAGTCTCGGTCTCGATGGAAACCCTCGATATCGTAATTGACTTGTGCTTGTCTCCGTCTCGATGGAAACCCTCGATACCGTAATTGACTTGTGCTCGCCTCGATGGAAATCCTCGATATCGTAATTGACTTGCGCGCGTCTCGATTGCAACCCCCGCCGCCGTGAACGGCTGCGGGGGTTGCTCGGCTTTTTGATTATTGCGGGTTCGTGGTCCAGATGCCTGCTGACTTGATAAATACGCGGTCTGGCAGCTTCAAAGCTGCAAGAACAAGCTCGGCCAAATCCTCGGCCTGCATCATACGATCCTCATCGCCGATTTTGAGTCCGGCATTCGAAGCAAGCTCCGTATTGACGGTGCTTGGCGTAAGGGCGGTTACACGGATGTTCGACTTGCGCACCTCCTGCATAAGCGCCTCTGTCATGCCGATTACCGCGAACTTGGATGCGCAGTAGGCTGAGCCTGTCGCAAACCCGCGCTCGCCTGCTGAGGATGCGATGTTAATGATGCTGCCACTGCTTTGCTCCAGCATCGTTGGCAGCGCGGCACGCGTGACATAATAGGTGCCTAGAACGTTGGTTTGGATAATACGCTCCCACTGCTCGTGATCCATATCCAGTAGCGTGCCAAACGTTCCGATTCCCGCGTTATTGATCAGAATATCGATTGAGCCTAGGCTCTCTTTAAGTGTGGAAACAGCCTGGTCAACTTCAGATTTGACCGCAATATCTGCGGAAGCAATGTGAACCTTCACGCCGTAAGTATTTGCAAGCGAGGCTTGCAGCGATTCCAGATCGGAGCTGGTGCGGGCAACTAGCCCCAAGTTAACGCCCTCTGCCGCCAGTGCGGTTGCGATGGCTTTGCCGATGCCTTTTCCCGCGCCGGTAATAATAGCGGATCTATTTTTTAATCCCATGAGTATCTCTCCTCTTCAATGGTTAATAGGGGTGATTCGTACATAGCGACAACGATATGATATCCTTTTAAGAAGGCATCACATGCGCTAGGTTTAATTATTATGCTACATCATACGTAAAGCAAGTAGCAACTTTATAGTAAGCAGGTATCATTTTTATATTGAAAAGGAGTCGTTTACGTTGGGAGATCAGCATTTTAAAGAGACGGTAGAGTTAACTCTTAAGGTCATCGGCGGTAAATGGAAGCCGGTCATTCTGTGCCATCTGACGGAAGGCACGCACCGGTTCGGCGAGCTGAAGCGGGAGATGCCGGCCATCACCCAAAAGATGCTTACGCAGCAGCTGCGCGAGCTCGAAGAGGACGCGATCATCGACCGCAAAGTATATGTACAAGTGCCTCCTAAGGTAGAGTACTCGCTAACCGAGTATGGCTTGTCTGTAAAAGCACTGCTAAACGTCATGTCTCAGTGGGGAGAGCAGCATCAGGAAAGGCTCTCCGAGCAGCGCGTGTGAGGCAATTGAGGTTCCTCATAGTACCCAAATGGGTACTACGTTCCATAAAAGTGCGTACTGTTTTTTCTGACTGAGAGGGTCTAGAATAAGGGCTGTCGGAAAGAAAAAATGAATGAGGAGCGATAAAAAATGAAATTACAACTAGCGCTGGATTTGGTTAACATAGAGGGAGCAATCGAGGTCGTTAAGCAAGTGGAGTCTTACGTGGATATCGTGGAAATCGGCACGCCGATTGTCATTAACGAAGGGCTGCACGCAGTAAAAGCATTAAAGAATGCATTTCCGAATATGACCGTGCTTGCCGATCTGAAAATTATGGATGCAGGCGGCTATGAAGTGATGAAAGCCTCGGAAGCTGGCGCGGATATCGTGACCATTCTTGGCGTAGCCGAGGATGCTAGCATCACAGGCGCTGTGGAAGAGGCCAAAAAGCAAGGAAAGCAAATTCTAGTCGATATGATTGCGGTGAAAAACCTGGCAGAGCGTGCCGCGCAGGTAGATGCGCTTGGCGTTGATTATATTTGCGTGCACACCGGCTATGATCTTCAAGCTGTCGGACAAAATTCCTTTGAGGATCTACTCACGCTGAAGTCCGTAGTCAAAAATGCGAAAATAGCCGTTGCCGGTGGAATCAAGCTGGGTACGCTGCCTGAAGTTATCGCGGCTGGTCCTGATCTTGTAATCGTTGGCGGCGGCATCACTGGACAAGAAGACATGAGTGCCGTTGCATCCGAGATGCAGCAATTGATCAAGCAGGGGTAACCGCTATGAAAACAAGCGATGCTGGTTATGCGGTTATACTGAAGGAGCTGCAGCAAGCTGCAGCTCAGCTTGATCAGGGACAGCTGGCGTATTTGGCTGAGGCAGTCAGCTCTGCTGGCCGCGTGTTTGTTGCCGGAGCCGGACGCTCAGGCTTGATGATGCGGGCGTTCGCGATGCGATTGATGCATATGGGACATGATGTGTATGTCGTCGGCGAGACGGTCACGCGCAGCTTGGGCAAAGGCGACCTATTGCTTATCGGCAGCGGCTCGGGCGAGACCAAATCGCTTGTGCCGATGGCGGAGAAGGCACAAGCGCTTGGAGCGGTTGTAGGCGCATTGACGCTTGCTCCAGAGTCGACCATTGGCGGAATTGCTGACTTTGTAGTCAAGCTGCCCGGTGCGCCGAAGGATCAGTCGGAGCATGAAGCTTCGACAGTGCAGCCTATGGGCTCCTTGTTCGAGCAGATACTGCTGATCGTAGGCGATGCGGTTATATTAAGCCTGATGGAAAAGCAGGAGCTGAGCGGCAAGGCGATGTACGGCAATCATGCGAACTTGGAGTAAGAGCTGAGACATTGGGGGAAGAGTTTTAACTAGCAGTAAGAGGTGTATCTAGGTAGAGCTGATTCTAGGTGTAATAGCGAATCATAGGAGTAAGAGCTGAATTATAATCGAAAAGAGGCAATCTCGGCAGGTAATAAATACCTTGAGAATGCCTCTTTTTTGTGTGCGGAGGTGCAGTAGCAAGCATGCGAATGAAGATACGATACAGAAGATTTTTGTTCTATGCAAGTGCTATTATCTAACCGTTGCCGTTAGGCAGATCGGTGTGACTCGAAGTTTGTTAAAGGGGATTTAGTGAATGTGGAGGATGGGAAGTAGCTGGCTGCTTGTATAGCTACTATAGATCATTCAGCACTACTTTAGGTGGTAGTTTGTTAAGCTAGGTTTGCTGGAATTGTATGTTCTTGGTTTACGTTGCAGTTTGTGCAATGGAACAGACAAAATTCGGTTAGTTTTGAGCGTACGTTGTAGTTTGTGCAGCAGAATGAACCAGATACGAGGTGAAGAGAGAGCAAGGGGCTAATTCTGTTGCACTTTATGCAGCGTAGCTGGCGAGCAGGCGAGAAATGCGCGTTTCTGTTGCAGAAAGTACACTGTAGCCATAGCGTTTCGGCTTCTAGAAGACACGCCTTAACGAAAAGCAGCAGCGTAGCTGGCGAGCAGGCGAGAAATGCGGGTTTCTGTTGCAGAAAGTACACTGTAGCCATAGCGTTTCGGCTTCTAGAAGACACGCCTTAACGAACAGCAGCAGCTTAGCTGGCGAGCAGGCGAGAAATGCGGGTTTCTGTTGCAGAAAGTACACTGTAGCCATAGCGTTTCGGCTTCTAGAAGACACGCCTTAACGAACAGCAGCAGCTTAGCTGGCGAGCATGCGGGAAATGCGGGTTTCTGTTGCAGAAAGTACACTGTAGACTTAGCGTTTCGGCTTCTAGAAGACACACCTTAACAAAAAGCAGCAGCGTAGCTGGCGAGCAGGCGAGAAATGCGGGTTTCTATTGCAGAAAGTACACAGTAGCCATAGCGTTTGGCTTCTAGGAGGCGCATATTAGCGCAAAGGCCAGAATAGCTGCTCATTAATGCGAGTCAGAGGAGGCGCGCGTTAAAGCGAAAGTCCAAGTGGCTGTTAATTATTGCAAAGTTCCACAGCAGCCTCCTCCCGAACTATCTCCTCATGCTCCCTTATGCGGCATTATCTTATCGGCTTCGAGCTTCACTAGCGGTGAGCGGATTCACCCTTTCCTGCCCTCAGAAGAGGCTCGATGGCGAAGGCGATGCGAAACCGGAGGCTTTCGACCGGGTCTTTGAGCTTAATGCCCATCAGCTTCTCGCATTTATCCAGCCGATAGATGACCGTGTTGCGGTGCACGAAAAGCTGCTTGGACGTCTCGACGAGCTGGCATTGTGTATCATAGAACACATTCAACGTGCGCATCAGCTCTTTCTGCTCGCTCTCCTCGGTGCCAGAGAAGCAGTGAAAGGTTTCCTCGTGGAATTGCTTCAGCTCATCGTAGGGGATCATTCTGAATAAATAACTGATATCCTTGGATTGGTACGACTGGATAAACCTCGTTTTTTTCATCTGATAGCCGATCTGCAGCGCTTTAACCGCTTCGTTATAGGAGAGTCCGATATCGAGCACATTCGTAACCGGCTTGCCAATGCCGAGCGAGATGCTAAGTCCGGTTTGCTCGTACAGCTGAGCGGTCATGAGAGTGAGCTGCCTCAGGAACACCCCCTCTTCCCATTCTTTATTGTGGATAAAAACAAGCATGCCGAATAGGTCGTTTTTTGTAAACATAACAAATACTTCGCCTAATGTGGCGAAATGGCGCTTGATTAGCTCATATTGCAAATCCCGCTCGGAAATTAGACGCTCGTCGGAGGAGGACGCTGTGTTTTTTGGCATGTCTGATGGCAGAGTGGTCGATTCGTCCTTGCGTGCGGCGAGCAGCAGCCATGCTCCCTGCGGCTTCAGTCCGTATTTTTTGCCGCGATGCAGGGCTTCCTGCTCGGAGCTGATGAATCCGTCGATCAAATCGGAGAAAAACTCGTTTTTATAGCGGCGCGAGCGCTCTTTTACCGCTTGCCGCTTCGTAATTTCCATGCCGATGACATTAGAAGCCTGCTCCAGCGTCAAGCCATATTGGTTGGAGGCAGCCTGTTTAGGCTGGAATGCTATGAGGTAGCCCTCGTGCCGGTAGGTGAAAATCGGATACAGCTCCACATAACGGTATTCATTAAGCGCTGGATCGATCAGACAGAGCTGCGCTGAGGCTTGCAGATTCGGCAATCCGCACAGCATAGCTTCGGCAGCGGCAATTAGCGGCTGCAGTCTGGGCTGCTTGAAATGCCTCGATTGTGCGGTAATCTGCAGTTTGCTGCTTAGCAGCAGGATAGGCGAGTCAAGCAGCTGCGTTAGCGCATTTATAATTTCGGGAATGCCGTCACCCTTCATAATCATGGTCGAAAACTGTTTGTGAATCGTGAGCGAATATTGTAGTTCATCATTTTTATTATCCAAAATAACGCTGGTTGAGCGCTGCAAAATTTCTCCAAGCGAATGCTCCACTGCAGATATCTCAATAATCGGGAAGTCAATTCGGTTGGCTTCATCAATGACCGCCTGCGGAATTTCGAGCGCAAAGCGTTTGGTTTTGACCGCAAGCCCTGAGCATTTCAGTTGATTCATCTTGGCCATAAGCTCGAGCAGCAGCTCGGGTTTTTCTTTCATGAAGTAGCCATTGGTAAGCAGCAGCTCGCCGGGCCTTAAGAAATGAATGATGTCTGGGGCATCCATGATATTCACGGTATGAACGGCACGCGTAAGTCCGCTTCGCCCTGCAATGATGCGTGACTTGGAAAACATGGCGTTGGAAATCAATTGCTCGAGCAGCATTCTCGTCCATCTCCTCGTTTGAATATATGATATAAAAACTAACATCAAACAAATGCTTTGTAAATAGTACGCTAGACGAATGATCCAAACGTCATGGTTACCTTTGGACTTATCGAACAATGACAGCGGGAGTGTAAGAGGGTATGCTTTTTTCAAGGGAATAGATGTTAGATAACATGACATAAAAAAGGAGAGCGCCATTTAGCGGGCTCCGACTTTATGCACGCTTCGAAATATAGGAACAGAGGTGAAGCTGTTGCTTGATTTGCTTATTACAGATGTGCGGCTGCAGAATACAGCGTTCCTAATGGACATTGGGGTGCGTGAGGGGAAGATCGTGTACTTAGCCTCAAGCGGAGCTGAGGAGAAACCGGCGGCGCTGCAAACGGAACAGGGTGCCGGAGGAATGCTTCTGCCAGGGTTCGTTGAACCGCATATCCATCTCGAGAAAGCCTATCTGCTCAACCGAATGGAAGAAGAAGCAAATTCCTTACAGGCTGCGATTCAAATAACTGCGGATATGAAGCATGGGTTTACGAAGGATGACATGCAGGCGAGATCGCTCGCGGTCATTCGTGAAGCTGTCCGCAGCGGCGTTACCCATATGCGCTGTCATGCGGAGGTTGATCCGATTCTGGGCCTATCTGCTTTCGAGGCGGCGCTTGAGCTGAAGGAGCGGGTGAAGGCGGCACTGGATTTGCAGATCGTCGTGTTCCCGCAGGAGGGAATTTCGAAAAGCCCAGGTACCTCAGAGCTAATGGATGAGGCAATGCGGCTTGGAGGTGATGTGGTCGGAGGTATTACTTACCAAGACGCCGATTTGCAAGAGCATCTGCGGTTCGTATTCGATATGGCCGAGAAATACGGGAAGCCAATCGACTTTCACGCCGATTTCTCGGATAACCCCGAGCAGCTTGCCATTGCCGAAATTGCGGGGATGACGATTGATGCTGGCATGCAAGGTATGGTATCAGCTGGCCATGTCACAACGCTTGGCTCGCTTCCGCAAGAACGAGCATTATCTATGGCAGAGCTGATTAAGCAAGCTGAGCTTCATATCATGACGCTCCCGGCGACAGATTTATTTATTAACGGGAGAGGTGACCGTGAGAAGCCGCGGCGCGGGCTGACGCCAGTCGGGCTTCTGCTAGAGAAGAACGTCAACGTGGTCATCGGGGTCAACAATGTGCGCAATCCGTTTACCCCGTTCGGCAAGGCAGATCCGCTCGAAACGGCATGGCTGCTGGCAGTAACTGCCTACATGGGCGGTGAGGCTGATGCATGCAGGCTGATTCACATGTTGACTGAGGGTGCGGCAAAGGCGCTTGGTTTGAAGGACTACGGCATCCGCATCGGGGCAGAGGCGGATATGGTGCTTTTCTCTGCCATGACCGAGCGCGATATTGTGCTCGATAAGCCGGAACGGCGTACGGTGTGGAAGCGTGGCGTTAAGACGGCGGATACGCTGGTTGATAGCAGATTAGTTGAGTTTTTATAAAAAAACATATAGAGGAGTGGGTTTGGGATGAAAAAGGGATCGAGCAAGAAATGGACGCTAGGTTTATTGGTAGTTGTCATGGCGTGGGTGCTGACGGCATGCGGCGGAGGGAACGGCAACGTGAAGGAAGCCGAGCCGGCTAACGCAGCGGAATCAGGCGGGGAAGCTGCAAGCAAAGAGCCGATTCTGATCGGCATGTCCACGGAAGCAACCGGCGATAATGCAATGAACTCCGTTAACCTGTATCAAGGCGTTCAGGTGGCTGTGGATCAAATAAACGCAAAAGGCGGTATTGATGGTCGCTTGGTGGAGCTGGTCGTACGTGATACGGAGCAGAACCCGACGCGCGGTATAAGCATTATCCGCGATTTCAGCCAGAAGGAAAAGGTACTGGCGGCAATTGGAGGGTTCCATAGTACGGTCATGCTGGCGCAGTCGCCCATCATCATGGAGGAAAAATTCCCGTTCATGGTCGCTACCTCTAACGTGCCAGCATCGGTAGAATCCGGTATGCCATGGACGTTCGGCGTTCGGATGAATGCGAATATTACGGCGCAATACGCGCTCAAGTTCATCAAGGAGCATTTCAATACGACCAATATTGCGGTGCTGCACGAAAATGGCGGTTACGGCAAAGGCGCCGCAGCAGCTATGACGAAGGTACTGGAGGCAGAGGGCTTGAAGCCGCTAGCCGTGGAATCCTTCGACAACGCGAAGGACAAAGACATGACGGCGCAGGTCAACCGAGCGAAAGAGGCAGGAGCCGAAGTCATTTATTTATTCGGTCAAGGCGCAGCTAACGGCTATGTGCTGCAGGCAATGGATAAGCTCGGCTGGAAGGTGCCAATCGTAGGGGAGAACGGGATGGCGAACAAAGGCGCGCAAGAGGTAGGCAAGGAGCTTGCGGAAGGCACGTATGCGATTCAAACCGCTAACTTTAACGTAGATCAAACGCGTGAGACGGCAAAGGTGTTCTTGGCAGACTTCACGGCGAAATTCGGACATATTCCGACGACGTTTGCTTCCGCGGCACAAGGCTATGACGGCGCGATGATGATTTTTCAAGCGATTGAGAAAGCAGGTTTGACCGGCGATTTGGCAAAGGACCGCGAGGCGATCAAAAATACGCTTGAAACGGGTCTCGGCTCTTATAGCGGCGTAATCAAGGATTGGGACCAAGCCTTCACGCCTGACAATCACGATGCGGTCGATGTGAACTCGTACCTGATGTGCGTATGGAAGGACGGCAAGCTGGTTATTTCCGACAAGCAATAAGTTACTTCATAAAGAAAGAGGGATGGACATGTCGCTTATACTTCAGCTCGTCATTAGCGGGCTCTCAGTCGGATGTCTATATGCCTTGATTGCGCTTGGTTACAGCTTGACGTTCGTCGTGAACGGAACGCTGAATATGTCGCAAGGACAGCTCGTCATGCTTGGCGGGGTGCTCATGTTCGGATTATCCGAGCTCGGGCACCTGCCCTTTCTCGTCTCGTTCGCGCTTGCGGCGTTAATCGTAGGGCTCCTCAATCTAGGCATAGAGAGACTTGCCATCCGCAAGTTCGACAAAGGCGCGAATTCGATCGAGTGGGTGCTCAGCACGATAGCGGTAGGCATTATTATTCAAGACGTCGCGCTGTACGTTAACGGTCCGGATGAAGGGGTAACGCCTTCACCGGTCGGCGATGAAATGCTTCGTATTTTTGGCGCAGGCATCTACTGGAAGGAATTTATTTTTCTTCCGGTCGTCGGTGTTTTGCTGGTGCTGCTCATTTTATTTTACAAAAAATCGCATTGGGGATTATGGCTTCGGGCGACCGCCGACAATCGGACGGCCGTAGAGATCATGGGTGTCAGCAGCAATAAGATTGTTGCAGTCGCTTACGTGCTGAGCGGTCTGCTCGCCGGCATCGGCGGCGCATTGATGTCTACCAACTATGCCGTATCCGTCGATATCGGCCTGCCTCTCGGGCTTAAGGCGATATCGGTTGCTATTCTCGCAGGCGTCAACAATCCAAAAGGAATCGTTGCAGCGGGTCTCATTCTCGGCATTTCGGAGGCGTTCATCGGGCAGTACATTTCGACCGCATTCAGAGAGATGTTTGTTTACGGTTTAGTCATTCTCGTGCTGTACTGGAAACCGATGGGCTTGTTCAACGCACGAAAAACGATTGTAAAAGTGTAAGTTCGCAACGTCAGGGGGTGCACAGATGAATCAGCTTATCGAAAAAAGCTTCGGCTACCGCACGGCCGCCGGCTGGATTGCAGGTCTCGCAGCCGTGGGACTGCTTGCTGCTGGGCCATGGATGGTCGACACGTATTATCTGAATCTATTGTTCATGATCGGAATCTTCGTCATTACATGCACAGGCATGAATATCTTAATCGGCTACTGCGGCATTGTTTCTATCGGCCATGCCGGGCTAATGGCAATTGGCGCTTATATGTCATCCTTTCTCAGCACCACATACGGGTTATCGTTCTGGACGGTAGCGCTAATCGGCATGGTGGTATCCTTAATTATCGGAAGCTTGATTGCCATACCAACCATTCGGGCGGGTGGCGTCTACTTATCTATGATTACCATTGCCTTCGGCGTCGTTATCCATGAGGTGCTGATCCGTTGGGACGGCTTCTCAGGCGGACCACTTGGCATTTCCGGCATTGCGAAGCCGCAGGCTGCCGGTTATACATTCGATCYAAAGAGTATGTATATATTCGTGCTGGCAATTGCAGTAATTGCGCTGCTGATCGCCCGCAATCTGCGCCGCTCGTCTTGGGGCAGAGCCATGATTGCGACAAAGGAGAATGAAATCGCGGCGGCGTCCCTCGGCATTCGCAAGTTTACGGTGCAGTATGCCGGGTTTGCGATCAGCTCGGTGCTGGCAGGCTTGTCCGGTGCGATCTACGCACATACGAACAGCTTCATCAGTCCGGACACGTACAACTTCCAAACCTCCGTCCAGCTAGTGTTAATCGTTATTCTAGGCGGGTCGGGGAGGGTGCTGGGTCCGGTTATCGGAGCGGCCATTATCGTGTTCCTGCCTGAAGTGCTCGACATGGAAAAGCTTCGGATGGCTCTATACGGCGGCATTATGTTCGCGGTGCTGTTTTTCCTGCCGAAGGGCATTGCTGGTACAGTGGCAGGCTGGCTTGTTCCGCAGTTGAGCCGATTTGCTCCTAAAAGCCAGAAAGTCTCTCTCAGCACGGCAAGCAGTGAAGAGGTTTTGTTCAGCGCCCCGACGCAAGCAAAGGATAAGGAGCTTCTCAAGCTTGAGGGCGTCAATAAATATTTTGGCGGCTTGCACGCCTTGAAGGATGTCAGCTTCTCGGTTGCCGCCGGTACCATTCATTCATTGGTCGGACCAAACGGAGCGGGCAAAACGACGCTGCTTAATGTCATATCCGGCTTGTACAGCTCGGAGCAAGGGTCATTCAAGCTGCATGGGGAGAAGCTTGTGCCGCGCTCGTTGTCGGCAGTGGCTCAGCTGGGCATCGCAAGGACGTTTCAGCATTCGCGGTTATTTAAAGAGCTGTCAGTGCTTGAGAATGTCATGACCGGCATGACGAAGCGGGAGCGCAGCGGCCTCGGGGCCTCTCTGGTTCGTACGCCTAAGCAGCTTCGCGCTGAACGGCAAATGGAGGCGCGTTCCCATGCGCTGCTGGATCTTATCGGCTA
The DNA here is from genome assembly GCF_052115165.1 of Paenibacillus sp. 2TAB23. Taxonomy (NCBI): domain Bacteria; kingdom Bacillati; phylum Bacillota; class Bacilli; order Caryophanales; family Paenibacillaceae; genus Paenibacillus; species Paenibacillus sp. 2TAB23. The sequence continues at coordinate 216,705 of NZ_JBFRGD010000005.1, forward strand.
CGAGGGAGACCGGCATATGCCTGCAAGCCAGCTGCCCTACGGTCATCAGCGCATGGTCGAGATTGCACGTGCTTTGGCAACTGCGCCAAGCCTGTTGCTGCTCGATGAGCCTGCGGCGGGCATGACGGCGACCGAGATCGAGCAGTTGGAGGATCTCCTGCGGAAGCTTGTTTCGCATGGCGTGACGGTCATATTAATTGAGCACCATATGGATTTCGTGCAACGGGTTTCCGATACGGTAACGGTACTCGATTTCGGCAGGGTTATTGGTACGGGAAGTCCAGAGCAGATGCTAAGCGACCCGCGTGTCATTCAGGCTTACCTAGGCGGAGAGGAGGTTGCTGCTGGTGCTGAGCATTAAGGGACTAGAAGTGCGCTATGGCGCCATTCAGGCTTTGAATGGAGTCGACGTGGAGCTTGGCAAGGGCGAGATCGTAGCGGTAATCGGTTCGAATGGGGCTGGCAAAACGACGTTGCTCCAATCGGTACTCGGCCTCGTACGTCCGAATGCAGGCGTCATCGAGCTGGACGGCAAGCCGATTACCCAGCTATCCGCGAACAAAACCTCAAATCTCGGCGTGTCGCTTGTCCCGGAAGGGCGAGAGGTATTTGGCACGCTGTCGGTTGTCGAGAATTTGCGGATGGGTCTCAAACGAAAAATAGGTTCCTATTCGAAGCAGCAATTCGAAAAGGAGCTGGAGCTTGTATTTGAGCGGTTTCCAAGGCTGCATGAACGTCGCCACCAGCTTGCGTTCACGCTTAGCGGAGGCGAGCAGCAGATGCTCGTGCTTTCCCGGGCGATGATCAGCAAGCCGAAGCTGCTACTGCTAGATGAGCCATCACTCGGTCTTGCTCCGATTATTGTAAACGAAATATTTGCTACGATTGGCGAGCTGGCGAAGGACGGTACGGCCATACTGCTCGTTGAGCAAATGGCTCACAAGGCACTGTCGATTGCGAAGCGAGGGTATGTCGTGGATAATGGTAGCATCGCGCTGCACGGCTCGTCCTCCGCACTGTTGAATGACGACCGCATGATCAAAGCCTATCTAGGCGCGCATTAACTAAATGACGAAATTGAGGGTGACGAACATGTCCATAACACAAATAAATCGCGTACGCATAAACGAAGGCTTGTTTGATCTGACATTGGATTTGGAAAAAGGCTTGATCTCGCGAATAGCGCCAAGCACGAATGCTTCCGCAGGTGTAAATACGAGCAATATTCGGGATGCGGAGGGCTTGCACTATTTGCCGTCTACGACCGATATGCACATCCACCTCGATAAGCATTTCCTTGGCGAGCCATGGAAACCGCTGCAGCCGTTCATCACATTGCCCGGGCAATTATCGTTCGAAAAAAAGATGCTCGCCGCGCTTTCGACGACGGTGGCGGAACGTGCACGCAGGCTTATTAATCTACTGCTTAGCCACGGTACGACCAAAATCAGAACCCATGTCGACGTGGATCCGCAAATCGGAATTTCACATCTGGAGCATGTTCTTCAGGTGCGTGAGGAATATCGCGGCGTTATGGAAATCGAAATCGTGGCATTCCCGCAGCAAGGTCTACTCCGTTCTGATTCGATTAAGGTGATGAAGGATGCTCTCCGCGCGGGAGCCGAATACGTAGGCGGCGTCGATCCGGCAGGGCTTGATCGGCAGGTTGACCGAAGTCTTGAAGCGACGTTTGAGCTGAGCGCTGAATTTAATGCAGGCGTGGATCTTCACTTGCACGACCCGGGACATTTGGGTTTATACACGATTGGCCGGTTCGCCGATCTGACTGCGCAAGCGGGCAAGGGCGGAAGAACAGCGGTTAGCCATGCGTATTGCCTCGGTCAAGTAGCTGAGCAGGAATCGAGAGACCTTGCCCAACTGCTGAAAGCAAATGATGTCGCGATTATTACAAGCGTTCCGCTTGATAGGGCAATGCCGCGCGTAGACCAGCTGATTGCTGAAGGCGTCATGGTTCACGTAGGCTCGGACAATATTTTAGATGCGTGGAGTCCATTTGGAAACGGTGATTTGCTGGCGAGAGGCGCGAAGCTGGCTGAGAAGTTCGGATGGATTCTGGATGATGCGCTGCTGCAAACGTATCCGCTTATTTCGGAGAACCCGCTAACACCGAAAGAGGGCGATGCAGCTAGCTTTATTCTTGTCGCTGCAGCGAATGCGAAACATGCGATTGCATCTGCGCCAATTCGTGAAGCTGCATTCTCAGGCGGCAAGCTGGTTGGCGGCAAATGGTCGGAGCAATACTCGCTCATATCCATATAGGAGCGAGCAAGTATGAAGCTGTATTCTCTGGCGGTAAATGGTCGGAGTAATATTCGCTCATATCCATATAGGAGCGAGCATGTATGAAGCTGCGGTCAGCATTCAATGATTCATATGGAATATGAAGGTATTCGATATCCATATGGTTACACTTTTCGTAAGTAAGCAGCAGCTAAACTATGATTATAAAAACAGCGGCAGCATGGATGAGAAATGATCTGCTTCCCTCACAGTATCAGGTTTAATTCACCTGTCTACCGTATGGGGAGCATGTCAGAAAAATCCATGACTGCCGCTGTTTTTTGTACGAACGTCACCCGATAAGAATATTATTAGCCCATTATTTTTGTTTATTGTAGATATCAGTGATTAAAAGAGTGCCGTCATTCTTTATGTAGATTGCTTTTCGAGTTTCAGAGCTAGAAACATTACCAGGTATTACTTTATTAGTATCCCCTTCTTTAGGGTCCGTATTATATACACCTGTTATTGTATAATAATATTGATTCTGATCATCGTCATACCAAAAGCAAAATGCAGGTGTTTCATCAGGATTATTATTCGGATTAATCAATGCCATATGGTGAGCATCGAAATATTTACTAGCACTACAATCAGGTATGTCGCATCCTGCCCCGTATTGCCCCGGTGTTAGGTTGATGCTAGCTAAAGAGCTGGATGCGTAAGGTTGGATCTGCCTTTCGTCGTTATCACATTCCTTGTTTACGAATTTAAAATTTTGATTGGTCTCATTAATAACAATCAGCAGTTTTTTATCCATAATCTACCTCCAAATGTTTATCGTTCCCTTTAATGTATTTAATGGGAAAAGTTTTTATTCCTATTGAAGTTAAGGATCAAAATGGGACAGTGAGCAAGACGCGATTGATTGGAACTTGCCTGTCAGTGGTTGACGCAACGTTAATCTATAATCTCTTTTGTTTCTACAATGGAGCATAGAAATGGGGAAGCTAGCGCTAGAAGGCTGTTCATTTGACAGGAAACCTTAGGGTGTCATATAATCAAAATGCGAAACCGTATGGTTTCGTATTGACAATAATATTTACTTACAACCAAAATATTCACTCACAACCAATCATGGAGGCTATCAAATGGAAAATAAACAAACGCAAAATACGCTGCCTGACATTAGGCAAACGCTGGTCCTCGATGCGCCGATTCATAAGGTATGGAACGCTGTAGCTACATCCGAAGGCATCGCGGCATGGTTTATGCCGAACAATTTCGTGGCGGAACTGGGTTACGAATTCCACCTAGAGGCAGGCCCATTTGGCAATTCTCCTTGCAAGGTGACTGTGCTTGATCCCCCAAACCGGCTAACCTTCGAATGGGGAAGGGACTGGTCTTTGACGTTCGAACTAGTCGAGCAGGCCGAAAAAACAGAATTTACTCTTATTCATGCCGGCTGGGATGTGAATAAAGTGACGGAGTTCGGTCAATCGCACGAGGAAGTCCGCGAAAGAATGTCGGGCGGTTGGGTTGGAATTGTAAAGAAACTAAGTCAATACGTTGGAGTCTAGAATGGCGGAGCCGGCGCCAAAGCATGACGTTTTCCAAGCAATCGCCGACCCGACTCGGCGCAGGCTGCTGCATTTGCTTGGCGATGATGAGCTTCCTGTTACCGTAATCAGCGGCCATTTCACGATGAGCCGTACGGCTGTGTCGAAGCATTTGCGGGTGCTGGCGGATGCGGGCCTGGTAAAGGATAGGAAGGTAGGAAGAGAAACGCGCTATCGCTTAGACCCTGAGCCGCTTCTGGAGCTGAAGCGGTGGCTCGCTTATTATGAGCGTTATTGGGACAATAAGCTGTCTGCTCTTAAGCGGTTTGTTGAATCGGATAATAACAATAGCGAGGGTAGCGATCACTTTGCATCGCTTAAGCTTATGGATAAGGAATAAAGGAGACATCAAGCGAGACTGTCTTTATGGCCAGCGGCTGTTAGTTGTCAGAGGATATTGCTTCTCGTATTCAAGCTGTGTTTTATGGAGCGGACAGATCGCAAATAAAGGGCTGAACAGGCTTTAATCCTGTTTAGCCCTTTGTTATTGGAACGAAATCAATTAACGAGATAAACGTCAGTTGTCGCTTTTGACACTCATTATGATCTCAGCAGCGACAAATCAAAGCTCGGCACAAGCCCTTCTTCGGCAGCCCTTCCGAGCAGAGCTGTAATGGCAGCATAGCCATCCTCGCCTAAATCGGCTGTAAACTCATTGACATACAAATCAATATGCGCTTGAGCAACTTCCGGGGAAAGCTCCTGCGCATGCATCATAACATAACGGCTAGACTCATTGGGATGAGCCCAGGCATATTGGACGGATGAACGGATCCACCCCGTTATCGCTTCGGTATCAAGCGTACGCTTAGCAATAATGGCACCGAGCGGGATAGGCAGACCGGTGTCAGATTCCCACCAGCTGCCGAGATCGATCAGCATCTGGAGTCCATAGGTAGGGTAGGTGAAGCGGGCTTCATGAATGACTAAGCCTGCATCGATGCGGCCGTCGCGAACGGCTGGCATGATTTCATGAAACGGCATGACCACAATCTCTCCCACGCCGCCTGGTACATGTTTGGCAGCCCACAGACGGAATAGAAGATAGGCTGTGGAGCGCTCGCTCGGTACCGCAACGCGTTTGCCAGCCAAAGAAGCGGGAGCAGCATTGTCTTCGTTGGTTAAGACAAGAGGGCCGCAGCCTCTCCCAAGCGCGCCGCCGCAGGGAAGAAGCTTGTATTCCGAAAGGACCCAAGGCAAAGCTGCATAGGAGATTTTCATAACCTCTGGTCCTTTGGACTTGGCTGCCCAGTTGTTTGTAATGTCAATATCTGCGTAGGTGACATCCAGCTCTGGCGCGCCTGGAATGAGTTGATGTGCCCAAGCGTGGAATACGAATGTATCGTTCGGGCAGGGTGAAAATGCAATATTCATGATAGTACCTCCCGTATCGCTTTGGTTGCTGCTTCTAGTGCAGCGAGTGCGTCGCCAATTCGCCATGCAGAGCGGTCCCGTGGTCCGACTGCATTGGAGATGGCGCGAATTTCCGTGACAGGAATGCCGAGACGCTCAGCCGCTACTGCTACGCCATGCCCCTCCATTGCTTCAGCAGCGGCGCCTTTAATCCGCTCTGCGAGCAGGCTTGCGGTCTTAGCGGTGCCGGTAGTTGTCGTGACGGTAAGAATAGGTGCGCTGCATACGGATAAGCCACTGCCCTGAATGGCTGCAAGCAGCCGGCTGTTCCAAGCGGTGCTTGCAGTAACGCGTGCTGAGCCGAAACCGAGCTCATCTAGGCTAAGGAAGCCATCCGGCGATTCCGCGCCCAAATCGGCAGCAACGATAAGATCGGCAACAACAAGAGAGGCAACTGCCGCCTGGCCTATGAAGCCGCCGCCAATGCCTGCGCTAATCACTAAGCGATAGACAGCTTCCGACGAGGCGAGAGCAGCCGCTGTTCCGGCTGCGGCTGCGGCAGAGCCTACCCCTGCTGCGATGACATCGATGCCCGGCAAGCCAGCTAATCCGCGAAGGACCGCTTCCCGCTCAGCTTCAACGGCGGTCACGATCAGTACGCGCCCCATGCTGTCTAATGCCGCATCATCAGCGGAATTGCCCAAGTGGGTATGTGAATGTAATGACATAAGAACGAAAGCTCCTTTAATAATGCAAATGACTTGTCCTCATTTATCGTATCATTGGTCGGATTACAGATGCAAACCGCAGCTTAGCCGATTGTGATTTTCCCTTCGGGAAAGCGGTACAGCTCCTTCTTCGAGCGCGTATTGAGCGCGAAAGCGAGCGTAACAGGACCTAAACGGCCGACGAACATGAGCAAAATGATGATAACCTTGCCGATTTCGCTGAGGTGACTGGTTAACCCTGCTGACATGCCGACCGTACAATACGCGGAAGTAGCTTCGAACAAGATGGCTAGAAACGAACCGGTTTCCGTTATGGACAACAGCATCGTCGCTCCGCAAATGATGGAGAAGGCGATCATTGTGAACATAATTGCTTGATGGATTTGCTGCTTGGCAATGCGATAACGGAACAGTACGACGTCATCCTTGCCGCGCATCATTGCAATAATCGCGCCTATGAGTATAGCGAAGGTCGTCACACGGATACCGCCTCCCGTTGAACCTGGACCTGCGCCGATGAACATAAGCAGTATAAGGAAAAATTGTGTCACTTCCCTAAGCATAGAGGGGTCAATCGTACTCAGACCTGCTGAACGCGCGGTGACGGACTGGAACAAAGCACCGAGAAATTTGCCGATTGCCGACAATGGCTGCAGCGTATGCGGATTGGATAACTCGAGCGCGAAAATGACAATGGCACCGAATGCGGTAAGTACGCCGGTGACCGATAAAACCACCTTGCTGTGCAAGCTGAACTTTCTGTTTTTGGGATAAGTCACCAGCTCTGAAATAACAATGAAGCCAATTCCTCCGAAAAAAATAAGCAGCATGGATACGATGTTGACGAACGGATCCTCTACATAATGAATAAGGCTGCTGGCGCGCTCTGGAAACTGTGAGAATAAATCAAAGCCTGCATTGTTGAAAAACGAGATACTGTGGAATATGCCAAAATAAATGGATTGGCCTACCGGCATCTCCAGCATGAAATAGCCGCTCAGCAAAATAGCGCCGGACAGCTCGATTACTAAAGCATATAGCAAAACTTTACGAATCATGCGCACGATGCCCTCCGTTGATCCGTAATTCATCGATTCCTGCAGCACTAGCCGTTCTCGGAACGAAATCCGTTTGCGGAATAGCAGAGCAAATAAGGTTGCCATTGTCATAAAGCCTAGACCGCCGATCTGGGCTAATAGGATAATGACAACCTGTCCGAAAGTGGAGAAATGAGTTCCTGTATTCAGTACGGTAAGGCCAGTCACGCACGTTGCGCTTGCCGACATGAACAAAGCGTCTAAGTAGGAGATAGAAGTATCGTTCGTGTAGGAGATAGGCCGAGACAGGAGCTGCGCTCCAACCAATATAAGCAAGATAAAGCCAAAGGTCATAACCTGCGGAGGGCTAGGACGAAAACGCAATTTGTCGCGCAGGTTAGCTGCTTTAAGCATAAGTCATTCCCACCTATCTCTTTCCTGCTAGTATCGTTATTTTTCTTGAAAAGCATGTATGCTGCCGTTATTGGACAGATGCACAGCATTTCTTCCTGTATGTTTTGACCGGTATAAGGCGATGTCTGCTTCACTCAGCAGCATTTCAAGCGGTATATCCGCGGTTCGAGCCTGTGTAACGCCGAAGCTTGCGGTAATCGTAATCGCTTTAGCCGAACTATAAAGCGGGTTGGCGGCAATCTCTGCACGCAGCAATTCTGCTGTTTGTCCGGCTTGCGCAAGCGTTGTATTCGGCAGGCTGACAGCGAATTCCTCGCCGCCGTACCGGCCAAGCAAGGCGTGGTCGGGCAGAAATTGCTGACAAATCATGACGATATGCTTTAGAGCGAAATCGCCTACGCTATGTCCATAACGGTCATTAATCTGCTTGAAGTGGTCAATATCAAACAAAATAAAGCAGAGCGGGGCTTGGCTTTGGTGAGCAGATGCCAGCAGTTCTCTGCTTTTTTCCATGAAAAAGGTACGGTTATATATAGAAGTAAGGCCATCGATCTCCGCGAGATAGCGAAGCTTATGCTGAAGCAACGTATGCTCGGTAACGTCGATCATGACGATGGTTCTGCCAGCGAGTTGGCCATTGGACTTAAGAAGCTTGGAGGACCTTATCCGATAATAGAAGGTTTCTCCGCCGCGTACCCATTTGAGCTCCTCCTCATGGTCGAGGGTGTCGTCCGAGCCTATGGAGAAGGCACCAGTCTCCGCTCCGCGCTTCCAGACATGATCCAGCTTTTGGCCGATTGTTTCGGGAGTCAGGGCGGGTATGATTTTGGCAGCGGCTCCGTTGAAATCCATGATTTGATTTTCCAAGTTAAGGACAAGCACGCCATCGCGCATGCTCTCGAATATGTGCTCACGCGCAATCGGCGCAACGGTGAGAAGCGAGGTCGAAAAGATCGAAGTCACATATAAGGTTGATGTAATGCACATTAATATGGGCACAGGATCCATACCAAGAGGCGTAATGCCGAGCACGTAAGCGAGCGCTCCCAACATAGGGAGCATAATGCCGATAGCTAGCGTTATCATTTGCTTGCGGTAGATGGATTTGGTCTTCCGCCAATATCGGTACAATAGGAATAAGCTGGCAAACATAGAGCCGGAAGTGTAGCTTCCGTGGACGTAATACCATAGGCCGGGTATGACATCAACCATAGGCTTTTCGATATTAGGGTTCAGAAATAGATCTTTATAAAATAAATGGTGATATTCATTAGTTGTTACCATTAATAGCGAGATGAAAGGAATAATAAAAAAGAACCAAGATTTCTTAAACGTATTGAACTTCTCGATACCGACATAAATCATAATCAGCAGCAAGCTTAAGGGGGAGATGAATGGCATGCCGAGATATTCGATATTCAGCCAGAAACGAATCTCGCTAAGCGAATCACTGGCGAGCTCAAAGGCAAATGCAAAGGTGTATACGGCGGATAGAATGGTCGACCACATAAATACTTTCATGCCTGTGAACTTTTTCTTGTTGTTGTATGCATATATGGCAAGCAGCACGCTAAGAACACCGGAAATAACGACAAAAATTATATACTGAGAAATAGGGGTATCCATAGTCATCAACATAAGCGGCTCCAATATCGCGGAATGATCGTACGTTATAATCTAAGTCTTCCCATCACATGCAAAAAGGCTTCGGACACATTTTACCATATGAGCTCGCTTTACTTCAAAAAAATATAAATTTCGTGGTTATACGACGAATTCCGAATGGAACAGAACTTTATAGCGGAAAATTTGATACTAGGCTTTTTTTGAAATTCCAGTCTTCTATTAGGTTCTATGTTTCCTAAATGACATAGAAGCATAAACAACAAAGCAGGCCTAGAACTCTATAATGGGTTCTTGGCCTGCTTTGACTGCGCATATAGAAAATCAAAAAGCAAAACCGCTCGTTTGATGTCGTTCTGGCAGCATGCTTAGGTCTTCTAAGTACGCATAGGCAGCGTAATCTCTACGCAGGTTCCTTTGCCATAGTCGCTTCGGAAGACGATGGAGCCTTTGTGCGCAGCAATAATCTGCTGGCTCACCATTAAGCCTAGTCCATTGCCGCTTACTTTCTTCGTGAAGAAGGGCTCGCCTAAGCGTATAAGATCCTCTTCTTTGATGCCGCAGCCTTGATCAATAAATTGTATAATAATCGATTCTTGTCGACAGCATTCAAGCTTAATGGACAGCATGCCGCCTTTAGGCATGGATTCAATGCCATTCTTCATTATATTTACGAATACCTGCTTCAGCTGGTTAGCCTCGCCAATGACTTCAGGTAGCATGGGATCAGCAAGCAGGTCAAGCTGAACATTGCTCATTTTGGCTTCTGAATCAAGCAGCATCATAATATCGCTCACGAGATGAAGAATGTTAACCGCCTGATAATGAGTCGCCTGTGGTTTAGCGAATACGAGAAATTCGCTTACGATCATGTTGATCTGATCGAGCTCTCCTAGCATAACCTCCAGGTTAGCTTGCGATAGGCTGCCTGTCTTCTGCTGCAGCTGCACGAAGCCTCTAAGCGTCGTCAGCGGGTTGCGTACCTCGTGCGCCACGCCTGCCGCGATTTGGCCGACAACCGAAAGCTTCTCGGAACGTCTGATGATTTCCTCCGACTGCTTGCGCGAGGTGATATTGCGAGAAATAGTCGCTATCGCAATGATCGCTTCAAGCTCATCGCGAATGGGCGAAATCGTTAGGCTTAAATCGATAAGCTCGCCGGATTTGCTATAACGCACCGTTTCAAAATCGGTGACGGAGCCGCCGCGCAGCACGGTAGATTCAAGCTCTTGATGTGAGCTTAGATAGTCAGGCGGCACATTTTCCAGCGGCTTGCCAAGAGCCTCTTCCTCGCACCAGCCATACATTTTTTCGAACGCCTTATTTACCTGAATGACGCTGCCGGACAAATCCGATACGTGAATGGCATCAGAGGTATGGTTAACGAAGGACTCCAAATACTGCTTTGTACTACGGAGCTCCTCGGCCGTATCCTGAAGCTGCGTGGTGTAGCTGTGCAAGTTGCTGCCCATCGTGTCAATTCTTGAAGCAAGCAAGCCCAGCTCGTCATTGCTGCGAATCGTAATGAGCTGGCCGAAATCGCCTGATGCAATCGCATTTACTTTGCTTAGAATTTGATTCAAGCCACGAAGCATGAAGCCGGCAATGAAATAGCTGGCAAGCATAGACAAGAGAACAAGGCATAATGAAATGATCGATTGCATGATAAGCTGTTTATTAAGCGGCTTTAGAATGGCCTGTTGGTCAAAGCTGATACAGATGACATAGGTTTTATCGATTGTGATTGGAATAAACGTTTTCATGACCTGCTTGCCCATGATGTTGCTCTTAGCAGTGACCGCTTGCCTGGTCTCCAAGGCATTCTGGATATGTATGGAGTCGTTTTCTTGATCTTTATAGGTATATTGGCCAAACGGGATATCGCGTACGTCCAAATTGTATACGGGAATGCCCTTTTTCATTTTGATAATCGGCCTTTTGCCGAAAAACTGCGGATCAAATCCGGTTATTTCAAGAATATCCTGCTGATTAGCTATAATCTTATTCACAATGGAGTTCGTGCCAATCGAATAATCGAAATCTAGCAGCACCTGCGCATTAACGTAGGGATTGATCATATAATTGGTCGTTCCGTCGTAATAGTCTCCCCATTTTCTAATCTTCTTAGGGTCCGAGGTGGAGAAGTTAAATGGACCTGACCAATAGTTTTCGAGCTTTTGCCCCTGTGGAATCGTAACATTATGGTTTTTAAAAAGCTGAAGAAACGCGATATGCCAGTAATCCCATGTTTTGGAGCTCATGTTGATTTCATTGGGGTCGGATGATTTCAAAGCGATCACATCATTGCCGAAACGCTTCCAAAGTGTAATGTGGTCGACGCCAATTTTGCGGCTAAGCTCTACGAGTTGCTCGTTTTTCACGTTGGCGATATCGGGATCGAGCTGTGCTTTTGCCGCAATGGCAGCTAGTCTCAGCTTCTCGCCGATTGCATCCTCCATGGACTGCTTTGCGCTCTCCGATGCCGTAATCGTGAGACTGATTTGCTTTGCGATATTGTTTACTTGCTGTTCGAGACTTGATTGTACCTCAGCCTTGGAAGAGAAGTAATAGATGGATAAGCTCAGTGCCAAAATGACTGCAACAATGATAGAAATCGATAATGATAGCTTGGCTTTAATGGACAACAGGATATCCCCCCAAAGTCTAAGGTGCACTTACTACAATTAGACACGGGTCTACATAATTCCTGTCGTTTCTTAGGGCAATTCTTAAAATATTTGTTGGAATAAGGAATGTACCTCATAAAAAAACGGAGAAACAGGGTTCTGTTTCTCCGTTCAATATCAAACGTATAGAAGCTAAGCGCGAGTGAACTGCTCTTCTTCCAAGTATTGCTCAGCTTCCTCATAGGTTTCAAAGGCTGATTCCAGATTGAGATCCGCATACAAATACCACAGGTCTTCTTCAAAAAGCAAAGTGAGTACCGCGTCGTCCGGGCCAATCCATTTCTGTTCCAGCGGCGGCTTTTTCTTTTTCTTCTTTTTGGATTCCGGCTTCTCCGGGGGTGCAATAGCAAGCGAGCTAATCGATTTCTCGATAATCGCGCGAAGCTGCTCCTCCGTAAAGTCGCGAATATTGACAAGTCCCTTGTCATCCGTCGCTACACCAGGCACTAGTCCGGCGAAGACATAGCCGTTTCCGTTCGGATGCAGATGGTGCACGACCGATTTTTTCTCATGGGCGCTCTCCTCGTAATGGAAGTTGGTTCGTCCGAGAGAGACGTCCTTCCGTTCCAATTCGGGAAATGCCTCAATAATAGCAAGCTTTTGTTCAAAAGAAAGCATCTAATTCCTCCTAAAGGTTTGCGAAGCAAACCACTTCGTAAGCATGGGCTTAGGTTTGCGAAGCAGCTGTTGCGATGCTTGTGATTATACCACATAGCCGGAGGAAGTGGTTAAGCGTCTTTCCGCTTCATTAGTAGGATCATGGCACCGGCAAGGATAAATACGATGGCGATAATCGGCTGGCTGAGTACAAACTTATTATAGAAGGAGCCAATCGAGAATACCGCGAAGAAGAGAAGTGACAGCACGCTCAGAATGTTGATTGGAATGAGCAGCCATTTGTTGCGGTTGCCGAACCAGTAAAATTCGAATAGGCCGACTGCAACGGCGAGGATAAAGCCCGGCCACATGTAAACCCAGTTATTGAATAACATTGCAATTTGGCAAATAACGCCTGCGACAAACAGAATGCCGCCGGGGATCAGAAGGCCGACGCCTTTTCTTCCAACCATGGAAAAGTACATCCAGTGAAAGAAGAGACCGAGCGGGATAACGAATAGCGATGGCCAGAAATAGGCAAATATTTTGCCAGGTCCGAAGGTTTCGCCTTGGTTGAGAAACAGGCAAGCGCCGAGCAGAAGCAGGACAAACCCGCTAATGGTTCTTACATTAACATTCATTGTTCAATAGCACCCCAATCCACGTTTTATTAGCTGTTCTCAGCATAGCATAGAACAAAAACGGCTGTCCTCCTGCTGAAGGTAAAATTACGAACTAGACTAAAGTCCAGTATCGATTACTCAGGGTGGTTAGGCGTCGCCGTTCCCACCTCATAGGGTGAAACAACACCTTCGTACATGAGATGCATTGTCATGCCGGCAGCGGCGTGCACCAGGTTATGGCAATGGTCCATCCAGATGCCGGGATTGTCTGCGCGGAACGCGACCTCATAGGAGTCTCCAGGTGCGACATCCAGCGTATCGGACCACCAAAGGCTGCCCGTAACAGGCTCGTTGTTGCGCGACAGCACGAGCATATGATGACCATGCAGATGCATGGGATGCTCGACGGAGCTGCGATTTACGATGGTTGTTTTGACGAGATCGCCTTCCTTGACGATGAACATCGGCGTATTCGGGAAGACAGCACCATTGATCGTATCGTAAGCGGCGAATCCGCCGTTGAAGAAGGCAAACCGGTTATCCAGCACCATCATAAACTCGCGATCAAATTTGCTGTTGAGATCAAAGGGGGCCGTTGTTGCCGCAGTTCCGTAGTGCGTCGGATCAAAGGTTGTAGTCTTGCGGCGAATCGGTGCTTCTCCGTGGCCATCTTTACTCATCAGTATGCCCAAGGAATCGCCGTTTCCAACCCGCAGAAATACAGGAGAGTCCGGCATGATAAAGGTGATATCGTACCTGCCGCCGGTAAGGAGCTCAAGGCTCTGGTCATGGAGCTCGCTTGGTCCGGTCAGGTCGGTTCCATCAATGGCGGTAACCTTAAAGGAAGCGCCTGTCAAAGCATAGGATTGGCGAACCCAGTCATCGGTATGGATAAGCCGAAGCTTAACGGTTGTGCCTGGTGCAATCTTTTTTCGCTGGATGCCCCGTTTGCCTCCAATGGACATGCCAGCACCTTCCCATATGTGTGTGATCACGGTGATGTCCTCGAAATGATCGGCGGCAGCATCGGAGGGCTCTACGATGAGTGCGCCGAATAAGCCTTTTTGAACAGCGGTTTTGGAGTTTTGATGTGAATGATACCAAAAGGTGCCTGCCTGCTCAGCTATGAAACGGTAAGTATAAGTTTCGCCGGGCATGACGGCATCCTGCGTTGCGCCGGCAACCCCGTCTTCCGCGTTCGGCACGTCGAGGCCGTGCCAGTGCAGGGTAACGCCAGCCTCAATGTCTTTGTTGTGAAGGATAACCTCGACGAGCTCGCCTTTCCTCATCCGAAGCTCGGGGCCGGGCACTTGGCCGTTATAGGTCCATGCTTTAACTTGCTCGCCAGAACCAAGCGTAACGCTCTTGCGCTCCGCTGTAAGCGTGAAACGCCTGTCCGGGTTTCCTGAAAGCGGTCCGGTCAACTCCTTTACCGAGACGGGCGCTGTTTCCGTGCTTGGTTGGCTGCTGGCAGCTGCGTGCTGATGCCCGGCCATTGCTTTGCCGTTCGAAGGAGCATTAGCGATGCCGTAATCGGCTTTGCCAGCCATCATACTGAGTCTATCGGGCAGCTTGCTGCTCTCCAATGCGGTTAGGAATGGAATGCTGCCTACAGCCAATAGGGCTAACAGCACGCCGCTATGCGTCAGTCTGCGCCTCCACGGGCGATAGATGAGCGGTGCTTCTGCGGCCAGTTGATTACGCCGGGTTTGCAGCATCCACAGCAAGCAGGCAAAAAAGAGGAGCGAGGTGATTGGAATCGTTATGGCCGTCCATTGGAACGGAATAGGCGGTACGAATGCGAAATAAAACAATGCGGCAGAGCATAAGGCCGAAAGCTGAAACGGGACGATGAAAGCAGGATCGGAAGCTTGCCGCCTGCGTGCGACGTCTGGCGCAAGCGCTGTCCGTCCGTTCGTTCGATGCAACAGCTTGCGAAGCCTGGGGATAGAGTAGAACCAGATCAGGAGAACCGGCAAGACGGCAAGCGGCGTTCGTACGAACAGCCGATCCAGCCAAAACAGCGGGTGTGCCGTAGCCGCAAGCACGGTATCCGCACCAGCGATTATGGAAGCAAGCAAGGTTAGGCACACGGACCAGAACACGAGCTTGCGAGTCTGTATGTTAAGCTGCTTTTCTGTTTTGCCGTAAATGATCTTGGCTGCTTTCCCCGCCGTAATGAGTGAAAAAACAACGAATAGCATTAAAGCGCCGAGCTCTAAATTAATGAGCAATGAGTACATCGGTGTAGCCTCCTGAAGAATAAGTTGGAATGCGGTTTCATGCGTCTCGAAGACGCGTTTACTAGTCGTCATTTATCTTATCTAGTACGGAAGCAATGAAAAACCGCCGCAGGTCCGAACGCGGTCCTAGACCTGTGGCGGGGGGAGAATCGTCGTAAATTCGCGAAAGAAATCGAACGTTACAAAAAGCGGAAATACTTCTTATGAAACGACATTTTACACCTCTTGTTTAGTTCTATGAAAGCGCTATTATTAAGGTATTAAGAGGCAGGAGGTGATAACATGAGCCAAGAGGAAGAAGTAGTTCAAGAAGGCGTGGAAGAAACCGCAGAACTGATTTCAGAAGAGGCTCCAGCGGAAGAGGCAGTAGAAGCTGTTGAAGCTGAATTGGAAGAAGAGGAAGCGGAAGAAGCTGCCGCTGCGGTAGAGGAAGATGCTGCAGAGGAAGAAGAGGAAGAGTCGGCTGAGGAAGAAGCAGCCGAAGAAGAGTCTGAAGAGCAATAATGATATCTATCATTTTATATTATAAAGAGGAAGACTGTTTCGAGGCTGCTTAGGCGGCTTTGGGGCAGTCTTTTTTTAAGATATAGGAAAGTGTAAGTTTCACTCTTATTCCTATGCCTATATTTCATCCGCGAAACGATAGCTTACGCCGCCAAAGGACGACGATAGCCGTTTACGCTTGATAGAATTTGGCGAAAAATTCACGTATGCGTTTACATTAAAACTACCAACATTTTATTCGCGTAAAATCGCAATTCTTGCGTGCAATAGCCCTGCTGATATGCTACGATACCTGTGCTTTACTTTTCCTATTAGAAGAAGGTGACATCATGGCAGCGGCAGAAGCCGGTAACGAACAAGGGCAGCAGGATCCGAAAAATATTAATTTATTTTTTCTGACATGGCCCATATTTTTAGAAATCTTTTTATTTATGCTCATGGGTATCGCGGATACGCTTATGCTGAGCGCGATCTCGGATAATGCGGTATCCGGTGTGGGAGCGGCCAATCAATATTTGCATATCGCTATCCTACTTCTGGAAGTCATCGGCAACGGGGCCTCCATCGTAGTTGCGCAATATATCGGTTCACGCAAGTTTATTGAAGCGGCCAAAATATCAGCGCTTGCCGTCACGCTTAATTTAGCGGTCGGGCTGCTGATCAGCTTAACCTTCGTGCTGTTTGGCGGACATTTGCTTCAAACGTTGAATTTGCAAGGTGAAATTCTCGTTCATGCGAAGAGTTACCTATCCATTGTTGGCGGTATGATTTTCCTGCAGGCGATTATCAACTCGGTTGCGGCCATTATACGTGTTCACGGCTTTACGAAGGAAGCGATGTACGTATCGCTGGGTATGAATATCATCCACATTATCGGCAACTATTTGCTCATATTCGGGAACTTCGGCTTCCCAGAAATGGGAGTGCAAGGCGCGGCGTTATCGTCGGTCATCAGTCGCGGTTTGGCGCTTGCGGTATTTTTCTGGATGCTGTATCGGATTATGTCGGTCCGGGTGGAGCTGCGTTACTATTTCAACATGTCCAAGGAATATATTTCGAAAATATTAAAAATCGGCATACCGTCTGCGCTGGAGCAGGTGATGTACCAAACGTGCCAAATCGTGTTTTTGTTCTACGCAACCTACCTTGGAGCAGCCTCCTTGGCAGCCAAAAACTATGCGAATAACATCTCGATGTTTACGTATTTGTTCGCATTCGCGATTGGCATGGGGACCTCTATTATTGTCGGCAGGCTGGTCGGTGCGGGCGAGCCGTCGACCGCATATCACCGCGTGTGGAAAAGCGTGCGCTGGGCAAGCGGCGTTACCTTATTCGCGGTGCTGCTCGTAATCGCGTTCCGCGAGCCGCTCATGCGAATGTTTACGGACGATGAGGAGATTATCCGGCTTGGCGTAAACGTTCTGCTTCTGAGCATCGTGCTTGAGACGGGACGTACGATCAACATCGTGCTTGTCAATTCGCTGCGCGCGGCGGGAGATGCGAAATACCCGCTATGGGTAGGCATGTTCTCGATGGTCGCCATGAGCTTGCCGCTCGGGTATTTCTTTATTTTCCAGCTTGATTTGGGCTTGGCTGGCATTTGGCTGGCTATTGCTGCAGATGAGTGGCTGCGTGCGTTCATTATGTTTTTCCGCTGGCGCAGCAGGGCGTGGGAGAAGCACGCGCTGGTCAAGCGCGAGCAGAAGGACATAGCGCCAGTTATGCACGGATAGACCTTACCAGCAAGGGATGCTCAGGAGGCTATGAAGCCTTTCGGGCATCCCTTTTCTATTAGGCACATCATATAACGACAGCAGATGCTTGCTGTAATGCGCTTTCAACGTTACGATAAGGAAAGAATGAGCGTTCGAGGGAGATATGCGAGATGGAGCCTATTGCACAACAATATATAAGAAATATTGGAATCTTCGCTCATGTTGACGCGGGGAAAACGACAACGACGGAGCAAATATTATTCCGCAGCGGGCGTATTCGGTCGCTTGGCAGCGTGGATGCAGGCACGGCGCAAACCGATTTTCTTGAGGTGGAGCGCACGAGAGGCATATCGGTACGCGCTGCGGCGACGCGCTTTAGCTGGGAAGGGATGACCGTGAACCTGGTGGACACGCCAGGGCATGTCGATTTCCTGTCTGAGGTTGAACGGTCTTTGCGAGTAATGGACGGAGCGGTTCTTATTCTTTCAGCAGTAGAGGGCGTGCAGGCGCAAACGGAGGTTATTTGGCATGCGCTAAGGGAACGCAATATTCCAACGCTCATCTACGTGAACAAAATGGACAGGATCGGTGCGGATGCCGAGAGAACACTGAAGCAAGTGAGAAGGCTGCTATCGACTCAGGCGGCGCCTATTCAAGCTCCGCTCGGCACGGAGGACAGCTTTAATGGCTCAATGAGCGTGCTGGATATAGCAGGTGAAGTTACGGATGAGGTACAGGGCTATTTGCAGCTGCTCGAGGAAACGGTGGCCGAAAGCGAGGAAGCGCTGCTGCTTCACTATTTGGATCATGGAAATCTGCCGCGAGAGGAGCTGGTGCGAAGGCTGCCAGAGCTTACACACAGCGGTGAGCTATTTCCCGTTTTATTCGGCGCATCGAATAAAGGCATTGGCATCGAGCCGTTGCTGCAGGCGATGGCAGCGCTGCTGCCAGGGCCGTTAGCTGTACAGGATGGCCCGGTATCCGGCGTGGTATTCCGGATTGAGCGTGACCAAGCGATGGGAAGGATTGCCTACGTACGCTTATATAGCGGTATCATTCGCAATCGTGATTCGGTGAGAAATGTAACACAGCAGATAGAGGAGAAGATTACTCAAATCCGCAAGATCGATGGCCAGAAGGCAGAGGATGTCGGTCTGCTGGCCGCAGGCGATATCGCTGCCGTCTGCGGATGGAACCAGGCGCGGATCGGCGATATTGTCGGCTGCGCGGACTATGTTCCCGGTGAGACGCGGCTTGCAGTGCCGCTGCTCACCGTTCAGGTGCGCTGGGGCAGCGAGGCCGAATACCCGTCAGTCGTTGCCGCCCTGCAGGAGCTTGCCGACGAGGATCCATTGCTCGATCTGCAGTGGCTTCAGGAGCAGCGGGAGCTGCACCTCAAGGTGATGGGGCCGATTCAGATCGAAGTGCTGACGCATGTGCTTCAAGATAGATACGGCTTAAAGGTCGAATTCAGCCAGCCTTCCGTTATCTACAAAGAGACGCCGGTGGAGGCGGGCGAGGGCTTCATAGCCTATACGATGCCAAAGCCGTGCTGGGCGATTATGCGGTTCCGGATTGAACCGGGCGAGCGCGGCAGCGGGCTTGTCTATAGCTCGGTCGTGCGGCCGGAACGGCTGCTGGAGCGGTATCAGAACGAGGTGGCGCGGAGCGTGCCTGAAGCGCTGCAGCAAGGTCTCTTTGGGTGGGAAGTGACGGACGTGAAAGTGACGCTAATAGAAGGCGAGCATCATGTCTGGCATACGCATCCGCTTGATTTTGCACTCGCGACGCCTATGGGCGTTATGGATGGATTAGCCCGCACTGGGGTGAAATTGCTGGAACCCATGCTTTCATTCCGAATCTCGGTGCCGGAGGAGACGGGAGGCAAGCTGATGAACGAATTGATTCAAATGCGGGGAGAATTCGGCACACCTGTTATGAGGCAGGAGCGAATGGAGCTCGAAGGCACAATGCCGGTAGCTACCTCACTGGAGTTCCCTGCAAGGTTCGGTTCGCTTACGAAAGGAAGAGGTGCCTTATCGACCTTTTTTGCTGGCTACAGAGAGTGTCCGCCGGATGTGAAGGCGGAGCGGGTTCGCCGAGGCGTCAACCCGCTCGACCAAGCGAAATATATTTTGGCCTTTCGCAATGCGCTCGCCAGCTCGTAGTGTCGTTTACGTACAGATTGACTCGTGATGGGAGAAGCGCGGCATTTGGTTTTTTATCGCTCGCTATTTCTCTGTACAGGATTAACGGCAATTAAGCCGTACCTTTGAGGCTGTCCATCGATTACCCCGAACCAGAGCTCGCCGTTTCCGACCATGACGCCTTGGTCTCGAACGAACAGCTCTTCGACCTTTTGTGCGGCAAGCGCGTCCTTGATAGGCTTGGTCATAATGTTATCGTACTGCGCGATGAACGCTTCCTTGGAGCGAATCGCAAACGGTGTTGGTCCGTTTACGTGCAGAGGCAGCAGGATGAATGCCGCGACAGCCGCTTTGTCATCTGCGGCAACGGCTGCTTGGGTAGCCTTAAACAGCTTAATAAAAGCTGCTGGATCGTTGATTCCGGCAGGCGCGAAGGGATTATCCTCAAGGGTGATTGATTGGTTTGCCATAGCTCTCGCAATGGATTGCCCGGAGCTACCGTAGATCGTTAGAGCAATGCCAATGATGACAAACGCAATAAGGCTTATTTTTAAGCTTATGCTTATTCTATTCATGAACTTCGTTAACTTATTATACATGACAGTCTCCTTAATGTTGGCGGCTTAAGTTCAGCCAGCAAAGGTCTATTCTCACCTATTGTAAGCCTATCTTTATATTTTCAACCCTATAGCGTAAGTTTGCTTCTCAAAAGCATGTTTATTAAAATCGTTAGAAGGAACATTTTTTAGGAAGATGCACTTGTTTTTCTTGCGATTCCTATGCTATAGTACTAGAAATTAATAATCGGATCACGCCAGTGAAGAGATTCCA
Organism: Paenibacillus sp. 2TAB23; assembly: GCF_052115165.1. Taxonomy (NCBI): domain Bacteria; kingdom Bacillati; phylum Bacillota; class Bacilli; order Caryophanales; family Paenibacillaceae; genus Paenibacillus; species Paenibacillus sp. 2TAB23. Next base: position 237,067 of record NZ_JBFRGD010000005.1, read on the forward strand.
ACTCGGAGGCGTTCTCGTCAAGGAGAGGCAGAAGCCTCCCCCTAAGTTTACCGGGACCGCCCGTTACAGCGGATCAAAGAGGATTGAACAGCTCGTCTGTTTGGTCAATTTGGGTGGCACCGCGAGTACAAAGCGCTCCTCGTCCCATAGGGATGAGGGCGTTTTTTGTATTTCTAATCAAAAGGAGCGCGGTAGCATGTTGGATTTGAAATGGATCAGGCAGAATGCGGAGCAAGTACAGATGGCGGCAGATCAGAAGGGAATTAGGCTGTCGCTTGAAGAGCTGCTGCTGCGGGATGAGAAAAAGCGTACGCTGCTTCAGGAGACTGAGATGCTTCGGGAAGCTCGGAATAAGCTCTCGCTTCAGATTGGCAGACTAATCAAGCAAGGGGCTGAAGGAGCAGCGGCACAGGCGAAGCTGCAAGTAACGGAGACGAATGAGAAGCTGGGAGCGGCGGAAGCAGAGCTTGCGATCGTTGACCATCAATTAGCAGAGCTGCTCTTGCTCGTTCCTAACATCGTATCGCCGGATACGCCTGTTGGCAGGTCGGACGCTGACAATGTTGAGGTAAGGAAGGTTGGCTTGCCTCGGAGCTTCGGATTTGAGGCAAAGGACCATATGGCGCTCGGTGAGCTGCATGATCTCATTGACGTCAAGCGGGGAGTCAAGGCGGCGGGCAGCCGTAATTATTACCTCAAGGGAGCAGGGGTCATGCTGCATCGTGCGGTCCAGCAGCTTGCGCTCGATATGCTGGTGGGCAAGGGATTTACGTCGCTGGAGGTGCCATTGATGGTTCGCACTGAGGCAATGAGCAACACGGGCTTTTTCCCGCTTGGGGAAGATCAGACCTATCGGATATCGGATGATGACAAATGGCTGGTAGGCACCTCGGAGGTGCCGATGGTTATGTATTACGCGAATGAAATCGTGGATGTCGAGGCTCCCATTAAGCTGGCAGCGGCATCGACGTGTTTCCGCAGCGAGGTTGGCTCGGCGGGCAGAGACGTGCATGGTTTATACCGTGTACATCAATTCGCCAAGGTAGAGCAGGTTGTACTCTGCCAGGCGGATCCGGCGCTGTCGGAGGCGATCCTTCAGGAAATAACAGCGAATGCCGAGGAGCTGCTGCGACTCCTTGAGCTGCCATATCGAGTCATGGCAGTCTGTACCGGAGATATGTCGCAAAAAACGTATAAGCAATACGATATCGAGACGTGGATGCCTAGCCGAGCGAGCTATGGGGAGACGCACTCGTCGTCGAACCTCCATGACTTCCAGGCACGCCGCTCGAATATCCGTTACCGGACAGAGGAAGGAACGCTGAGGTTCTGCCATACGTTAAATAACACGGCTGTTGCAAGTCCGCGTATTTTAATTCCGCTGCTTGAGAATCATCAGTGTGAGGACGGGGCAATTCGGATACCGGAGGCTCTCCGGCCGTATATGAACGGGCTAGAGCAGCTAAGTGTAAATTAGGAGCTCATACGCGAAAGCGGCAAGGCTGGCATAGTGCCCAGCCTTGCCGCTTTCTTTTTACAGTGACATCACTGCGATCTAAGATCATGAATTAACGAGTGTAGGATATCATGCTCGGATCAAGCGGCATTGCCGTTCGTTATGAATTTCATATTTTTGAAGAATCACTGGCGTACAAGGGAATAGGAAAGGACACGCTAGTACCTTCTTCGGGTTTGCTGTGGATGATCAAGCCTTGGCCATATTTCTTTATTAATCTCCGATTCGTATTGTACAGGCCGATTCCGCTCTTGGCTGCGCTAGGCTGGTTAAGCAGTCTAGCGACCGTTTCTTCGTCCATTCCGATCCCATCGTCCTTCACCTCAATGTAGGCATAATCGCCTTGGCGAGTCACGCGTATGGTTACCTTAACGCCCTGAATACGGGTAAGGCCATGTTTGACCGCGTTCTCCACAAGCGGCTGAATCGTAAGCGGTGGAAGGCTGAGCTGACAATCGGCATCAATATCCCAGTCCACTGTCAATCGTTGTTCGAAACGTGACTTTTCAATAAAGAGATAGGCTTTGACCAAATCGATTTCGTGAGATAAATCGATAACAGGCTGCGTATTCAAAAAACTGAAGCTGATGCGGAGATAGTCCGCAAAGGCCTCGACAAGCTCTTGCATTTTATCGGTGTCGATAGCGCTTAAGGCCGATATGGAATTTAAAGTGTTAAACAAAAAATGAGGCTGGATCTGCGCCTGCAAATAAGCGGCTTCCATACGCATGCTCTCATGTATCGATTGTTTGAGGTTCGTTAGCGTCCTCATGCGGTATTTCAATTCCAATGCATCGACAGGTTTCGTTACGTAGTCATTGGCACCGGCTAACAGCCCGGTATAGATATCCTCGGACTGAGTTCGAGCAGTCAATAATAAAATGGGGAGATCTGACAAGGAAAAGCGCTCCCTTATTTTCCGTGTCAGCTCATAGCCGGACATATGCGGCATCATGACGTCAATCATCAATACATCCCATTGTCGAATATCTAGCATCCTCAACGCTTCTTCGCCAGAGCTCACCGTGGTAATCGCATAGGATTCAGTCGAAAGAATGGACACAAGCACCTTCAAATTAACGGCATCGTCATCAACGGCAAGAATATGAATTCTGTTGTCATTTGATGATTGTGGGGGTGATGCTGCATGGGTCTCTGCCCACACGCTCGGATCTTCGTTATTGACCAACGAGGCCGCTGCAAGCTCGATTGCTGCTCCATCCTCAGTAAGGGACTGCTGTAACGAAGTAGAGAAAGAGGAATTGGCCAAGGGCAGGCTAAAGCTAAACACCGTTCCTTTGCCTGGCTCCGATTGAACCGTGAACGAACCGTTATGAAGCTCTATCAATTGCTTGCAGATGCTTAATCCGAGTCCGATTCCACTTCCTTCGTTAATGCCGTGCGTTCCCTGCTCGTATGGCTGGAAAGCTCGGGCCGCCGTCTCTTCGTCCATACCGACGCCAGTATCGGAGAAGCGGATAATCGCATTTCCATCATGGGTTTCCGCCGTAATGGATATGGTTCCTCTTTCTGTGAATTTGATCGCATTATGCATTAAGTTGTAGAGCACCTGAACTAATCTTTTCTCATCGGCCAATACGGCGGGAAAACTCTGATCTACATGCAGCTTTAGATCGATTGGCTTGTTTTCGTACATGAAACGTAGCATGCTTGCTACGCCAGGAAGCAGCGCCTGCACGTGTAAAGGCTCCTTTTGCAGCACGATTCGATGTTCCCGCAGCCTTGTGATGTCGAGAAGATCGGCGAGCAAATGAGACATACGCTTGCTTATTTTAACGAGCAAATCCATATCCCTCATGCTTTTCCAGTGGAGTCTGTCCTTCTCATGCAGAAGTACCGTTTCCGCAATATTCATAATGCCGTGCAAAGGCGTTCTAAGCTCATGCGACGTATGGGTCAGAAATTGGTCTTTTAGCAAATCCGCTTCACGTAGTTGACGGTTTAGCTGTATAATTTCTTGCGTTTTTCGAAAATACTTTTTAATCGAATACGCAGAGAATCCAATAATCGCGGCAATCATGTCAACCGGGTAATAAAGATCCGTTTTGGTAATGCCATTGTTCACGGCGCCCCATATCGCGCTGGACAGTACGGCTGCACCGGAGAGCTGCAGAAACACGGCATCATCGTCGGTTGTTTTTACAAAAAAGAGTCTGATGATCAAGTAAATAAGCCATGCAAAAGGAAAAAGATACAGAGCGCTAAAAATCCTAAAATGATAGGTAGCATGAACGAGTGCGGTCGGCGCCACACACATAAATATAGAATAGATAATAAGTGCGGCCGTATACACGAAAAAACCTTTACGGCCTTGCGATATCGAAGTGAACTTCCTAAAAAAGAAGACAATCAAATAGGCGAGCCACATGTAAGAAAGCAGCCTGATTTTGAAAGACCACGCGTAATTGAAGGGCAGCCATAACATTAGCAGGTTATCATTGTCCGAGACAATGGCTAGGGACGCCGCTACCGAAATCATGCCGAATAGGAGCGGCGCTCTTTCGCTGCGGTTCAGAAAAAACAAAATAAAGGCATACAAGCTGTGCAGCAGCAAAACGATAAAAGTAACAAGCTGAAAGCCGATCGAATACCATCTTTCGAAATCAATAGCCGCCTGGGATCCAAAACGGATAGAATGCAGGATTCCTCCATTATAGGGGTCTTCATAGTTGGCCACTCGAATGTACACGTCAAGCTCCTGTACGCCAAGCTCCGCGTAAGTGCTCGTAAAGGAAACTCTATTGGGTATATAATCGTCCTGATTTGTGGCAGGCATGCCAATACCAGGATCGCTGTGTCCGTTAATTTCCACTTGAGCCGATGATTGGATTTTTTTTAACCAAAGTGCAGCGGGCTCCTTCAATGGATCAATTAATATGCGAAGCCGGTAGGTGCCGTAACCAAAAGAATCTTCAACTCTAGCAGGAAAAGAATTTTCCCAATCGCCCGGAACTTGTATATAGGTAGACGAACGATCATTTGTTGTAGATAAATCATGATTATCGATTAGCTGGTTAGGGAAAAACGCCCACTCACCGTCCAATCTCATGGGCGCTGAATGCTGCAAATCCCATCCTCGTAAATCAAGCACGCCATTGTCAGGACTTGGAGCGTCGGCTGTTGGGAAAACGGTTGCCCAAGCCCACCGCAGGCTAAGTAGAATGCATAAGAACAGCAACATGACGGAGAAACGTTTAAAGGCTAGTGTGGTTTTCATTATTCGCATACGGTATCATTCGACATGAGTTGACTTTTCCCTTCCCAGAAGGGAGATGGATAGAGGAAAGTTGAATGGATTACATTGTCGAGTCTGCCTAAGCGTCAAGCCCCTACCTTGGGCAATGGCTGTCCGCTTGCTAGCAGACCTACACCTTCAGCGCATACGCCATACTTTTCCCATGGGCAGGTGGTGCATAGACGGCTAATATCCTCAGGCACTATCGAACCCGCCACGCGGCTGCACAAGGCGTGCCAGCTTTCCTGCATGCCTGCTGCAAGACCAAGCTTGGACAGCACCGCTTCGTCCAAGCCGTATACGGTTCCCTCGCAATGATTGTCTTTGTCTGACGGGTAAGCTTGACAGACGTCATCTGGTCCCGTTATTAATTCAACGAGGGTGTGAGGCTGCGTGCGCAGCCTTTCATAAATAGCGGTCATGTTKGTGCAGAAATCATCGGAATAGCCCATGCCGCGGTAGCCGAGCAGGCAAAGCAGATGATGTCCGCGCAATCTAATCGTCATTCCTTCATCGCTCCTTACAACAAAAACTCCTATATGTTAACCATTTTATCATAATAAAAGGTTTACATATAGGAGTTTGTTAGGGTTAATCCTTATCAAGCAAGGTATTTCTCGTGCACGATTTTCAGATGATGCAGCTCATGTCCGGCAATGATATAAGCAAGTGCCCTTGCGGATACATCGCCGCCGTTAGCTATTCCTAGGCGGAGCCAAGCTTCCACCGACAAGCCTCTCAGTAAGGAGAGAGTAGACTTGCGAACGGCTATGTAGTCTTCGATAATTTGCGACAAGCTCCAATCCTGGAAAGAAGCGGCACTCATAAACTCATCCTGATCGAAGCCAGCTAGAGGGGTTTTATCGCCGCGTGCAGCACGCAGCAGCCGATAGGACATGACGCGTTCCGTATCCGAGATATGGCCGATCACTTCCTTCAGCGTCCATTTGCCTTCCGCGTAACGGTAATCGGCCTGGGTCTCGGGAATATCAGACAGAAGCTCGGTCGTGCTTGCCAGCTGGCTTGCGAGCAATTCGGTAACGGCGCCTTCGCCTACAAGTCCGATATACTGCTCATAATAGGGGATATATTCCCCGGTTGACGGTCGTGATGACATCATGCAAGCCTCCTTCTTATTTTCAAGAGTATAACATAGTATCTTCCAAATGAATCTAGCAGGTTTATCGCTCCGCTTCTCGGCGCTTATCCCGGTATTGCCCAGGCGTCATTCCCTCTAGCTTGCGGAAAGACCGAATAAAGTTTTGTGAGTTGTTGTAGCGCAGCTTGGCCGCAATATCTTTGATAGGCGTCTCGCTGTCCGCAAGCCATTTTTTTGCCATTTTGAACCGATACGTCGACAAATACTCGCTGAACGAATAACCGGTTTCTTTGCGAAATACGCTGCTCAAATAATTGGCGTTGTAATGCAGGCGCGAGGCGCACTCCTCCAGCGTAAGGTCTGTATCATATTGATGCTGGACAAGGTCGATGATCTTTTCGGAAATATTATGATACTGCGCTTCCTGCCGATCCTTAAAGATCCTGACCATGGGGTAGGCGACCATCGTCCAGAACCAATCATCTATTTCCGCTGCCGTATGCAGCTTTAGAAGCTCCTCAAGCAGAGAGCTCTTCATAGGATGGAGCTGGTTCAAATTCACGCCCGACTCCTGCATCACAATCAATAGCTGGTTGAGCAGCCTTGCAAGCGGAATCTGATATTCCTGAGGGGACATCTCCACGGCGAACACGGCTTGGAAGAAAGAACGCAGCAGCTCCTTTGACCGTTCCTTATCGGCGAGCTTAATCGCATCCAAAAGCTCGTTTTCTATGTGTACGGGATAGTTGAGATTCAAATAATGCTTGCCTGCGTTCACGTTCTCGTATGGGATGATGATGCCTTCGCCCAGCTTAATGCGATGCTTCAGCGCTTCCAGCCCCTCGCGGTATGCAATTGCCAGTGCGGAGAAATTGCTGAGTGGCAGGCTGATGCCTATGCTGACCTGTATGTTTAGACAGCTGGCGATTTCCTGCTGCAGATGCTCGGTTAGCGCATAATTGCTCGTGTGGAAAGCTTTGATGTCATGCTCCGTACTGCCGACAATCATGACAATGGTTTGATCCATTATGACTGGCGCAAGGCGTTGCTCGTACGGAACAAGCTCTTCAATCATATTGTGAACGGCGAAAAGGAGCAGCTCCAAGTCGGATTTGGCATACCGGCTATTCTCAAGGAAGTCGATTTGAAGCGTAACGGCGGCCATGGTTTTCCATTCGGCCAACTGCTTGCCATAGCCGAATTGCTCAAGCTTGCCGCTAATATCTCCTGGCTTGATTTGACCTTGAAAGGCCTTCATGAAAAAAAAGGTGCGCACCTGGTGCATATGCTGCCGTACTTCCTTCTCCAGCTCGGTCTTGGATTCAAACAGATGCGCCACGCGCTCCCCAATAACCTGAAACTCATTGGTTTTGCGCTGTTGAATATCGGTCAGACGCGCTCCAATTTGGTTAAGCAGAAGCTGGATCGGCGAGTACATGCGCCTTGATCCAAGCCAAGCAAGCAGCATAGACAAAGTAAGCATTAACAAGCATACGTAAAGCGTATAGGTGCCGATTTTCGTAGATTCCTTCGTCATGCTGGCAATGGATGCGGTAGACAAATAAATCCAGCCGTTAAGCTCGGAGCGGTAGTAGGCAACGGAATAATCCTTATGATTGATGGTTTCCTTGAATTGGCCGCTAGGTCCGTCGTCAAGCAGGCCGGATTGCAATCCGCTTTCGGTAACGGGCTTGCCGATCAACGTCTGGTCATGATGGAACAGAATACGATAGTGCTCATCCAAAATCATGATGGACGATAATTGCTCGTCGTCGCTCTCAAGCAACTCTTGCAGACTGCATGCGGGGATATTGGCGAGCGCCAGTCCGTATTTCTCAAGTCCATTCGTCGGCAGCTTCTTCACGAGGCTGATACTGTAGCTGCAAGCAGCGCTTTCTGCCGATTCCTCGCTGTAGAACCAGCTGGATGGATTGAGCATCCATGAGGTGCCCTCAGGCACTTGCAGCAAGCCGGATAGCTGCTCATAATAAGCGTACTGCCCGAAGGCGTACAACCCTGAGTTCTTAATCATCCAGTTATGACGGTCGTTGATGAGCAGCACGTCCTCGAGCTTCGTATCGAAGGATTGCATATGCCGAATCTCGCTCCGCAAATCATCGTACATGACAAAATCATTGGCGGTCAGCGGCTGGTTCATCGCTTTTTTGAGTACCGTGGAGTTGATAACTTGATTGAGCGTATGGTTGACAGTCATCAATTTCTGCTCTACATTTGATTTAATTTGCATAATAAGCTGCATTTTTCCTGCATTTACATTTTTCTGTATTTCATTCGATGAGGTCATATAAGAGAAGGCGCCAATGAATATGACGGGAAGCGTGCTGAGCAGGAAACCGAAGATCGTCATTTTGCTTAAGAAGGATAAGGATCGCACAGCCACCAACACCTCGTCTAAGATTGGAAGAGCATTAGCTATATTTTAGTAAACGCATACATTTTGAGCAATAATCATCTGCCTCTCCGATAATCATTTCCTTAGATTATGGGGATATAAAGGCGATTACACAAGGGGGCCGCCATGAGCATTCGTATACGAAAAACAAAGCTGTCTGCTAGCCTGCGATCTGCCGCAGCGCTGCTCATTCTTCTTTTATGCGCAGCATGCACGTCGTCAACCGCCTTGAATGATCCGGACAATGATCCTTCGATACCGACCATTTCCATTATGGCGCCGCTGCATTTCCCCCATCCGCCGAGCGCGGAGATGTTGGAGAGAATCGAAGGTCTTACCGATGTGAAGCTCGATATCAACTGGGTACCGGATGGCATTTATACCGATAAAATGAACACGGCGCTTTCCACCAATTCGCTCAAGAAGGCGACCTTCGTGAAGCATACGGATTATATTTTTGTGAAAAACGCGATTCGTTCCGGCTCATTCTGGGAGATTGGACCGTACTTGGAGCGGTTCCCGAACCTAAAGCATTTGGATGCCGATATTCTGGGCCAAGCTGCGATTGACGGCAAAATCTATGGCCTGTATACGGAGCGGCCCTCTTCCCGTCAGGGAATTATTATTAGGCAGGATTGGCTGGACCGCCTGAAGCTCAGCGAGCCGGGAACGATTGATGAGCTCTATGAGGTCATGAAGCAATTTACGAAAAATGATCCAGACGGCAATGGCCGACCGGATACGGTTGGTTTAGCTGATCGCAATGATTTGATATTCGGGGCGTTCAAGACGCTGAGCTCTTATTTCGGAACACCGAATAATTGGGGAGTGGCGGAGAAGGGGATCGTACCGGAATTCGAGACGGATGCTTATATGGATACGATGGATTTCATGAAACGGCTTTATGAAGAAAAGCTGCTGAATGCTGACTTTGCGGTGACAAGCAAGGATATGCAGCGCGATCAAATCATTCGCGGCAGCGCTGGCGTGTATATTGGCAGCATGACGGATATTCAACGACTATCCGACGAGGCGATGCAGATTAATCCTGAAGCCCGATTCACGCTCGTGAACCGGATACTCGGACCAGAGGGATACCGGATATGGTCGATACCGAACTATAACGGCCTTTATTTGTTTTCCAAAAAAGCCATTCGTGAGGAGAAGGAGCTGCTAGCCATGCTTGGCTTCTTCGATCGTACGATGGAAAAGGATGCTGCGAACCTGATGCGTTACGGTATTGAGGGCAAGCATTATCAAATGGAAGGCGGGCAGGTGGCGCTGCCGGAAGCAACCTCTCAGCTGCGCGTTAGCGAGGTGAACGCTCTCTATTCGCTTATGATTGCGGATCTAAGCAACCCGAATGTGCTGAAGGTAGCGGAGAAGGAGTCGATGTGGGAGCTTGCAGAGCGGCTTAGCGCAGACAATGACAAGTTTATCGTCAAAGATCCGACCATCGGTCTGGAATCCAAAACCAATGACGAAAAAAGCATGGAGCTATATAAAATCATCTCCGACGCGACGTATAAGTATATGCTCGGACAAATCAGCGCAGAGGGCTTCTATCAGGAGGTTGAGCGTTGGAAGCGCAGCGGCGGAAGCCAAATTATGAGTGAGTATACGGCAGCTTATTTCAATAAGTAGATGGGATTGGCCCAGATTAAAACCAAGCGCCACAAACAACATAAAAGTCCGAAAGGAACCTACAATCCCGCTATAAAGCGGGGTTGTAGGTTCCTTTTTTTACTCTATGAAGGTATATGGGAGCTGGCTCTATATGAAGGTATACGGAAGCTGAAGCGTCTTGAAATGATTTTGAGATAGCCATATTGGCGCGGTTCCGGGCTTGGGCTTAGGAAGTGTCATTGAAGAGGGAGATAATCATTAGCTCAGTTGGAGCCTATGAGGGCGCGCATCGGTTCAAATGATTATTTCGGCACTCTGAATAGACATGGTAGCTTGAATGGGAAACAATCAAAACGATATATGGAGGTCAACGCGGTATGAAGAAAAAATCGTATTCGATTCTGATGGGCATGGTTTTGACGTTTAGCCTGCTGCTTGCAGCATGCTCGGGCGGCAGCAACGGAGGCAACAATAATACATCGCCTTCACCGAGCAATGACACCGGAGCTAAGACAGAAGAAACAGCCAAACCGGAAGAACCGGCAAAGCCAACCGAAATTACGATCATGCTTCCTCTTAACACAGCAGAGACGCCGCCGGATACGATCAAGAACGAGCTTGAGAAGCTGACGAACACCAAGCTGACCTATCAATTCTTCCCGGCGGATACGTACGAGGAGAAGCTGAATGCTTCCTTTGCTACGGGATCGCTGCCGCAGGTGACGTATTTGAAAAACCAAGCGACCTTCGTGCAGATGAAGGAAGCGATCCGTGAAGGGCAGTTCTGGGAGATTGGTACTTACCTCGCCGAGTTCCCGAACCTAAGCAAGCTGAAGGAAGAAATTTTAAATAATACGAAGGTAGACGGAAAGCTGTATTCGGTTTATATCGGAAGGCCGCTTGCACGCCAAGGCATGATTTACCGCAAGGATTGGGCGGATAAGCTTGGCCTGTCAGCCCCGGCTAATGTAGATGAGCTGTATGCCATGATGGACAAATTCACGAACGGCGACCCGGACGGAAACGGCAAGCCGGATACGATCGGCTTAGCCGATCGCAATGATCTCATTTATGGCGCATTCAAAACGGTTGCCGCTTGGTTTGGGGCTCCGAATAACTGGGGTGAGCGGGACGGCCAGCTTGTGCCTGACTTTACGACGCCGGAATATGCGGCAACGATGGATTTTATCAAAAAGATCCGTGATGCCAAAGCGATGAACGTGGATTTTGCAGCGACAAGCAAGACCGATCAAGTGAATATGTTTACAAGCGGCAAAGCGGGCGTCTACATCGGCTCGATGCAGGACGTGGATTCGCTCGTGAAGGATTTGGTCAAAAACGTGCCAACGGCCGTTGTCGATACGCACAGCATGGTAGCGGGCCCTGATGGGAAAATGGCTTCATGGTCGATCCCTGGCTACAATAACGTCGCATTGTTTCCTAAATCGGCGATCAAAGACGAAGCGGAGCTCAAGCAAATATTGGCCTTCTTCGACAAGCTGATGACGCCGGAAGTGGCGAATATGATGTATTGGGGCATTGAAGGCACGCATTACACGGTCGTGGACGGCAAAGCCAAAGCATCCGCGGACAAAGAGCTGACCGAGCGGGAAGTGAAAGGCTTCAAGGACAGCGTTATCGGCGAGCCGGAAACGAACGGCATGTACGAGGGCTTGCATGAGCTGGAGGCACGGATCCATGCCGAGCAGTTGATTGTGGAGAACGAGAAGATCGCCATCGCCGATCCAACGGCGCCGCTTGATTCGGCTGCTTATACAGAGAAAGGCACGGAGCTGCAAGAAATCATTAAGGACGCCACGTACAAATATATTTACGGCACCATTGATAAAGCAGGCTTCGATAAGGCGGTAGAAGACTGGAAGAAGCGCGGCGGTTCCCAAATAATCGAGGAATACAACGCAGCATACAAGAAGTAGAAGCGTCGATCGAGAAAATCGCGCAAATCGCGCAAATCGCGCAAATCGTACAAATCGTACAGAGTCGTGAAATCTCACAAATCGTACAAATCGTATAAATCGTACAAATCGTGCAATCGTGATGACTTGGAGGCTGCGTAAATCATTCGCAGCCTCCAAACCTCCCGCAGAAAGGAAGAAGCCATATGCAAGAATCGGTTATTCGGCAGGCAAGAGTACCGCAGCCTAGAACGAGCGAGCTCAAAAAGCGGCTTTGGAAAAATAAATATCTCTATGTCATGCTGCTGCCGGGCGTATTCTTTTTTATCGTATTCAAGTATATCCCGATGGCCGGTCTTTCGATCGCTTTTCAGGACTATAAGCCGTTCAAGGGCATCGGCGGAAGTGAATGGGTGGGCTTTAAGCATTTTGAAAGGCTCTTTACGGAGCCGGATTTCCTAAATATTCTGACCAATACGCTGCTGCTGTTCGGAATGAACCTGCTGTTCTATTTCCCTGTGCCGATTCTGCTTGCGCTTATGCTGAACGAGGTTCGATCCTCTTTTTTCAAAAGAACGTTCCAGACGCTCGTCTATTTGCCCCACTTTATGTCTTGGGTCATCATTGTGTCGATCAGCTTCGTCATGCTGACATCGGACGGCGGCATCGTCAATGAGCTGCTTGCGTATTTTGGATTCGAAAAATTCAATTTCCTGCTCAGCCCCGAGTGGTTCAGGCCGACCTATATCATCCAGGTGATCTGGCGGGAAGCGGGTTGGGGAACGATCATATATTTGGCGGCTATTGCCTCTGTCGATCCCGGCTTATATGAAGCCGCGAGAATGGACGGCGCCGGGCGGGTACGGCAGGTGTGGCATATTACGCTGCCCGCGATCAGAAGCGTTATTATTATTTTGCTCATATTGAAAATCGGAGATGTGCTGGAGCTTGGATTCGAGCATGTATACCTGCTGCTGAACTCGATGAATCGAGATGTAGCCGAAATTATTGATACCTACGTGTATACGGCCGGCTTAAGGCAGGGACAGTTCAGCTACAGTACCGCAATTGGCTTCTTCAAATCCTTTATCGGGCTCGTATTAGTCATGGCAGCGAACAGGCTGGCGAAGAAGATGGGCGAGGAGGGCGTTTATTAAGTGAGGATAACTCAGCTTACCCGTTATGGTGATCGAGGGAGGGGACTTTCGCATGGTAGAGGATAAGACGTTTGGCGGGCGGTTATTTTCGATCGTGAATTTCACGCTGCTCGCTGTCATCGCGCTCGTTACCGTGCTGCCGTTCCTGCATGTTGTAGCAGGATCATTCACAACGAGCGCCGAAATGGCGATGAAGAAATTCATTCTCGTTCCGACCATATGGAGCTTTGATGCCTATACATTTATTTTCTCGACCGATACGATCTTCAGAGCGATGGCGGTGTCTACGGGCATTACGTTGTTCGGTACCTTGTTCAGCATGCTTACAACCGCACTGATGGCTTACGGATTATCGCGAAGGGATCTTGACGGGCGCAAGGCGATCATGTTTCTGGTCGTGTTTACGATGCTCTTCAGCGGCGGTCTGATCCCAACGTTTCTTGTTGTGCGGGAGATGGGGCTGATTGATACGTATGCCGCTCTCATCATTCCTTCCGCAATCAGCGCGTTCAATTTAATTATTCTAAAGAACTTTTTTCAGAACATTCCGGAGGGGCTTGAGGAATCGGCCAAAATAGACGGCTGCAACGACTTCGGCATTCTATTCCGAATCGTTCTGCCATTGTCGATGCCGGCGATTGCGACCATATCCTTATTCTATGCGGTGACGTATTGGAACACTTATTTGAGCGCCATTCTCTATTTGGACGACAGCGCCAAATGGCCGATACAAGTGCTGCTGCGTCAAATCGTCGTGCTTGCGAGCGGTCTCGATTACAGCTCTGACCTGGATGCGGCCGTACCGCCGCCTGACCAGACGGTGAAGATGGCCGTCATCGTTGTAGCGACGCTGCCCATTCTGCTGGTCTATCCATTCTTGCAAAAGCATTTCGCCAAAGGCGCGATGCTGGGATCGATTAAAGGCTAGTCTGATGGAGAGAGCGATAAAGAAAATAGCATAGAAACAGCTGAGGGGAGTTTTGGAAATGCCGAATCATGAAGCGCGGACGCCGATCGCTTGGGCAAGGGCAGCCTGCGATCAATTAATGAGCAGCTATTCGCCGGAGGAGCTGCCGCCAGCGGGACGCTGGCACTATCATCAAGGCGTGTTCCTATGCGGAATGGAGCTGCTGTGGCAGGAGGAGCGGGACGATCGGTATGCTGCGTATATCAAAAGGTATGTCGATCAGCTGGTAGACGACTGCGGCAATTTCGAATTCGCGCGGGATGAGCTGGATGCGATCCAAGCCGGACTATTGCTGTTCCGTCTAGATGAACGCTCGGAGGTACGCAAATATCGAATAGCGGCAGATAAGCTCCGCAGTTTGTTCGGTACGCTCCACCGAACTTCGGAGGGAGGCTTCTGGCATAAGGATAAGTACGCTTATAACATGTGGCTGGATGGCTTATACATGGGAGGCGTATTCGCGCTGAAATATGCGAATGCTTACGGTGATGAGTCGCTGCGCGCATTGGCGCTGCAGCAAGAGCGGTTGATGCGGCTTCATATGCGCGATGAGAAAACGGGATTGCTATACCATGCATGGGATGAAAGCAGGCAGATGCCTTGGGCCGATCCGGAGACGGGCTGCTCGCCGGAGTTTTGGGGAAGGTCGCTTGGCTGGTACGGACTGGCGCTTGCTCAATTTCTGGATGAGCTGCAAGACGGGGAAGCGGGCCGAGCTGAACTTGAAGCCATGCTGTCCGAATTTGCAGCCGCGCTCGTGCGTTATCAAGATACGGAGTCCGGCTTGTGGTATCAGATCGTGGACAAGGGGCATATGCCGGATAATTGGCTGGAAACCTCCTGTACGTGCTTGTTTGTCTATACGCTAGCCAAAGCATATAAGCTCGGCTTAGCGGATGATACTGTCCTTGCTGCGGCTAGGCGAGGATATGAGGGACTTGTGCGTGTCGTACAGAGCAATAATCAGGAAGGTTTTGTTCTGCCCGATATTTGTATCGGCACCTCGGCAGGAGATTACGAGAGTTACGTGACGCGGCCAACCTGCGAGAATGATCTGCATGGCGTAGGTGCGTTCGTTATGGCATGCGTTGAGATGGAGACGCTGGTTGGGTAGCGGGAGTAAGAGGCCAATAAAGAGAGCTCTGCGGCATGAATATCCGCAGAGCTCTTTACGATACGCAGCCTTGCAGCGGCGTGGGGATTGAATCAAGCATAATAAGACGGATGAGGAAGGAACGGATGCGTCATAGTGCTGTCCTCGAACATCCGCTTCAAGACGAAGCAGGATCTACGGTTAAAGCACCTGCTCCAGGAACCTCGCAGCTCGCTCACTTTGCGGCTTCGTGAAAAACTGCTCAGGCTTGGTGCGCTCAACAAGCTTGCCGTCATCGAGGAAATAGATCGTATCCGCAGCTTCCCTGGCGAATTTCATCTCATGTGTGACAATCAGCATCGTCATGCCGCTGTCGGCAAGGCTGCGGATTACCGTAAGAACTTCCTTCACCATCTCGGGATCTAGCGCTGAGGTTGGCTCATCAAAAAGCATAATGTCGGGCTCCATCGCGAGGCTCCTTGCGATAGCGACGCGCTGCTTTTGCCCGCCGGATAAGCGGGAAGGATAGCTGTCTGCTTTGTCCGAGAGACCTACGCGGGCAAGCAGCTCCATCGCTTTGCTGCGCGCTTCTTTGGCGGTCAGCCCTTTCACTTCCATAGGAGCGAACGTAATATTATCGATGACAGTCATATGCGGGAACAGATGGAAATGCTGAAAGACCATGCCGATGCGCTGGCGAACGCGAGCGATGTCGGTTTTGGGATCGGTAATCGCCGTACCCTCAATATCTATTTGGCCGGAGGTTGGTGTTTCCAGCATGTTGATACAGCGCAGAAACGTCGATTTGCCCGATCCGGACGGACCGATCAGCGCCACGACCTCCCCTTTTTCTACCGTTGTTGTAATGCCTTTCAGTACTTGGTTCTTGCCGAAGGCTTTCGTTAAATCGGTTATGTTAATCACTGCGGCGCAGCCTCCTTTCGAGCTTACGGGCAAACGAGGTTAGGATTAGGACGAGAACATAATAAATGGCAGCGACAAACAGCAGCACTTCGATGGAGCGGAAGGTGTCAGAGCGAACCACGTCTGCGCGGCGCATTAAATCGGATACTCCGATGACCGAGACGAGTGACGATTCTTTTAGCAGCGCAACGCATTCGTTTACGAGAGCGGGAAGAATCGTACGAAGAGCCTGCGGGAAAATAATGCGGATCATCATTTTCCGATAAGGAATGCCAAGCGCAATGGCGGCTTCACGCTGGCCCTTATCGACAGCCATAATGCCGCCCCTGATTGTTTCTGACAAATAAGCAGCAGAGTTAAGTCCGAAAGCAAGCCCGGCTGCCATTAATGCAGGAATGTCGTAGTTGAACAGCTGCGGAGTCGCATAATAAATAATCGTAAGCTGGACAAGCAGCGGCGTGCCGCGGAATACGGACGTATAGGCGGTTGCGAACCACTCCAGCGGCTTGATGCCGGAGATTTTGAAGAGCGACAGAATCGTTCCCCATACGAGTCCGAACAAGGCGGACACAAGCGTGAAGAGCAGGGTGACGTAAACCCCTTTTAGAATATAAGGAATGTAGTCCTTGAGAATGCTGAAATCAATATTCAGGCCAAGCAATGCGCCTGAGCTTGTTTCTTCCTCGGCAAACCATGTTTTTGTGATGTCATCTAGCTTGCCGCTCTCCTTCATCTCGGCGAGTACGCCGTTAAACTCAGCGACAATTGGCGATTGTTTCGGGAAAGCAATCGCATACCCGTTGTCGGCAGACTCGGCAGGCAGGAAATTCATGGCGAGCTCGGGATTGGAATTGGTCATCTCTACGGCGACGGCATCCTCTACGATAGCGGCATCGATCCGGCCGGAATTCAATTCCTGTATGAGATCGGGAATTTTGTTGAGCTTCTTCAATACAGCGCCGTCGATCGTTGCCGCATAGAGATCCTGCGTGGAACCGAGCTGCGTTCCGACTTGTTTGCCTGCGAGCGAGGCTTCGGTTGCAAGCGGCGCTGATTTTTTGGAAACAATCGTATTGCGCGCGGCGTAGTACATCTCAGAGAAATCAACGCTTTGTCTCCGTTCGTCCGTAGCGGACATGGCGGACATGACAAAGTCGACGCGTCCGGTTTGAAGCGCAGCGATTAACCCATTGAAATCCATGTTGGCGATTTCCAGTTCATATCCGAGCTGGCTGGTGATATACTTGGCTACATCGATATCCATGCCGACGATTTGGCCGCTGCCCTTGGCATCTACGCTTTCATAAGGCGGATAGTCGGCTGATGTGCCCATAATGAGCTTTTTCTTCTGCCCGAAGGCGGGTGCTGCCGCACTTTCTGCATTTACGGAATAAGAGCCGGTTTTTCCAATTGGGAATAACTGGCTGAGCGCAACGAGCAGTACCGTGAAAGCAATAAGCGACAAATAGATGATTTTTAATCTTTTTCGATTCATGTTGTCCTCTTTCTTCTAAGTTGATAGGGAATCTATGGTGATATGAAGCACCGCGGTGCGGACATTGGCAACTTAGAAATTATATGGTGCATGCTATTCATTTGTAAATAACCAAGAAGCACCGCTTTGTAACATAATTGTGCTTGGGATAGTCGTAATCGGATGAGAATTACTGTTATAATAACCAGACAGCAGCAAATCTATTTTTGAAACAATGATGAAAGGAGGTGAATACATTGTTCGAGTTTGAATTGCATGACATCATGCCCTATCTTATTTCCCTCAGCCTCTTATGCTCCTTGGCTTTCGCTTACGCTTCGCATTTGCAAAACGATGCTCATGAGCATTGGGAGCGGGACGAAGTGATAAGTATCATGTATCTTTCCATGCCGCAGGTGCTGATTCGCACCGTACCGCTGCATCATTGGTTAGCCAGGAAGGTGAAGCGGAAGGAATCGCCTGATGACGATATCGCAGATTGCAAGTCCTCGTTTGTTCCCGTACTTTCAAACAAACGAGGAGGATTTAAATGCAAACGAACAATGTATTCCCTTCATTAAAATATGGACGACTCTTTATAATCGGCATGATGCTTGCAGGCTTGCTCTTGGTGAGCGGCTGCAGCACGGCTAGCGGCACGATCGATGGCGACACGCCAGGCTTGTTCAACCACTATGTGATCTATCCGCTCTCGGCGGTGCTTCAATACTTGGCTGACATGTTCCACGGCAACTATGGCTTTGCGATTATCGGTATTACCCTTATTATACGCTTGGTGCTGCTGCCGCTCATGATGCGCCAATATCGCGCCCAGAGCCAAATGAAAACAAAGATGGCTGTGCTTCAACCGGAGCTGAAGCAGCTGCAGGATAAGTACAAAAACAAATCGGATTCGGAATCCAAGCAAAAACTGCAGCAGGAAACGATGCAGCTTTACCAGAAGCATCAGGTTAACCCGCTTGCCATCGGATGTCTGCCTATGCTGATTCAAATGCCTATATTGATGGGACTTTACTCAGCCATCAAGCTGACGCCTGAACTGGCGGACCATTCCTTCCTATGGTTTAAGCTTGGATCGCCGGATATCGTATTGCCGATTATCGCAGCACTCGTTTACTTCGTTCAGTTCAAGGTGTCGCAGACGACGCAGCCGAACGCGAATGCCGCTCAGCAGAAGCAGCTGGCATTTATGGGCTACTTGTCTCCGATCTTAATGGGCGTGTTCGCCCTGTCGGCACCTGCAGCGATTTCGCTGTATTGGGTAACGGGCGGTATCTTTATGATTGCGCAGTCGTATTTGGCCAAAAAAGTGTACGCGCCTAAGGCGGAGCTAGAGGTTGCCCTTAAAGGCAGCGTCTAAATATAAAGGAGTCGATCAGATGTCAGTCGGTGTTCTTGCCCATTTATTCGGAAGCCTGCCTTACAAGGAGTTAGCTCCAAAGGTAGCAGCGAGCGGCTTTTCTCATGTACAGCTCGCACTATGGAAAGCCATAAGCGATGTCGATTTCAGCAAGCCCGGCAATATGAGTCCGGGCCTTGCGAATGCGATCGGCGAGCAGTTCGATAAGAACGGCGTTGCGATTTCGGTGCTGGGCTGTTACGTTCATTTATTCGAACGCGATGAGGAGCTGCGCCGCGCGAACGTGAATCGTTTCAAGGAGCTGCTGCGCTATGCTCGTTTTTTTGGAGCGCCGATGGTCGCTGCGGAGACGGGACGGAATGAAGGCGGGAATTACACCGATCAAGACTGGTCGACGATGAAAGAAACGCTGGAGGAGCTCGCGGAGGAAGCGGAGAAATGGGGCGTATTTGTAGGCCTTGAGGCTGCAAACGACCACCTTGTCGGGACAGCGCCTGAGCTTGCACACATGCTGGAGGAGGTTCCTTCTTCCAATATCGGAGTCGTGATCGACCCCGGCAATCTGCTGACAGCCGCTAACTATAGCAATCAGAATCAGGTTATTGAAGAAGCGTTCGAGCTGTTAGGCAGCCGCATTATCGCAGCTCACGCCAAGGATCGTATCATGCTGGAGAGCGGAGAGCTCGGTACTGCAACGGCTGGGTTCGGCGGGATGAACTATGAGCTTTATATGAAGCTCCTGAATCAATATAAGCCGCATGTTCATATTATTATGGAGGAAGCGAAGGAGCATCAGATGGCGCAGTCGAAGGCGTTTATTGATGAGATTCGCGGGCGGGTCTAACAAAGTAATGGCATTTGAGCCAGCATTCCGAGGTTATTCTCCTTGGGCTGCTGGTTTTTTTTGAACCATTCGGGGTAATATCCAATGGTTTTCCAAGCAGCGAGGTACAAAAAAAGAACGGATTCCCCCGGCGAGCAAGCCGAGTGGGATATCCGTTCTTTTTTTGTTATCACAGTTACAGAACGTTTAAATGAGGAATAACGAGCCCGCCGTACGCAAATGCAATGACGATGACGATGGCAGGATGGATTTTGCGGAACTGCATGGCCCAGAAAGCGACGGCAGCGATAATGAGCGATTGAATGATGCCGATCGATTCAACGGAGCTTTGCGCCATTTGCCAAGTCAGCAGCAGCATCATGATTGCGATTACGGGCTGCACAAGCAGGGTCATTCCTTTGACAATAGGAGATTGCCGATGCTTCTGGAGCACTTTAAGCAGCAGGATCAACGCCACTGCCGATGGAACGATAGTTGCCGCCAACGCAAGGATAAGTCCTAGCCAGCCGCCGACATCATAGCCGACGAATGCGGCTATTTTGGTCGCGATCGGTCCAGGCAGCGCGTTGCCTAAAGCGAGAATGTTAGAAAACTCCATAGGCGTTGTCCATGCATGGTTAGTCACAATTTCCCGATACATAAGCGGAATGGATGCAGGTCCTCCGCCATAGCCGAGAACGTTGGCAATAAAGAAACCGATTATTAAATTAATCCATTCCACGGGTTACGCCCTCCTTCTTCTGTACGCTGCGCTGCTGCTTTTGCTGTTTTCTGCGCTGCAGAGCCGCCACCGTACGCAAGTGGAATGCACCGTAGCAAAGGAATAATAGAATAACGATAGCAGGATGGATATGAACGCCTTGAAGAAGAGCGAAAGCTATGGCAAAAAAACCGAAGCCCACGTATTTGCCTAGCCCTTTGACCGCTCGCTCGCCGAATTCATAGGCCATCATCCCGAGCATAACCGCTATAACGGGTGTTACGGCTCCGATCATGCCTTGAATAAATGCCGCGCTGCTTAGAGACTGAACGGTCGTCAGCAGCAGAATCATTGCGATGCCGGAAGGAATGATATGAGCAAGAACGGACACGATGGCGCCGAGCGTGCCCTTCTCACGATAACCGAGATAAGCGGCGATTTTGGTTGCGATCGGTCCAGGCAGCGCGTTAGCCAGCGCAAGAATCTCGCCGAATTCCTCATCTTCGATCCACTTATAATGGGTGACTGCCTCGTACCGAATGAGCGGAATAACGGATGGACCGCCGCCATAGCCGATAATCCCCGTCTTCATCATGGCCCAAGAGAGCTGCATGTAGCGGTTGTTCATCATTTTGCCAGCCATGCTTACAGCCTCATTCCCATACGGCTCTTATACCGGTTAATTAAAACTTGGCAGTCTACGCTCATAATGCCCGGCAGAGTATAGAGCTTTTCCTTTAGAAAATGCTCCATTTCCTGGTTGTTGCGAAACAGCCCGTGCATATGCAGCTTGCTTGGGCCCGTCATATGGTAGAGACTCGTAACGAACGGCTCCGTAGACAGCTGATCGGCAACTGCGTGCAAATGCTTTGGCTCTACTTCTACATTGAAAAATGCAGAAACGTGAATGCCTATCCGCTCAGGATTAATAACGGCGGTAAAGCGTTCAATTACGCCGCCATCCATTAGCGCATTGATGCGGGATTGAACGGCAACCCGGGATAAACCGATTTCTTTGGCTAAATCTGTGTAAGATATTCTTCCATTGATATTCAATTCAGCTATAATTTTTCGATCGATATCATCAATTTCTATCGTGCTCGTCTCTTCAAACGGCTTTGTTTGCAATTTTAGCAGCTCCATTCAGAAAATTATTCATATCAAGGTGTCTTGTAATATCACGTTCTAATTACCATATGTATAAATATAAACACAAATTCATTCGTTATCAATATAATTTTGAAATATTGCTTACGTTTTAGTTGCCTATCAAACGCTGAGATGGTATTTTAGATTTATACATGATGTTATA
Source organism: Paenibacillus sp. 2TAB23 (assembly GCF_052115165.1). Classification (NCBI taxonomy): domain Bacteria; kingdom Bacillati; phylum Bacillota; class Bacilli; order Caryophanales; family Paenibacillaceae; genus Paenibacillus; species Paenibacillus sp. 2TAB23. Next base: position 258,745 of record NZ_JBFRGD010000005.1, read on the forward strand.
TTATCTATCATTAAAAATAGATGGCGAGACATATGCTAATCAAATTCATATTCAGGAGTGGTAGACGTGAATCAGTCCGTAATTGGAACCAAAGCAATGGTAGTAAGCCCACATTATTTAGCTACAGCGGCTGGCGCACGCATACTGGAGCAGGGGGGCAATGCTTACGATGCGGCTGTTGCGGTCAGCGCATGCCTGGCAGTCGTGTACCCCCATATGACAAGTCTCGGCGGAGACTCTTTTTGGCTCGGTTATCATCATAGCGAGGGCAAAGTAAGAGGATATAATGCAAGCGGCCGTTCTGGCTATAGAGCAAATATAGAAGCCTTTGCGGGGCTTGCGGCAATTCCGAATCGCGGCGTGGGCAGTATTGTAACGGTGCCGGGTATGGTGGATGGATGGGACGCGGTTCACAGCGAGTACGGTAGATTGACATGGGCAGAGGTGCTGGCGCCTGCGATCGATTATGCCGAGAATGGTTTTCCGATGTCCAAGGATCAATATCACAACACGGTTCATAACGAAGCTGTGCTGGCAAGGACGCTCGAAACCGCGGATATTTATTTGCCCGGCGGCCAGGCCGTAAAGATTGGCGAACGCTTCAAGCAGCCCGCGCTCGCCGAGACGCTGCGCCGCCTCGCCCAATTCGGACGCGATGAATTTTATAAAGGCGAGACAGCGAAGGAAATGACGGACTTTCTTGCGAAGCATGACGGGCTGCTGGCAGCGGATGACTTTGCGGATCACAAAGGCAGCTGGGTGACGCCGATTGAGGGCTCCTACCGGGGTTATGCGATTCATCAAATGCCGCCTAATTCACAAGGCTTCTCGGCAATTATGGCGCTTCATATATTGGAGAAGTTCAAGCTTGGCGAGATCGAGCACGGCTCACATGCCTATTACCAGCTATGCGTGGAGGCGCTCAAGCTCAGCTTCCGTGATCGTAATGCTTATTTATCCGATCCTGCGTTCTCGAACGTGCCGCTGGAGCGACTATTGGACAAAAACTATGCAGCTGCGCTCGCTGCCTCAATCGAGATGAACCGAGCTTCAACGGAGGAGTCGCAGGTGCTTGGCAGCGATACCGCTTATGCGGCCGTTGTCGATGAGGAAGGCAATTCCGTTTCGTTTATCCAAAGCCTCTACTTTGAGTTTGGGTCCGGCGTGGTTGCTGGCAGTACGGGCATATTGCTGCAAAACCGCGGCTCGTTTTTTTCGCTCGACCCGAATCATGTGAACAGCCTTCAGCCGGCCAAAAGGACCTTTCATACGCTTATGCCAGCGATGGCTTGCCTAGGCGGCAAACCGGCAGTGCTGTACGGCACGCAAGGCGGAGAAGGACAGCCGCAGACGCAGACCGCGATCATTACTCGCATGATCGATTATGGAATGGACCCGCAGCAGGCGATTAATGAGCCGAGATGGGTATGGGGACGCACATGGGGAGAGCCGACACAGGAGCTGAAGATCGAGGGCCGGGTATCGCAGCAGGTACTGGATTCGCTGGCAAACGCGGGCCACACGGTTCGGAAGGTGAAGGACTTCGACGGCATAATGGGGCATGCGCACGCCATTAGGCGCGACGAGCAGGGCTTCCTGCAAGGCGGCTCCGATCCGCGCTGCGACGGTGCGGCCATTGGCTGGTAGCCATATCGTGAACGATAAGAAGGGGAGGAATTCGATGCAAAGCTGGAATGTGTATGCGGATGAGCGAGCGGTGGTAGAGCCTATTGCTGAAGGCGCGCTAAGCGGTAAAACGTTCGCGATTAAGGATGTATTTGATATTGCCGGACATACCACTGGCGCTGGCAATCCAGACTGGTTGCGTACGCATGAGCCTGCAAAGGAGCACGCTGCCGTAGTAGACCTGCTTCTGCGCGGCGGCGCACGTCTTGAGGGCACGACCATCACGGACGAGATTATGTACAGCATAAACGGGGAGAACGCCCACTACGGCACACCGATTAACGCAAAAGCGCCGGGGCGCATCCCTGGCGGCTCTTCCAGCGGATCGGCAGCGGCGGTAGCGGCTGAATTAGCCGATTTCGCAATTGGCACAGATACTGGCGGCTCGATTCGTGTCCCATCTGCGTACTGCGGAATATATGGCATTCGGCCAACGCATGGAGCGGTTCGTACGCGAGGATTGATCCCGCTTGCACCAAGCTTCGATACGGTAGGGTGGATGGCTCGTGAACCGCAGCTGCTGCTTGAGGTTGGTCTTGTGCTTTTGGACAAACCAGCTGGGGGTAGCGCAAAGAAGGATGCTGAATTTAGACGCATGCTGTTCGCTGATGATGTATGGTCGTTAACGGATCAGCATACGTTGGAAGCGGCAACTTCGTATTTTCCGGCGCTCCGCGATTTGGTTGAAGAGGGGAGCCATGTTAAGGTTGCCCCAGGCGGGCTGCCGGAATGGATGAATGCGTTCCGTACGATTCAAGGAATCGAGATATGGCACGAGCATCGAGAATGGATTGAGCGGGTGAATCCCGCATTCGGTCCGGGTATTGCCGAGCGATTCGCATGGGCAAGCACCCTGAAGCTCGAAGATCATGCAGCGGCATTCACGCTAAGGGAAGAAGCAAGAAGCCGAATGGATGAGCTGCTCGGTGATGATGGGGTGCTAGTTCTGCCAACGGTGCCTGCCATTGCACCGCTGCTTCATTTGGGAGGAACTGAGGTGGAGCAGCGCCGATTGCGGACGTTCGAAATGAGCTGTATCGCCGGACTAGCCGGCTTGCCTCAGATTACGGTGCCCATTACAGGCGAGCTTGGCTGCCCGGTCGGCCTTTCTTTCGTTGCTGGCCGTGGTCAGGACTTGAGGCTGCTGGAATGGGTGGCGAACCGCGTGGACGCAATCGTGAAGCCGACTATCTAGCAGAAGGAGGGCTGTACAATGAAATTAGCAACGGTGAAAATTAACGGCAGTGAGCTATGCGCGATCGTTGGCGCGCAAGGCCTAGTACTCATTGAAACGATTAACGCGGCAGAGGCTGCCAATTGGAGCACGGAGCTGTTCGAGCTTATCCGGGTTGGAGAGCTGGAGCTGCTCACGGAATGGTATGGCAAGGGCGGCAAAGAGAAGCTGGCGCAGCTTGAAGCGATACCCTTCGAGGAAGCCGAGTATGGCCCGCTCTATCGCTATCCGCGCAAAATCTGGGGAATTGGCCTCAACTATGTGAAGGATGCCGAGGAGCTTGCTGCTGTCGATCCGAGTGAGGAGCCCGTCAGTTTCATGAAGCCGGATACGGCCTTGATCGGTCCGCTCGACGCCATACGAATTCCTCCGGATGCGGGTAAAATTACGGCGGAGGCCGAACTCGGCATCATTATCGGCAAAACGTGCAAAAACATTACGGAGGCAGAGGTATATGACGTCATTGCCGGCTACACAACCTCGATTGACGTAACCGCATCCGACATTCATGCCCGTAATCAGAGGTATTTAACGAGGGCCAAAAGCTTTGATACCTTCTTTAGCTTTGGGCCGGAGCTGCTGACAAAGGATGAATTTCCAGATCCGCTTTCCATACAAGTGGAAACGGTGCTTAACGGTGAAACAGTTCATTCGAATAGGACGTTTAACATGAAATTTCGGCCATGGTTTTGCGTGGCTTATCATTCGCGCGTTATGACGCTGCTCCCGGGAGATATTATTATAACGGGGACGCCAGGCGCTGTCGTTATTCGTGATGGAGATATCGTGGAATGTCATATCGACCGTTTTGAGCCGCTGTTGAATCCTGTAAGGGATTAGCAGTTGCTAGGTAGGTTGAAAACTGCTATAAATAAGTAAGTAAATAAATAGTGGTTTGGAGGAGAGACGATGATCGACGTATTTCCTGCTGCAGAGCGGCATTCGGCAGACCTAGGCTGGCTGCGCAGCCAGCCTAGCTTTTCGTTCGGAGGTTACAATGATCCGAACCGAACGGGCTTTAGCGTGATGCGTGTGTGCAATGACGATTATTTGGCCCCGGGAAAAGGTTTTGGAGCCCATCCCCATAGCGACATGGAGATCGTATCCATCGTGTTGGACGGATTTATACGGCATGAAGATAACCTCGGCAATTCCGTCGTATCCTCTTTTGGCGAAGTACAGCGCATGTCGGCTGGAACTGGCGTCATCCATACGGAATTTAATGCCTCGGAGGAAACGGAGCTGCGGCTGCTGCAGCTTTGGTTTATGCCGGCGGAACGGGGACTTGCTCCGTCTTATGAAGCGAGCAGCTTCGATCCGAACAAGCTGCACAATGCCCTGCTGCCTGTTGTCTCTGGGCAAGGAGCGGAGCAAATCGCATCGATCGGGCAAGACATGACGATCTATCTGAGTAAGCTGGAGCAGGGAAAGCAGCTATCTTACACCGTTGAGCCGGGACGCAAGCAATTCATTTATGTGATCGAAGGCTTACTACAAGTAAATGACAAGCAGCTCGAGACAGGCGATACGGCACAAGCTGCTGCGTTAAATGAGCTCGCTTTTCAAGCTGATTCACCGTCATTTTTCATGTTGATTGATTTGCCATAAGGTTTCGAGATCAGATTGCACGCGCAAGCTTTGGGGAGGTGTTACGTGATGAAGCAAACGTTTCAAGTGAAGCACGCGATAGGCGGACGGATGTTTATCGATTCTAATAAGCACGGCGTACCTTACACGCAGGAGGCACAGGGGCAGGGCTGGCGATTCACGGCTCACGTACCGGATGGTCCGATGCTCCAAGAGGTGCTCGCTCACAAACATGAGCTGAATGTGTTTATTTTTCAAGAGTATGAGGATCAGCCGACGCTGAAGACGTGGTATTACATCAAGGATGGCCAGGTCGAATACGATGCGGATAAGGGCATTCTTACGATTATCGCCGATTCTCGCATTGAGTATTACCCGCATGAATACTCGGTTTAAATGGAGTGGGAATTCAGGATGAAAAGACCTTTTGGCGGTTATTCCGTCAAAAGGTCTTTTCGTATTTTTTTATTTATTGGTGCTGTGCTGCTTATTGGAGAGTCTTTCTGCTGGGTTTCCGTTGCCGCTGCGCCGCTTATTGAGCTCGGCTTTGTGTTGATTGGCTTTTATTTTATCGACGAAACTTTTGGTGCTTTCCAATACTTTTCCCTCCTCGGATGCAATTGTGATATTTACTACCCTCCATTAGAATAACCAACATTTGAAAAATCAGGCATAACCGTCAATTTATTATTCGGTAGCCATTGAACGCAGGATAGGCCATCCTTTATGATGGCAACAAAGATATAATCGGGAGATGAGATAGCTGCCGAGCCATGTTAAGCACGTATATGCTCTAACAGCACCCAAATAACCAGAGTTTGCTGCCTGTAAGCACCTATAGGTGCTTACAGCAATCCACCCCAACAGGAGAAGCGAGGTACATATGATTAGACTCATTGCAAGAGCTTATATACAGGAAGGCAAGGTAGAGCAGGCGATTGCTGCCGCGAAACGGGAGGAAGCGGTACTGACGCTAATGGAGCAAGGAGAGATCATGACCGTCGGCTGCTTTCGGTGGGAGCGCAACCTATTCTTGTATTGCGAATGCAGGAACCGACAGCTCGAGCCGTCTGTGCTGATGTCGTCGGTTGCGCCATTTTTAGAGAGTTGGCCAGGGCAGGCTGAGACGCGGAAGTGGATTCCAATGATCGATGTGTTTCATTTCAACGAGCCTGCCAGCGAGGAGCATTGGCTGCGTAAGGAGACTGTTGAGCGCAGGGTCGGCAGGGTGGCGCATTTGAAGCCGGAGATGGCGGCGAGCTATATCTATTATCATTATCAGCTGCAGGAGGAACAAGCTTTCCATGGACCCAAATATGAGATCATCGCGATGCATGAGAATCTTTTGTTCGGTTATCAAGAGTTTCCCGCAGTCGTAGAAGCGCCCGTCTTACCTGGGAAGCTAAGCACGAAGGGTACGCCTACTCCTTGGAGCGATTCGAGAATGGACCTGCATTTCCAGCCTTGGGAGGACGGGCATTTGTTTTTCAAGCCAGTGGAGCAGCTATTCGCTTATTACAATAATCCGACAAGCGTAAACGGCTGAAGCCGACCTCTGGCGGATAAGCTAACGTTTCGCGTAGAAATATTGAGAAAGTAGGCAGAATGATATTCTTTCCTATATTTTAAAAAAAGGCGCACAAGCATAGTCAGATATTTGCCTTTATTGGACGAAATATGGTACAATAAGATTACTTGAAAGTTTGTAGCACATATTCACAATACACTGCTGTTTATAAACGATAACTGCCCCTAACTCATCAGTTCGAGGCAGTTTTTCCTTTTTTATCGCGAAGGGGGCTGACCATGTACAATCGTAAAAAACCGCTTGAAGAGATTCCGGAAGAAAACACGAAGGTATGGACATGCGAGACGGAAGGGTGCAACAGTTGGATGCGCGACAACTTCGCGTTTGATCACGTTCCTACTTGTTTGATCTGCCATGAACCAATGGTCAGCGGCGAGAAGATGCTGCCCGCGCTCAATAACTCCAATAGTGACATGAAGACGCTGAAAAAGGGAACGCCAATTATGTAGTTTCTTCTCCAGCAGGCAGAAGCCGAGCTTTGCACGTACGGTTAACACCGATCGCGCAGAGCCCGGCTTTTTTCTGTTCAGACATCCCCGCCATAATGGTGTTTGCGGTAATCATTCGGCGAGCAGTTTGTTCTTTTCTTAAAAACTCGGCTGAAATATTTCTCATCCTGAAAGCCGACAAGTTCGGCGACCTGCGAAATTTTCAGCTGACCGTTCGCAAGCAGCTCCTTCGCGCGTTTAATGCGCACCTCCGCGATGAAATCGGACAGATTTCCATTCGTTTCCTGCTTGAATTTACGCGAAATGTATTCTCGGCTCAAATAAAATTTTTCGGAAATATCCTGCAGCGTAATATCCTCATGAGGATGCTGCTCAATATAGGCGGCAATTTCCTCAATGACGCTGCGTTCCTTGTCCTGCTCGGCGAATCTTGCTGCAATCTCGAAGGCTTCCTCCAATACGGCATGCTGCCATTGCTCGAAATCAAAAAAGCCTCCCGCATCAACAGGCAGCGACGCATGTTCTCCGTTAGCCGCCACGCGGCTGTTTCCGTTCCTGCTGCGCTCATTCTTTGATTCCCATATCGATTTGGCAAGCTCATATTGCTGACGCCACAAGGCAAGCTGCTCCAAGGAAAGAAACCGTTCCTGCTCTAATAGATCAAACCATGGCTTCAAAGCGCGGCGGATTTGCTCCTTGCTGCCGCTTAGCACGGCAAATCGAATGCGTTCTTCATGCTCGCTAAAGAGGAGCGGCGTGTTTTTATTGCTGCCAGAAGCTGAGCTGAACACATGTAAATATGTGTCATTGAGGAGCAAATTTCGGCCCATCAGCGCAAGTCTTGCTTGCTGATAGGCGCTGGCGCCGGCGGCTGGAAAGGCGACAGCGTCGCTTAAGCCGAAGTGAAACTGGGTCTTAAGCGTCTGAAGGAAAGCGTGATTCATCCCTTGAATGAGCTCAGCAGCCTGATCGCCTTCTCCCCAAAAGAGGAGCAGAATCTCCTGCTCATGGCTCCAGTGGCGAAGCGCGAAGCCCTGCTGCCGTGCCTTTAAGAATTCATTGCAAATATTCGTTATCGAGAATAGGAGCAGGTCGAGACTATCCGCGAATTTGTCACGTACGGCAGGAGGGATGAGATCGAGCCTGATGACTGCAATGCGGACTCTTGCTATCGGTTTTGTAATGCCGAGTTCCTGCTTGATGGTATCGGCAAAGCCGGGATGGGCGCCAGACTCATTAATGATCGTTGAGAAATACTGCTCCAGATACATCGGCTTCAGCTGGTTCAGCTCGATGTTCATCGTACGCTTTCGAGTACGTTCCTGCTCCTCGGTCGTCCAGCAATCCACGGCTTTCGTAAGCGCGCCAATAAGCTGATCAGCGTCAATCGGCTTGAGAATATAATCGACTCCGCCGTATTTGACCGCATGGCGGACGAAGCTGAAATCATCATGGCCGCTGATGACAATGATTTTGCTGGCAGGCGCGTGCTCTGCTGTCCATTGCAGCAGCTCCCTGCCATCCATGTTCGGCATCATCATATCGGTAAAAATAATTTCGGGACGATCGCTGCGGATCAGCTCCGTAGCGGACATGCCGTCCTGTGCTTCCAGCAGCGTATCGATCCCGAATTGCGCCCAAGGTACGAGCATGCGAATCGCTTCCCGCACATGCTTCTCATCGTCAATAATCAATGCCTTCATGCCTCATTCTCCTTCGACAGCGGAATATGAATCGTAACGGAAAAACCGTGCGGCTGTACATGCCGCAGCTCCATGGCGGCGGTCGCGTTGAAATGCAGGCGCAGCCGGGACAGCACATTATGCAGCCCGATGCCGCCTTCTTCTTCGATTGCTTCGCGAGCGGTTCCAACCTTCGGCACCCGTTTCAATTGGCTTAATACTTCCTGCAGCCGCTCTTCGGACAACCCGCAGCCATTGTCCTTAACTTCAATGGACAACAATTGCCGCTCTTCATCCAGGCTGCTTGTGATCGTCAGCTCGGACGGTTGTTCAAACGATTGCACAAATCCGTGCTTGAAAAAGTTTTCGAGCAGCGGCTGCAGAATCATTTTCGGAATCAGAATGGTTCTTGTCCGCTCATCGATGCTCAGCTCAATATGAAGGGCGGTATCAAACCGCTGCTTCTGCAGGTCGAGATAGGCTTGCACGTAATCGAGCTCGCGGCTGAGCTCTACGACGGCGTTCATCGTATTCATCTGATAGCGCATCATTTTGCCAAGGGATGTAATCAAGGAGTAGGCTTTCGTATCCCCGTGCTGAAGCGAGACGGTGCCTATTGACTGCAGCGCATTGTACAAGAAATGCGGGTTGACCTGCGCTTGCAGCGCTTTCAATTCATTGGTCTTATTGGCGATCTCCAGCCGGTATTCGGTAAGAATCAGATTGTTGATCGTCTGCATCATGGATCGGAAACGTCTGGCGAGCAGGCCGATTTCGTCATTGCTATGAATATCAATCGACACGTTTAGATTGCCGGTTTCAATTTTGTTCACGTACCCGATTAGGCGCAGGAGAGGCTTCGTGAATCGTATCGAAATGAATAGGGTGGCGAGCACGACGACAGCCAGAAAGGCGATACCGACTGCTGTATTAATGCGTGCAATACGGTCTGCGGCACTGTAAAGATGCTTGTAAGGCGTTTGCTTGATCAAAAACCAGTCCATATAGGGCGTTTTGATCCGGTCGTAGAAGACCATCCCATCGAAAGCCTCTGTTTCCCAATCGAAATGGCCGCTGTCCTGCCCGGATTGCAGCACCGTGCTGAGCCAGCCTTGCTTTGCAGCCGTACCAATCTCGGTCTTATCCGAGGATAAGACGATTTGGCCGTTCGCATCGGTGATGTAGAAGCTTTCCTGTCCGCTGTCGTACAGCTGGCGGTTCAAATCCTCGAGCACATGCAGCCTGACGTCGATGGATAGCTCAGCCAACAGCACCTCGCTCGGCGCTAGGAATATAGGGCGATGCAAAGTAAATACCATTTCTTCAGAAGCAGCGGACTTTAGATCGACAAGCCCGTAATTATGGCTTTGATGCGATGCCTCGATATACGCTTTCTTTGAGGTTAGGGGCACTTCTCCCGTGTTCTGGCCGACCTTGATATCATCGTTCCAGAGCAGGTATGTCGCATTCTGCTTCACGACGTACAGCCTGACTTTATGAAATTCGCTTACGCTTTGATACATGTTGTAGAGATGGTCCTTCAGCAGATTGCGATTTCGGATTACGTCCGTAATATCGTTCGGAAACACCTCATCCTCCATGCTGTGCTCCAAAATATAATACAACGATCGTGGCACGTTCATCGCATTATAGACGGCAAGCGACTTTTGGTTGATGTTGTTCATGTAGTTCATGATGTTGGTTTTGCCGAGCGACAGCAGTCGATTGTTTTTGGCGATGGCTTCCTCGGTTATCGATTTGGTCGTCGCATTGTACGAGATGACCATGGAGGTGGCAATCGGCAATATGGTGGCGGCAAGCAGCAACAGCATAAGCTTTTTTCGAATCGTATTGAATGGCTTCCCCGTGTTCATGATCACCATCGCTCGCTTTCTGTTCCTATCGCTTATGCATACACAGTAACCGATCCATGTGCGGATGGTCAATATAGTCCACCTACCTTATCATCATCCTCTGTGTTCGGAGCCCGCCAATCGGTTTTATACTGTGAGTATCAACAGACAGCTGCCGTCAGAGGGAAAGAGAAGGGGGACGAGGGAAATGTCCAAAAAAATCAAGTGGACCGAGTGGGTCCAGCAAACAGTATTTGTCGGCCCTGGGCTTATTGCCTTTATACTGATTGTGCTTGCACCGTTCGTGATGGGCTTCTACTATACGTTCACGGAATGGAATGGGATGGATCTAGGCAATGCCAAATGGACAGGTATGAAAAATATTACCAAAATATTTACTGACGATGAGCGATTCTGGAATGCCTTCTGGTTCACCACGAAGTTTACGCTCGCTGCGGTTATTGTAACGAATGTTATGGCATTCCTGCTCTCGCTGCTGCTAACGCGCAACCTGAAGAGCCGCAATTTCTTGCGCACGGTGTTTTTCCTGCCGAACGTAATCGGGGGCCTGCTTCTCGGCTACATTTGGTATTTTATATTCGTGAGGGGCTTCCGGGCTATCGGCGAAGCGACGAATATCGGCTTTTTCAATCTGCAATGGCTCGGCACACCCAATACGGCCTTTTGGGGCATCGTTATCGTGTTCGTATGGCAGACAGCCGGCTACATGATGATTATCTATATCGCCGCGATGATCAGCGTACCGAAGGATTTGATCGAGGCCGCCAAAATCGACGGCGCCGGCGCATGGCAGCTGCTGCGCTCCGTAACGGTGCCGCTCATCATGCCGGCGATTACGATCTGCTTGTTCTTAACGACCTCCAATTCGTTCAAAATGTTCGATCTAAACCTGTCGCTGACAGCCGGCGGGCCAGGCAATGCAACGGAATCCATCGCGCTTAACGTATACCGCGAGGGGCTAGTGAACAATCGATACGGGCTAGGGACAGCCAAAGCCATGATCTTCTTTTTCGGAGTAGCGCTGATCACGGTCACGCAGGTATGGATTACGAAAAAGAAGGAGGTGGAGGCATAATGGAAAACAGGCAGCGTTACACGCCCCTTATCCTGTTGCTTGAGCTTATCGGCGTTGCCGTGGCGCTTATCTTCCTGACGCCGTTTTATTTTCTCATCATCAACTCATTCAAAGAATTGAAGTACATTTTGCTTAATGCCGCTTCCCTGCCGGAGAAGCTGGGGCTCGACAATTTTAAGCGCGCGTGGGTAGCGATCGACTTTCCGACCGTGTTTCTGAATTCGTTCTTAATTACCTCGATCAGCGTGCTTCTGCTCGTTGTAGTCAGCTCCATGATGGCTTACCGCTTGGTGCGCAGGCCGACCACCTTCAACAAGCTGCTGCTAACGGTGCTGATCGCAGCCATGATCATTCCCTTCCAATCGGTCATGCTGCCGCTCATGCGAATTACGTCGATGTTCGAGCTTCGCGGCCATCTCTATGGTATCGTTATTTGTTATATGGGCTTTGGCATATCGTTATCGATGTTCCTCTACCACGGCTTTATCAAGTCCGTTCCGCTGGAAGTGGAGGAAGCGGCAGTCATGGATGGCTGCTCGCCGTATGGCGTGTTCTGGCGCATCGTGTTCCCGCTGCTCAAGCCGATTACCGTTACGGTTATCATTCTGAACGTCCTGTGGATCTGGAACGATTACTTGCTCCCGGTGCTTGTCATTAACGACAATCTCACGACGATTCCGCTTGCGGTGCAAAAGTTTTTCGGTCAGTATTTGCGCAAATGGGACTTGGCGATGGCGGCGCTCACGCTGAGCACGATTCCGATTATTGTATTTTTCTTGTTTTTGCAGAAGCATATTATCGAAGGAATTACTGCGGGATCTGTAAAAGGATGATAGCTCGCATGAATAAATGGAAGTTATCAACATTTTACACCTATATGTACAATATATTCGGTGTTGTGCTAGCTTGTTGCACACTTATAATGACGATGTAAGCGTTACAAAAAAGTGTATATATAAAAATTGCGGGAGGTCATAAGATGAAAAAAATTTCCTTTCTAATGCTCACGGCTATGATGGTTATCGTTCTGCTAAGCGGCTGCGGCAACAACACGAACGGTGAGACAGCAACGAATGCGCCAGCGAAAACAAACAACCAGGCTGCGGAACCGGATCCGACGGATGCTCCGAAGAAGGATGTCAAAATCAAAGTGTTCCAATTCAAAGTCGAGATCGCAGAAGCGCTTGAAAAGCTGGCTGCCTTATATGAGAAGGAAACGGGCATTAAGGTGGAAATCGAGACGCACGGCGGCGGCGAGGATTACAGCGCATTGCTGAAAGCGGAGCTGGCTGCAGGCGAGGAGCCTGAAATTTTCAACTCCAGCGGCTGGGCAGGCTTCGATCCTTATGTGGACCGTGCGACAGACTTGTCTGGCGAAGCATGGGCGAAGGATTTGGTTGAAGCGTCCAAAGCGCAAATTACGCGTGACGGCAAGCTGCTGGGCATGCCGATGAACCTTGAAGCTTACGGCTTCACGTATAACAAGGATTTGTTTGCAAAAGCAGGCATTACCGAGCTTCCGCAAACGCTTGAAGAGCTGGAGGCTGCTGCCAAAAAGCTGAAGGATGCAGGCATCACGCCGTTCGCGCTTACTTCCGAGTGGTGGTCGATGGGTATTCATACGCTGAATATCGCTTTCGCGAATCAAGCTGATCCGGCTGCATTCATTGAAGACGTCAAGGCAGGCAAAGTGAAGCTGAAGGACGATCCAATAATGAAAGAATGGATTCGCCTTGTAGATATCATGTTTGCGAACGGTCAAGACAATGCTTTGACAACGGACTACAACACGCAGGTCGCTGAATTCGCAGCAGGCAAATACGCGATGATTCAGCATGGCAACTGGATTCAAGGCATGATCGACGAGATCGATCCGGCGCTCAACCTCGGCATGATGGCTGTGCCTCTGCAAGGCAAGCCGAACGTGTTCACAGGCGTGCCGAACAACTGGATCGTAAATAACAAATCCGCACAGGTTGAAGAAGCGAAAGCATTCTTGAACTGGATGGTCACATCAGAAACAGGCAAAAAATTCATCTCCACAGACTTTAAATTTGTTCCGGCTCTGTCTTCCATTACACCGAATCCAGAGGCGGTAGGTAAAATCGGCGGAGACTTCGCAGCCTTTGCGAACGCTAATCCTGAGCAAGTAAAAGGCTGGAACTGGGATCGCTTCCCAGACGGCATTACGCAGCAGTGGGGCGCGGCTATGCAGGAATACCTCGGCAAACAAATTACGAGCGATCAGCTGCTTGAGAAATTCGACAAAGCGGTACAGGATATCGTGAAAAAATAAGCATATTACAAGCAGAGCCCCGTACAGTCAAATGTGCGGGGCTCTTCGCTATGTATGTCTGCGAACATAAAAGCTTGCTCTACCCAATATGAATATAGATGAGGGAAAGCCTGTGTATGGGCAAGCTCAAGATAGGGCGGGGGATGCGAATGAGCGGGATATGGTGGAGCTCCATGGTGATAGGGATAGGGGTGCTTGCGGCAGCGGCGCTTGCGATACATAGGCATGTCCGTCGACAGAGGAGCATGAATGTAAGGGATACGCTTGAGAACATGCCTGCGGGGGAAAGAGATATCGGAGGTGAAGGAGAACAGGGTTCTACCGATAGGGATGCTTTAAGCGAGGGGGAGAACGATTCTATAGATATAGATGCTGTAGACAAAGGAGAGCGCGGTTCTATGGATATAGATACTGGAGACGATGGAGTACACGCTTCTACGGATATAGATACTGGAGGCGATGGAGAACACGCTTTTAAGGATATACATACTGCAGACGATGAAGTGCACGCTTCTATGGATTTAGATACTGGAGACAAAGGAAACCACGGTTCTATGGAGGTAGAGTCTATCGGCGAAGAAGAGGACGAATTTACATATATAGCTGATCAGGCCATTAGGGCAGAGGAGCGAGCAAGGATTGGCATTGCGGAGCAAGGTGACAGCTCCAAATTCAATAGCATTCAGGTTCAGCTTGGCTCTGCGCAGCACATCGGCGAGCGGGAGGAGCAGCAGGATGCTTATTGCTACTCGGAGCTGGAGGATAGCGCGGTGATTAAAAAGCAGGGGGTACTGGCCGTTCTCGCTGATGGAATGGGCGGCTATGAGATGGGCAAGGAGGCGGGGGAGCTGGCATCGCAAACGATGCTGAACGAATATAGAAACCATGTTGATAAATTCGGGGTGCCGGGAGCGCTAGCTGAAGCCGTGCACGCGGCTAATAAAGCGGTATACGACCTTGCGCTGGCGCATGAGCTGGAATGGAGCGTAGGCACGACACTGATTGCCGTTGTGATTCAGGAGGGGCGGTTATACTGGATATCGGCGGGCGATAGCCGTATTTATCTGTACCGAAGCGGGAGCCTCATTCCATTAACGAAGGATCACATTTACGGGAATCGGCTTCAGGAGCTGGTTAATACGGGCGAGCTTACACAAGAAGAGGCGGATACCCATCCAGAACGGCATTTATTGACGAGCTATTTGGGTATCCCAATTGTCACAGAGCTTGATGCGAACGAAGTGCCGCTGCGAGTCATCGCGGGTGATCACGTTATTTTGTGCAGCGACGGATTAAATGAAGATTTGACGGAAGAGCTGCTGAAGGAAGCGGTGCGATTGCCTCCTTCGCAAGCGTCAGCGTATATCATTGCACAGGTTTGTGCGCAGAACCGCCCGTACCAAGATAACGCGACCATTGTCGTCTTACGTTGCTATTAGCCCAAGGGAGGCTTGGCAGCTACTGGATCGTTGTGCGGTTTTTACCCTCGCTCTTCGAGACGTAGAGCGCCTGATCCGCCTGCTGGAAAGCGTACTCCTTCGTCTCGCCGGCCGCTATAGCATGCAGCCCGATGCTGACGGTTATATGCCGCCGGTTCATTTCCTCAATCGGTCTGCGAGCGATCGATACTCGCAGCTTTTCAACGATTTGCCATGCAGACTGCATATCCTTTTCTCGCATCAAAACAACGAACTCTTCCCCGCCGTAGCGCGCCGCAAAGCATGTGTGAGAAAGGCTGTCCGCTATGCAAGAGGCAGCTTGCTTAAGTGCAATATCGCCAGCCCAATGACCGAACGTATCGTTCACTTGCTTGAAATTATCGATATCAAGGATGGCGATCTGAACCGGAAAATCGTGCAGTCGCTGATCTTCAAGCAGCTTTTCGATATGCTCGTGAAACGACTTATGGTTATGCAAACCCGTCAAAGGGTCAATCTTGGCCATGCGCTCCATCATCATCGTCTGAATTCGCAGCTCCTGCTCGGATTGCTGCACCATATCGAGCTGTTCGACCAGCTCGCTGCCGCGTCGAATGACCGCAAGACCGGTAAAAGCGGCGACTAGAATAATGCAGGTCATCAGAATTAAATCAATCATGTCCGCCGTGGCTCGGTGCTCCGACAAGCAGAAGGATCCGAACAATCCGGCAAAGCATAGGGCAAGGCAAGCGAGCAAATATCTCTTTTTAAAATAAATGATGGAAAGAAACAACGGAAACAGCAGAACGACCGGCGCGACCGCAAAATAATCCCGGATGAAATATAAATAAATATACGACAAAACGATAGAAGCAGAAATAATGGCCACCTCTGACCATTGCGGATAGGCTCGATGCCACAGCTCAAGACCAATCATAATAATCAAAAATATAGAATCCGGTACGAGCAGATCCTGCGCGAAATAATTCTGAGGCGTTAAAAAAGGAACCTGAGGCGCGATGACCTCATATATCAGCCATTGCGAGATAAAAATGACAATAGATATGACCCACATAATATTTAGAATCAGTCGGTTCCAATTGAATGTAATTAGCAAGCTGTGAAGATGCGGTCTCGTCATATACGCCTCCAGTTCTACGTTGCAGTCTGCTTAGGCTTCGACGAATTTACAGCAGCATCCTTTTTTTTCGACAAACTTGGTTACACTTTTTGGTTAGAATCGTGACCTTCGTGGGTATTATAGGTTAGAAACGTCTAAGGAGGTCATTGCATGGAGAACATTAATGAGCGTGATAAAAGGCATATAGGAAGCTTGGCTACGGAAAAGGATATTGATCCGGCATTTGGCTTGTTTACGGAAGAAGCGAGCACGGGCGCAGTTCCAGCAGCCGCCGAGCTTCTATCAAGCCAGCATCCGCATGCGGATGCCGAGCTGCATGAATCGCATGTTCCGGTCATGCTGGATGATGAAGTGGATACGGCCGAGGAAATTTCGGAGGAGCTTGCCGCTGTGCCCGATGCAGACGTCATCGCGAAGGACAGTCCCGTCGATCCCGCCTCGCCCGGTGAGGAGTTTCATGGCACGGACCTGTTGAACGGCGTTGGCAACCATCCGGAGGAGGAGACAGAGGAGCTTTAGTCAGCTCAACCATTGAGCGGCAATCAGCCTCTCCTCGTACGTTCTTCCTATACAAGCAGCAGTTGCAAATCCGTTGTCGCAGGCGGAATTGCAGCTGCTGCTTTTTGCTGTCTGGTTGTTTGAAACGTTGAAACGCCGCATGTGATACAATTAAGGAACAAATGTTCTTTATGGGGCGGTTGAGATAAATTTATGCTGATCAACGGAACGGTTGCGATATCGGTAAGGCATCTGGTGGAGTATGTATTCTTGAGCGGCAGCATCGACGTCAGGCTGAACGCGATCGATGCGATGCATGAAGGCACCAAGGCGCATCAGAGAATCCAGCGAACCTACGGGGAGCAGGATGAGAAGGAAGTGTACGTCAAAGCGGACATCGCCGTTGATGATCTGCTATTTGTTGTGGATGGGCGCTGTGACGGCTTGCTCCGTACGGAGCCGCTCCTTACCGTGGATGAGATAAAGTCGACCGGCGGCGATCTTGACCATATTGCGGATGACGGTTATTCCGTGCACTGGGCGCAGGCGCTTTTCTACGCTTATATGTACGCGAAGGAGCATGGCCAGGAAGCGATGCGCGTGCAATTAACCTACGTGCAGACGGAAACGGAGGAAGAGCGCCGCTTCGCGCGGGATGTCAGCTTTGAAGAGCTGGAGCAGTATGTCTATGACGTTGCCGCACGGTATGCCCCTTATGCGCAGCAGCGGCGCAGGCATGAACAGAATAGAAATGAAAGCATCAGCAGCCTCGCCTTTCCGTTCGAAACGTATCGGGCAGGACAGCGGAAGCTGGCAGGCGCGGTCTACAAATCAATCGAAGAGAAGGTCAGGCTGTTCGCGAAGGCGCCTACCGGCATCGGCAAGACGATATCGACGACCTATCCAGCCATCAAGGCAATCGGTGCAGGCATGCTGCAGCGCTTCTATTATTTGACGGCAAGGACGACGACGAGGGCTGCTGCCGAGGATGCGCTGCTATTCATGAAGGAAAAAGGGCTGCGCTTGCATGCGGTGACCATAACGGCTAAGGATAAGGTATGCTTTCAAGAGGAAGTTCGCTGCGAGAAGGAGCATTGCCCCTATGCAGACGGATATTATGATCGTATAAACGGCGCTGTGCTTGATATTTTGGAGCAGGAAACGGTGATGACGAGGTCGGTTATTGAAACGTATGCGCATAAGCACCGGGTGTGTCCGTTTGAATTTTCGCTCGATCTAGCCTATGCGGCGGACGCGGTTATTTGTGATTATAATTACATATTTGATCCGCGAATTTCGTTCAAGCGGCAATACGCGGAGATGAAAAAACGAACGGCGCTGCTTGTGGACGAGGCGCATAACCTGGTAGACCGCGCGCGAGAGATGTTCTCGGCTGAGCTGTCGAAGGCGCCTTTTCTGGCGCTGCAGCGCGAGCTGAAGAGCGTGCACAGCGAGAGCTACCGAACCGCGAAGGCCATTAATGATTACTTCATCGCGCTTCGCAAAAAGAGTGACGGCGAACCACATGTGGTGGAGCGTCAGCTGCCGGAGACGCTGGTCGCATTGGCGGATGCATTCGTTCATGCGGCTGAGCAGGCGCTGGCGTTAGGGGCTGGCGCCGGAGGCTTGCTGCTGGATACGTATTTCACAGCACAGAACTTCATTCGTACAGCTAAGCTGTTTGATGAGCGGTATGTTGTATATACGGAGCTGACAAAAAGCGATGTGCGGCTAAAGCTGTTTTGCTTGGACCCTTCCAAGCTTCTACAGCATATGGGGAAAGGCTATCGCTCACATATTTATTTCTCGGCAACGCTATCCCCTGTTTCGTATTATATGGATATGCTGGGGGCCGGGGAGGACGATTATACGCTGGCTGTGCCGTCACCGTTCTCCAGAGAGCAGCTTGATGTCGTAGTCAACCCGCTCTCGACCCGCTATCATGACCGTGATGAATCAAAGCTGCCGATCGCGAAGCTGATTGTGAAGCTGATGGCTGAGCGTCCGGGCAATTATTTCGTTTTTTTTCCGTCTTATGCTTATATGAATGCGGTTTATGAGACTTATATGGAATTGAAAGAGTGGTCCGTGCCTGCCGGCTCGGCGTCCGATGACGAGGTGCTTCTGCAAAGGCCGGATATGTCGGAGGAGGAGCGGGATCAATTTCTCGGTTCATTTCAAGCAGGCAGCGGAAAGTCGTTGATTGGCTTCGCCGTGATGGGCGGGGTATTCTCGGAGGGAGTGGACCTTGCTGGCGATCGTTTAGTAGGCGTAATCGTTGTCGGAGTCGGCTTGCCGCAGTTGGGCGTGGAGCGGAATATGCTGAAGGATTATTTCAACGAGCAGGGCAAGAACGGCTATGATTATGCCTATGTGTTCCCCGGAATGAATAAGGTGCTGCAGGCTGGAGGACGTTTAATACGATCCGAAACCGATCGCGGAACGCTGGTGCTAATCGATGATCGGTATTTGCAGCCGCAATACCAGCGGCTGTTGCCGGAGGAATGGCGCGGCTCTCTATAAGGCGGAGTCGGACTCTGCTTTGACGCCACGCTTGGGGAAGAGTGATAAGGCACCGAGCTTTTTCTCGACGAATGCGGCGGCAGACAACGTAACCAATAGCCCGAGCAAAGATCCGCAGACGGATAGCGGAATGACCCAAAGCAGCGACGGCTGCGTAAAAAAGGGAATGAGCGAAACCGCGAGAATGGGCGGAGCATTCCATTTGAATGTGTTGATAAAAGAAATGACAATGACCAGCGTTAGCAGCAGAGAGATCACGCCGGGATGAATGTACACCGAGATGGATCCGACAATGGAGGAAACGACTGCTCCGAAGGCGATTTTGCGAACCTCTGCCTTCTCGAACGGACGTGAGATGAAGAGCAAGCTGAACGCGCCAAGCGTAGGGAAAAACAATGCATGCATAGATGGAAAATGTGAAGAAATCCAGTAGATGAGGATGATATACAAGCAGATTGCATAAGTACGAATACGCATGCTGCAGAGTCGCCTTCTTTCATAGTAGGATAAACCGATAACTTTATTCAGCAAGTTATATTTTACGCCGCCCGATCTTGTACAGTCAATTGCTTAAATGTGTCATTTTTCGAGTCTAAGCCACATTGGACAGGCAAGCAACGCACCAAAAAAGCCCAACCGATAATCGGCTGAGCTTAGATATAAGGAGGATCGGCATGCTATTGCATAAAGGACAAACGTTGTTTCATCAAGGCGAGACGGGCTCCCTGTATCATCTTCGGAGTGGTATGCTCAAGATTGTTCGCGTCCAAGAGGACGGCAATCCTTTTCTCGTTAATCTGATCGTGCCGGATGAAATCATTCCCCATCATTCATTGATCAGTCCAATGCCTAATCACGGCACAGCAGTCGCGCTGGTTACCTGCGAGGTGGACCTGGTTCCACAGCAGCAATGGTACGGCGAGCTTGAGAGAAGCCCGGAGAAGAGCCGTGAAATCGCACTGCTGCTGCAGGGCAAGCTGCGCATGATGCAGCAGCGTATCGATCAGTTAACGCAGGTTGCTCCCGCGGACAAGCTGGCGAAGCTGCAGCAATGGTTCGCCTTATATATTGGCTCTGCGCCGATTACCGATGTGCTGACGCAGGATGAGATCGGACAGCTGATCGGCCTTAGGCGCGAGACCGTAAATCGGTTGCTTCGCGCCCAAATGAAGTGAGCAGCGCGGATTAGCTGGAAGCGACAGGCTGAAGGCTTGCTGCAGGTCCGAAAAACTCGAAATGGATATCCGCTTTCGGAATCCCCCACTGCTGAAGCGACTCGTTAATCACTGCCATAAAAGGAGTAGGGCCGCAGAAATAATAGCTGGCATTGGCATCGGGTATGACGGATTGCAGCCATGCCAAATCGATATAGCCCTCCTTATGAAAATGGCGATGCTGCCGGTCCTCCTCTGTCGGCTGCGCATAGCAGTAGTGCACGGATAGCTGCGGATGCTGTTCCGCGAGCGCGTTCACCTGTGCCCGCATCGCATGCAGCCCGCCATGCTGAGCAGCATGGATAAAGGTCACTTGACGCGAAGGAAATTGCTCGGTCAGCGTATTTAGCATGCTTATCATAGGAGTCAATCCAACACCGCCGCTTATAAGGACAACCGGTCGCTCGTCAGCGGTATCCAAGACGAAATCTCCCGCAGGAGCCGATAGCATGAGCGTTGTGCCTTCTTGCGCGCATTGATGCAAATACGTGGATACGGCTCCCTCGGAGCGTTCCTGATAGGCATCCTCACGCTTGACCGAAATCCGATAATAAGGTTTTCCGGAAGCATCCGATAGGCTGTATTGCCGAATTTGCGTATATTCCGCCCCTTCCTTTTTAATTTTCACGCTCACATACTGTCCAGGCAGGAAGCTTGCGATGGCTCCGTTGTCCTCGGGAACCAAATAAAAGGAGGAGATGACTTCGCTTTCTTTCACTACGCGATCGATTCGGAACGCTCGGAATCCATCCCAGCCTCCAGCCTGTGAACGCGTCTCCTCGTACATTTCCTTCTCTATGCTGATGAAAGCATCTGCGATTATGCCGTAAGCCTCAGCCCAAGCGGACATAATTTCTTCCGTAGCCGCATCTCCTAATACCTCTTTGATGGCCATTAATAGATATTTGCCGACAACGGGATAGTGCTCAGGCTTAACGCCGAGGCTCCGGTGTTTATGTCCAATTTGCTTCACAACCGGAATAATGGCAGTTAGATTGTCTATATGCAGGGCTGCTGCGTAAACGGCATTAGCCAATGCGGTTTGTTGTTTGCCTTGCTTCTGATTAGCGTGGTTAAAAATGTTAAGCAGCTCCGGGTGGTTGGAGAACAACAGCTCATAGAAACGTTTCGTAATCGTGACGCCATGAATCTCAAGTACGGGTACCGTGGATTTAATGACTTGAATCGAATGCGTGCTTAGCATTAAAAACCCCTCCAATGTCTACTGGCGCTTCGGCGAGTGTGCTCATAGGCAAGACCTCGCTTCGCCGTTAGGAATAACTTAAGTATAGCTGGACGCGTGCAGCTGCCTTGTGATCGAAATCACAGCAAACGGAAACGATTTGTGACGGATGGCATACGCAGCGAGTCGAAGCGAACGCGTTAATAGAGCGTAACCGCATAGGTTTGGTCAAACTTGATTATAAAAAAAGAATACGGTTGCAAGGGGTTGACAGCCATTTCCACGAATGGTAAAGTGACAATTAGATTTTATCGAGAGGAGGGTTACGTTACATGAATACAAACATTCACATTCATTTAACTGCTGCAATGAATCATCGTTTGAACATGAATAACGTAATCCATCCGCGCGTCGTTTTTCTTTGATAAAGGGAATCCCCCACCATCAAAGGCGCATGATTACGTCATCGTAATCATGCGCCTTTTCTATGCTTGCGGGTCAGGACTGCTGTGCAGCCATGGCTCGAAGGAGGAAGAAGCGTGTCGTTACGGCGACATGCTTCTTTTTTTGATATATAAGAATTTATATGTTTTCACATATAAATGTGCTTATATATCTTCGCGAAACGACTGCTTTTGCCACAGAGGATGGCGATAGCCGTTTACGCTTGCCATTTAGGAGAAAATAGACAGCAAGGAATGTGCCGGACGGTAGGTTGAAGGATGCTGCTTGTGCAATTGAAGGGAAACGAAGCTTGGATGGATAGCGGAAGGTGTGGTAGAGAAATATGTTCAGTGTACTCAAAAAATTAAGCTGGTTTTTCAAAATGAATTGGAAGCGGTATACCGTGGCCATTTCACTCCTGATTTTAACGGGATTTCTTGATGTCATCCCTCCTTGGCTAATCGGCTATACGATTGACGGCATTCATCAGGATCTGCTGGGTCAGGCTGACTTCAATCGTGTGCTGTACGGCTGGATTGCGCTGACGGTTGTGGGCTACATCATTACGTACATATGGCATTATAAGCTGTTTGGCGGGGCTTTTGTGCTGGAGAAGCTGCTCAGGTCGCGATTAATGGGCCATTTCCTGCGCATGACCCCTACCTTCTATGAACGTAATCGGACGGGCGATTTAATGGCGCGCTCGACGAATGATCTGGGAGCGGTGGCGACGACAGCGGGCTTCGGCATTCTGACGTTGATTGATTCGACGTTATTTATGATTACCATTCTTATCGTGATGGCAGGCCTAATAAGCGTGAAGCTTACGTTAGCCGCCTTGCTGCCGCTGCCGTTAATGGCGCTGGCGATGAAGCATTACGGCAAAAAGATTCACGAGCGGTTCATGGATGCGCAGGATGCCTTCGGCGACTTGAATGATCAAGTGCTTGAATCGGTATCAGGCGTACGCGTCATCCGTGCTTTTGTGCAGGAGGAAGCGAGCGAGGCGCGTTTTGGCGCCAAAACGAATGACGTTCTGAATAAAAACATTGCGGTTGCCCGTATTGATGCATTGTTCGAGCCTACGATGAAAATACTCGTTGGAACGAGTTATTTGATCGGTCTTTGCTATGGCGGGTATCTCGTCTTTCACAATGAAATTACACTCGGCGAGCTAGTATCCTTTAACGTTTTTCTTGGCATGCTGATCTGGCCGATGTTCGCTATTGGCGAGCTGATCAATATTATGCAGCGAGGCAACGCTTCACTCGATCGCGTTAGTGAAACGCTTGGTTATAAGCCGGATGTTGCCGATGCCAGCGCAACCGTGCATGTTGACGGTCCATCCTCCCTGCAGTTCAGGGACGTCACTTTCCGTTATCCGTCTTCTGCCGTTGATAATTTGTCGAACGTATCCTTTACGCTAAAGCAAGGTCAGACGCTCGGTATTGTAGGCCGGACGGGAAGCGGCAAGACAACGCTGCTTAAGCAGCTTCTTCGTGAATACCCGCTGGGCCGCGGCGAAATCAGCATTTCGGGTGCAGCTCTCGGCAGTTTGCAAATTGAGGAGCTGCTCGGCTGGATCGGCTATGTGCCGCAGCAGCCGATCTTGTTCTCGAAGTCAATCCGCGAGAATATTTTCTACGGGCTGAAGGAAGGAACGGAGGCTGACCTTCAGCGGGCGCTTGAGCGTGCATCGTTCGCGAAGGATATTAAGTTCCTGCCTGACGGGCTTGCGACGATGGTTGGCGAGCGGGGCGTAGCGCTGTCAGGCGGGCAGAAACAGCGTGTCAGCATTGCGCGTGCGCTCATCGCCGATCCTGAGATTCTGCTGATGGACGATGCTTTGTCTGCCGTAGACGGCAAGACCGAGTCCGAGATTATTGAAGGCATCCGCACGGAAAGAGCAGGGAAGACGACGCTCATTACGACGCATCGTTTATCTGCCGTACAGCATGCCGATTGGATTATCGTGCTGGATGATGGACGGATCATACAGGAAGGCACGCATGAGCAGCTGCTCGCGAGCGACGGCTGGTATCGGGAGCAGTACGACCGCCAGCAGCTAGAGGCCATTATTGAAACGTAATAAATAAGGAGGCGTGAAGAGCAATGGGCAACACAGGGAAACGATTGTTTCAATACGCCATGCTTTATAAAAAACCGATTATGCTTGCGCTGCTGCTGCTCATACTCGCAGTGTGCGCCGAGCTGGCAGGGCCCTTTATCGCCAAGCGAATGATTGACCAAAACATTCTCGGCATTGAGAAGAAATGGCATGAAGTCGAGGGCAAGCAAGACTTTGCCGTTCTTTATAAAGACAAATGGTATAAGCGGGAGGACCACTTCGCGGCTGATGCTTCCGAGCAGAAGGGCAAAGAGGTTCGGGTGCTGCAGGTAGGAAGAAGCTTCTACTTTCTTGAAGGCGCGCTGGCATCCGATGATGGCAAACGGGTTGTTGAAGGTAGCACGCTTACCGTCACAAGCAAGGATACGGCTGAGCGTGTCTCTTATCCGATAACGAAGCTTGCGAAGGATGAGCTGTACGCGTTCTATCAGCCGGAATTTCCTTCATTAATGAAGCTTGCAGTCATGTATTTTGGATTTTTGCTGCTGGTTGCGGTTTTTACTTACGGTCAGCGGTTAATGCTTCAGACGTCAGCGAATCGCATCGTACGCAAGATGCGAACCGATATATTCGCGCATACGCAGCGGCTGCCGGTTAATTATTATGACAATCTGTCTGCGGGTCAGGTCGTATCCCGGGTAACAAATGATACGGAAGCGATACGCGAGCTTTATGTCGCGGTGCTGGCCAACTTTTTTACAGGCATTATCTATATGGCCGCTATATACGGAGCGTTGTTCCTGCTCGATGTTCGCTTAGCGCTTGTGGCGCTGCCGCTCGTACCGATTCTTATCATTTGGATTATCGTGTACCGCAAATTCGCGGCTCGCTATAACCGAATTATTCGTGCGAAGCTGAGTGAGATAAACGGGATGATCAATGAATCCATCCAGGGGATGACCATTATCCAAGCGTTCCGCCGCCAGAAGGAAACGACGAAGGAATTCGAGGAAATGAATGAGCATTATTACAAGTATCAGAACAAGCTGCTCAGCTTAAATTCCATTACATCGCATAATCTCGTTAATGTTGTGCGCAATATTCTGTTCATTATCGTCATTTGGATGTTCTGGGGCGATTCGCTGCGGGGTGCCGTATCGGTGGGCGTGCTTTATGCGTTCGTCGATTACATGAACCGCATGTTTGCGCCAATTGTCGGTATCGTCAACCAGCTGTCGAATCTCGAGACGGCACGCGTCTCGGCTGAGCGGGTATTTAAGCTGATGGACGAAGAAGGAATCGATGTAGCTACAGGAAGAATGGATCGCTATAAGGGAGACGTCAAGTTCGAGGATGTTTCATTTGCCTATAAGCAGGATGAATACGTGCTGAAGCATATTTCCTTCCATGCGCGCCAAGGTGAGACCGTTGCGCTGGTAGGTCACACCGGTTCGGGGAAAAGCTCGATACTCAATCTGCTGTTCCGTTTCTACGATTCGAACGAAGGCAAGATCATCGTGGACGGCAAGGATGTCCGTGATATGCCGAAGCAGCTGCTTCGGCAGCATATGGGTATCGTGCTTCAGGACCCTTTCTTGTTCACGGGAACGATTGCTTCCAACATCAGCTTGGATAACCCGGCTATCAGCCGAGAGAAGATCGAGCAGTCGCTTCGCGACGTGGGAGCCTACGACATGTTCAGCCAGCTGCAGGGAGGTATCGATGCTCCGGTGATCGAGAAGGGCAGCACGCTGTCGGCTGGACAGCGGCAGCTCATATCATTCGCCAGAGCACTGGCCTATGACCCGGCGATCCTCATTCTTGATGAAGCGACGGCGAGTATCGATACGGAGACGGAAGCGATTATTCAAGAGGCGCTTGATGTGCTCAAAAAGGGCCGCACGACCTTCGTAATCGCGCATCGCCTCTCCACGATACGCAATGCCGATCAGATTCTTGTGCTTGATCGCGGAGTAATCGTAGAACGAGGCAATCATGATGGTCTGATGGAGCACCGCGGCAAGTATTTCGCCATGTACCAGCTGCAGCTGGGCGGGGCTTTGCCAGCATAATCATAGATATATAAAAAGGCTAAGCGGAGTCGAACCCGCTTAGCCTTTTTGAAAATAGAAGACTTTATATGTTTCACGCGATAAGTATTCTTCTATGTCTACGAGAAACGGCTACCCTCCTCTTGCAGAGGACGGCGAAGCCGTTTCTTCTTGTTATATAAGAATGAATATGTTTCACATATAAATGTGCTTATCTATTTCCACGAAACGACTGCTTTTGCCCTAGAGGATGGCGATAGCCGTTTACGCTTGACGTATAGGAAAGGATATGAGATTCTTCATCTTTTCTCTATACGTTTCGCCGAAACGATGGCGTCTATAGAAAGGACGCCGCAGCCGTTTCTTCTTATTAGGTTTTGAATTTACCGATGGCTTCATTCAAGCTTTGAGCCAGATTGCGAAGCTGTTCAGAGGAGCTGGCAACCTCCTGCATGGAAGCAAGCTGCTCTTCCGATGCTGCGGCAACGCGCTGTGAGTTGCCTGCAGCGCTTGCCGTTATGCCCTCAAGCTCATCCAGGGATGCGGCGATTTGCTCGCTGCCTGCGGACATTTGCTCTGATGCAGCGGAAACCTCCTGCACCTGGCTGGATACGTCGCGAATAGATGCGACAATCGAACGGAAAGATTCGCCTGCATGGCTGGTTACCCGTGATCCGGCACGCGCCGCTTCCGCTGACAGCTCCATGGATGTAACGGCAGCAGCCGTTTGGCTGCCGATGCTGTGCAGGATCGTACCGATCTGCTCCGAGGATTCCTTGGATCGTTCAGCCAGCTTGCGAATTTCATGGGCTACGACCGCGAAGCCTTTTCCGTGCTCGCCGGCACGCGCAGCTTCAATGGAAGCATTAAGCGCAAGCAGGTTGGTTTGATTGGCAACATCACCGATTAACGCGAGGATGCTGCCGATGTTGTCGCTTTGCTGCTTTAATTCATGCAGCGTGGACACGGTAGCGACGACATTGGTTTCCACGGCTTGCATTTGCTGCAGCGTCTCGTTGATGACCGACTCGCCTTCCGTTGCGAGCGCGGTCGTATCGGCAGCAAGCTCGGATACGGATGAGGACGATTCCGCGATGCGTTGAATGCCGATGGTCATCTCGGTCATGGCGCGCTGGCATTCTTGGAAGCTTTGCAGCTGTGTGTCGGAGCCGGAGGCTACCTCTTGGATCGCTTCCGTCACTTCTTCAGTCGCGCGCGAGGTTTGCTCCGCGCTTTGCTGCATGTTATAAGCTGAGCCTGCCACTTCGTCCGAAGTGGTACGGATGTTGCTTGTAAGCTCTCGAAGACTTGCGATCATTTCATTGAAAGCGATCGATACTTGAGCAATTTCATTCCCGCCTTTGACGGGAACCGCTAAGGTCAAGTCCCCTTTGGCAGCCATGGAAGATACTTCGGCAAGCCGTTTAAGCGGCTTCAATACCAAGCGAATCAAATAGATGATAATGAGTATGGCAATTACAGAGAGTACCAGTGCGATTCCAATGCTCTGCCACAGCATTTCTTTCATCGCATCATTGATTTGTTTGTAATCGATATCGATTCCGAAGATCCCGACGAGCTTTCCGCTCGGATCTTTCACTTGAGCCAAATAGGAGACCCACTCTCCGAATTGGTCTACGACAGGCTCTGTGACGACACTGCCTTTTTCCAGAGCGGTCTGGACGTCGACTGCGAAGCCAGGCGTCATTTCATACTCATCTCCGGCCCCTAGCCCATCAGCTGTGAGGGCTTCGTTGCTTTGCATCATTTTGAGAAATTGTTTTCCATCACGTTCGATAATATCTGGCATGTATACGTATGCATTGGAGACAATATCGTTTTTGATCATGACATCGAGCTGCAGTTTGAACCGATCGAAGGTTTCGTTCTTGGTGTCCTTGCCAGCTGTAATCTCATTGTAGCCGAAGGTAAGCAAATCATGTCCGGCTTCGATTTGATAGCTTAAGGTTTCACCGATACGTTCGATTTCATCGAGGTACGATTTTTTTTGCGTGCTGTAAGAGAGATATTCGGTAATGCCAATGACTAGAACGAGCAGCAGAGCAAGCACGATGGAGCTGGTAACGACTAAACTTTTGTCTTTCAAACGTTTCATTGGACCACACCTCATAATGATAAGATAAGTAATGTTATCGTCGATATATGTCGAAAAATGAAGAGGATAGCGCATTCAAATTCTGACAGCACTTAATAGAGCATTTGTAATTATAATAGCAGGTATCTATTAGGTAAATGCGGGTATTAGTGTCAGAAAAGTGTTGAGTCGTGTATATATTGAAGCAGATGCTAGGCATATTTTTAAAGAAAAAATTGTCGAACATTTACGAATAGTATGATCTGTCATCATTCAGCCAACTTTCAGCGGGGCTTAAAGGAGCTTTAAGCATGCAGGCTTATGATAAGTCTTGTAAGAACTAATCGAAAGTGAAAGGTGGAAGAATCAATGATGAAGGCAAAGGCAAAAGCAATAACGGCGGGCGCGATTGCGCTGACGCTAGCGCTTGGGGGCGGTAGTCTCTGGGCTAAACAATATGTGAACGCGGCAAGCAGCACAGGCGCGCAGCTGGAGCAGAGCACCCTGACAGGTAACAGCAAGGCCGGAGCGGATCATGCGGGTAAACGAGGCGGATTCGGACATGGCTTTGATCAAATACAGACACAGCTGCTTGATTACTTAGGTCTCGAAGAGGCAGCGCTGCAGACAAAGCTGGAAACGGCAACCTTGTCAGAAGTGGCTGTGGCGCAAGGGAAAACAAGGGCAGAGTTGAAGACGAAGCTTGTTGAGTGGTTGGAGGCAGCGGCGGCAGCAGCGCCGGCTAAGCAAGAGGATGCAGCCGAAGCGGATACAGACAAGCAGCCAGCTAAGCTGGATGCAGCAGCCGCAGCTGAGAGGCTCCTTGATTCGAAGGGGAATGCCATTGGCAAGCATGGCAGTGGTGGCAAGGGCGTTGTTCAGAGTTCGGCCGAGCTGGCGGCTGCGCTAGGGGTGACGGAGGACGTGCTTAAGTCGGAGCTTGAAGGCGGCAAGACGCTGGCTGCGTTAGCGGCGGAGAAGGGCGTCGAAGTACAATCGTTAATTGATTTGCAAGTAAAGGATAAGAAGACGAAGCTTGCAGCCGAACTGGCGGCGGGAACGATTACGCAGGAGCAGTATAATGAAAGATTTGAGAAAGCGGTTGAGCGGGCGACTCAGCATGTGAATGGCGTGTTGCCTCAGCGCGGCAAGGGCGGAGGTTTCGAGCGTAATCTAGGTGAGGTTGCCTCGGCGCTAGGGGTGACGGAGGAAGTGCTGAAGACGGAGCTTGAAGGAGGCAAGACACTTGCGGTTATAGCCGCCGAGAAGGGCGTAGACGTACAGGTGCTCATCGATCTGCAGGTAAACGAGCAGAAAACAAAGCTTGCAGCCGAATTGGCAGCGGGGGCGATTACGCAGGAGCAGTACGACACAAAGCTTGCAGTAGCGGTAGAGCGCGCAACAAAGCAAGTTAACGGTGAACTGAAAGCGCCGGAAGGCGGCCGCAAAGGAGAGGCTGGCGGCAAAGGTCCGCGCGGCGAGCGTCCAGAAGGAGCTGCGCCGAAGGAGCAAGCAACAGCAACCGACGCTGGCTCAGAAGTCTAGTCCGTACGCATGACTAGCTTTAATGCGTAGCTTATGAATAAGGAGCTGTCTCATGGAATCATTGATTCCGGAGACAGCTCCTTGCTGTGTGCAGCGATACGAGCATTTAAACGGCTTTGCCGAGCAGCAGTTCAAGCTCATGCGGCGGCAGCGGCCTGCTGAATAAGTAGCCCTGCAGCTCATCGCATTGCAGATCCGTACAAAATTGTGATTCCTCCGCTGTCTCGACACCCTCCGCAACGACCCTCATGTTCATGCTGTGAACGAGCTCGATTATGGCTTTTACGATTGAAGATTTTTTGGAGTCGCTCGTAATGCCTTGTATAAAAGAGCGATCAAGCTTTACATCCGATATCGGAAGACGCTGCAGCTGGTTGAGTGAAGAGTAGCCGGTGCCGAAATCATCAATCGAAATTTGGATGCCAAGATTTTTGAGAAATAGAATGGTCTCGATCACTTGGTCCATATTGCGCATGAATACGCCCTCGGTTATCTCCAAACTCACGTATTGCGGCTCTAGTCCGGTATCCTTTAATGCATCAATAATCATTTCGGTTAGATTCCCTTGATAGAAATGTCTCGCGGATATGTTTACGGATACGCATATCCGCTGCAAGCCCGCGTCCTGCCAGGCTTTGTTCTGGCGGCAGGCCTCTCGGAAAACCCAACTGTCGATGTCCAGTATGAACCCGGATTGCTCCGCTAGCGGAATAAATTTATCAGGAGGAACCATGCCGAGCTCCGGATGATGCCAACGAATCAGTGCTTCGATGCCGCAGAGCTTACCGGTTGCTGCACTCATTTTCGGCTGATAATGCAGAGAGAATTGCTGCTGCAGCAAGGCATTGTATAGCCCGTTCTCTACTTGCATTTTCTCCGTCATAGCAGACACAAGATTTGGCTTATAAAAACGGTAGCATCCGTCGCCCTGCTCCTTGGCGCTGTACATGGCGATGTCCGCGTTACGGATAATCGTATCCATTTGTTCGCCATCCTGCGGATACAGGCTCACCCCCACGCTAACGGTCAGGAAGAGCAGCTTATCATCGATGATGAAGGGCTCGTTGAACGAGTCTACGACAGCCTGCGCGCCAGCGGCAACCGTCTCCTCATTCTCATAGCACCCGATAAAGACAAACTCATCACCGCCAAGACGGAATACGGTACAGTCTTTAAATACGGCATTCCCAAAGCGTTCCGCTGCTTTCCGCAGCAGCTCGTCGCCAACGGCATGGCCCAAGGTGTCGTTAATTTGCTTGAAACGGTTCACATCAACGAACATGACGGCGATTGGCTGCTTGCTGCTTTCGTGCAAGGCAATCAAATCTTGAAAATGCAAAGTAAACTGTAGTCTGTTAGGCAAGCCGGTCAACATATCGTAATAAGCGAGTTGATGCAGCCGCTCCTCGGATTGCTGGAGCATAAAGGCTTGCGACTCAAGCCGTTCATTGCTTCGCTGTGCTTCTTGGAACATATGAATCAGGTTTTTCGACATATGCTTGAAATTGACAATTAGTGATTGGACCTCTACGAGGCTGCTGCTAGGCCAGTCTACATTATTGACTTGTTTAAGCTTCAGCGGAAGATTCGTAGTCGCCGCTGCCAGCTGCGTTAGGCCTCTCGAAAGCGAGCGGTTAATGAAGAAGGCTAGAACGACAGTGAATAAGGCCAGCAAGATCAGATAAATGAAGTGCGTAAAGTACTTTGAGAACAAATAGTTTTGGTAGCTTTTGATCGGAACCTCAATGGAAATATGCCAATCGGTGGAGCCTATATTTTCCGAATAAACGAATATGCCATCATGCCAAGTATGGAATTGCAGTGCTTGCCTAGGCTCGTTAGGCATAGTTAAAAACAGATGGCTGTTAATCTCCGTTACTTGACGGTTGTCTCCCCAGTCATACCTTTGCCCCTCAGCCGCAGGATCGCTTGCAGCTACGACGAAATGGTCGTTGCCTGTTATATGGAGCATAAAGGTACTAGCGTGATTCTCAAGAAGCAATTGAAAGAAACGGACTTCCTCCTGGATCTGCTCCGCTTCGGTGAGCGAGTAGGACAGCTTGGAGGTCTGCCATCTATTCCAGGAGTCCACAATGCGATTCGCTTCACTGGCGGATAACCGCTGTGCATAAAGGCTTACTTCTTTGAAGGAGCTAAGGCTGTTCATGAAAATGTTAAGCAAGAATGAAATAAAAACGATACCGATGGAGAAATGGAACAGCACCTTGCTGAAGGAGAGCAGCTTTCTTTCTTCCAAGGATAGGCCGCTCCATCTGCGCAGAGGCAAGTAATGGTCGATTACTTCGGCAAACAAGGAATTAAACATGCCGTTCATCGCGATCATGCAAGCAATAAGCAGCAGGTCCTTCGCGTTCAATGGGGAATCCATCGAGTAGAAGATATAAATGAGCGGTATGCCGGCGAGCAGCCAGAACAAAGCATCCGCTCCGAACAATGATTTTTTTAGTTTTTGAATCAGCAAGCCGGCCGCTAACACTTCTATGATGAGAATGGAGTGATAGACGGGCTGGTCGAATAACAATAGACCAGTTGAAACAGCGACAACTGAAGTCAAGAGTCCGGGCAGTAGTCCGAATAAACGCAAGATCAGCAGGATGAACAAGCTGGTAAACGAAAAGGTAATGCCGTATAAAAACTGAAAATGGTACGTCTCGGCCGCGAGCGCAAGAATTGTGCAAAATGAAAATGCGCAAACCATCATCACATGCTTATGATGCTGCTTAAACCATATGTTACCCACCTGCGGCCTCCTGATTGCTTATGTATTTCCCCTATAATTCGACAATATTCACTAAAATCCTCCTATATTCTCTATAATAGCTTCCATTTTTCTACAGTCTTTTTATAAATAAGCCATTTCTTGTTCACGATATGTTCAGAAATATGGGATTGCATCGCTTAAATGGATTTGATATAGTTCTATTGTCAAACTGTTTTATAATAGAATTAGTTAAAAAGCAATACACACGGCATGACATAAGGGAGGACATCACGGTGGATCAAGCATTGCTTAAAAATATTATCGATCGCTACGAGGCGGCCAATTTTCTAGTCAACCGCAGGCTGAATGCGATGATCCGCGAGCTTATGCCTGAGGATCTTACGGTTGATCAATTTTCTACGCTCCGATACTTACGGTCGCATGATAGAAGCACATCTTCTGAGCTCGCGGATATTTTCTGCGTAGGCAAGAGCTCGATAACAGCGATCATTAACCGGCTTTTTGATAAGAATCTGATCCAGAGGCTGCCGGATGAGAAGGACCGTCGCGTTATTTATTTGACGCTTACCGAGGAAGGCAATCAGGTATGCGATCGCATGGCGGAAAAGATCGATGTGCTGCTCGCCAAATACATTGAACGGTTCGAGGAGCAAGAGGCACTTGGTTTTATTGAAACCTTCGAGAAACTTGCGAAGGAAATGATGCATTCATAGCTATCATTCATATGGAGGGAGAACAGTGATGAGAACCGTACTGAAATTTAGATGGCTGGTATTGGCGTTGTGGCTGGCTGCAGCCATCGGCTTGATGCTCACGGCGCCGAATATGGAAGAGCTCGTTCGTACGAAGGGGCAGGTTAACGTGCCGGACGGGTATTCTTCAACAATTGCTAGTGATTTGGAAGAAGCAATCGGGGGAAATGACGGGGCTGGATCC
Source organism: Paenibacillus sp. 2TAB23 (assembly GCF_052115165.1). NCBI lineage: Bacteria > Bacillati > Bacillota > Bacilli > Caryophanales > Paenibacillaceae > Paenibacillus > Paenibacillus sp. 2TAB23. Next base: position 292,075 of record NZ_JBFRGD010000005.1, read on the forward strand.
AGTAGTGGAATGGCTACCGTCCTAGTATTCCATAAAGACGGAGGCTTGTCTGATGCGGATCTAGCTGAAGTGAAGACCGGCATCGACAAGCTGAAGAGCAGCGCGGATCAGATTGGCGTCCTTGCTGTAACCACCCATTTCGACACCAAAGAGCTGGCAGAGCAGATGGTATCCAAGGATGGAAGCACCATTCTGGCGCTTGTTAATGTTGAAGCGGGAGACCGCACCCTCTCTGAGCTTAGCGACGGCCTTTATGATACGATTTCCGATGTAAAGGTTGAACATTACTTTACAGGAAACTGGATAATCTCCGAGGATGTTGTGCAAAGCTCGCAGGAAGGGCTTAAGAAAACGGAGTTTATTACGCTCGGTTTCATTCTAGTCATCTTATTCGTTGTCTTCCGCTCCGCAATTGCGCCGATCGTGCCGCTTGTTGCAGTGGGCTTCACCTATTTAATTACGCAGTCGGTGGTAGCGTTCCTAGTCGATTCTTTCGACTTTCCGCTCTCCAACTTTACGCAGATCTTTCTTGTTGCCGTCTTATTCGGTATCGGTACCGATTATTGCATCCTGCTCATCAGCCGCTTTAAAGAGGAGCTGACGCATAGCGGCGGCGACAAAACGCAGGCGATTATTCAAACGTATCGCACAGCAGGAAGAACCGTGTTGTTCTCCGGTTTGGCGGTTTTGGTCGGTTTTGCAGCCATTGGCTTCTCAACCTTTATTCTTTACCGCTCCGCGGTTGCGGTGGCAGTAGGGGTAGCGGTGCTGCTGCTCGCTTTGTTTACGATCGTGCCGTTTTTTATGGCTGTGCTCGGAACGAAGCTGTTCTGGCCCGCGAAGGGGTCGCTTGAGCACAAGCCAAGCAAGCTGTGGGGAACGGTCGGCAAGTTTTCCTTGAAGCGTCCAGTATGGGCACTCCTCATTTTAGCTGTCATCATCGTTCCTTTCTTAACGGCCTATAAAGGCACGATATCGTTCAATTCGCTGGATGAGATCGGTGACAAATACGATTCTGTCAAAGCATTCAACATTATTTCGGACAGCTTTGGGCCTGGAGACTCCTTGCCTACGACTGTCGTCGTGAAGTCGGATAAGCCGATGGATTCACCGGAGGGGCTTGCCGCGCTGGAGCAGATTAGCCGCGAGCTTGCTAATACGGAAGGCGTAAAGGCTGTTCGCAGCGCAACGCGTCCAACTGGCGACGTTATGGAGCAATTCCTCGTATCCGATCAGGTGACAACGCTTGAGGATGGTCTCGGACAAAGCGGGGAAGGCCTTGGCAAGATTGGTGATGGCCTATCCGAGGCAAGCACTGCGCTAAGCGAGAACGCGCCTAAGCTGAATGAGGCGGTTGACGGCGCAGGTCAGCTCGTAGACGGTACGAATGAGCTGAAAGCTGGCATCGTTCAGCTTGGCGCGGGCCTTAAGCAGATTCAACAGGGGCTGGAGGACGGCTCTGCCGGAGCAGGCGAGCTTAGCGACGGGTTGAAGCAAGCGGAGGCGAGCGCGAAGCAGCTGGCTGGCGCTAGCCGCCAATTGCTTGCGAGCTATGAACAGCTCGGCGGGGGTCTGGGCAAGCTTAGCGGCGCATATAACACGATTGCAGCTGAGCAAGCGAAGCTAGCTGACGGTTTGTCTGGCGTCGAGCAAGGTTTGGCGGATTTGCAAGGAAGCTATCCAGAGCTGCAAAACGATGAGAAGTTCCAAGAGACGCTCAACTCGCTTGGGCAGCTTCAATTGGGAGCCGCGGGCATTAGCGGTCAATTGACTGAGCTTAATACGCAGCTGTCGGGCATCTCAGGGGGCATGACGCAAGCGAATGCGGGACTCCTTCAGGCAACCGAAGGACAGTCTGCATTGGCAGCTGGCCTTGGCAATTTGGCGGCAGGCTTGGCAGAGCTGCAAAAAGGAATTTCGCAGGCTGCTGCAGGTCAAGGCCAAATTGTTTCGAAGCTTCCTAGCGTTACGCAAGGCTTCAATGCACTCACAGACGGACAGAAGGAGCTCCAGGCAGGTTTTGCGTCGTTAAACGATCAGCTTGGCGAGCTTACAAGCGGTCTTAATCAAAGCGTGGATGGCCTAACACAGGTTACCGATGGGCTGGCTTCAGCCGGCGGCTATCTGAACGGGTTGTCCGAAGCGCCGAATAAGCAAATATCAGGCTGGTACATCCCAGCGGAAGCCATCGCGAATGAGGAGTTCCAGACGGCGCTTAACGTGTACATGTCCGAGGATCGCCAAACCGCGAAATTCGACGTCGTATTCAGCGGCAATCCTTATGCGCAGGAAACGATGGATGAGATAGACGGGCTTGAAGCAGCCGTTAGCCGCGGTCTCCAAGGTACCGAGTACAGTGGTGCCGAGGTAGCAGTCGGCGGCGTTACAAGCATGAACAATGATTTGAGAAATATCTCGAATGCGGATTATTCACGTACGGTTATTCTCATGCTGATAGGCATTTCGATTATCTTGATCATTTTGTTCCGCTCCATCGTTATGCCGCTGTATATGGTTGCATCGCTGCTTGTGACCTTCTATTCATCGCTGGCGATCGCGGAGGTTATATTCGTGAGGCTGCTTGGACAGTCGGGCATTAGCTGGGCGGTTCCGTTCTTCGGATTCGTTATGCTGGTCGCGCTCGGCATAGACTACAGCATCTTCCTTATGGACCGCTTCAAAGAATATCGTCACTTGTCGCCTCAGCAAGCCATTCTAGAGGCGATGAAAAATATGGGTACGGTCATTATGTCGGCAGCGGTTATACTAGGCGGTACATTCGCGGCGATGCTGCCTTCGGGCGTCATGTCGCTCCTGCAAATCGCCACGATCGTGCTGTGCGGATTGTTCATGTATGCGCTGCTGATGCTTCCGTTGTTTATTCCAGTGATGGTGCGCACGTTCGGCGCAGCAAACTGGTGGCCGTTTATGGGAAGAAGCCATGACGCAGAGCCTGCGAGCGACAGCCAAGGCAGTCTTAAGCTGAGCGGTCAGCATGTCTCCCATGATTCGACGCACTAACAGTTGAAGAAAGATTACCAACGGTCCTCCGTTACGGAGGCTGTGTGGTAATCTTTTTTGTTTGCGATGCTGCCGCATGCAGGCTAGACTCTGGTTCTCTGCTCATCGTCCGCAAGAAAGGCACTGAGCTGCAGCTGCTGCTCGCTTAGCAGTTGCTGAAGAAGCACCGTTCTTTCTTTGCTGGCGGAGGCTTCCTGCTCCGCTCGTGTCACTAACCGGAACAGGTCGAATGATTCAGGCGAGAGCCCGAGCTTTTTGCGTATTTTCTCATTACGGAATGATTCAGCCACAGGCGAGAGATGTCCGTCGCTTATCGCTGTACGTCTCGTTTTGTCGGGAAGCAAGACCAGGGCTGAGCGGCCTTGGTCAGTAATGTTATATACCTTTTTCCCGTTATCCTCGACCTTAATGGCAATGAAACCGCGTTCCTCAAGCATTTGAAGTGTAGGGTAGATGGACCCAGCGCTCGGCTGGTACAGCCCGCCGGATTGCTCCCCGAGCGACTTCATCATCTGGTAGCCGTGCATCGGTTCGCTATTAAGCAGTTTCAGCAGGGCGAACTTTACGCCGCCGCGTCCAAAATATCGCTTGCTGACCATACGTTTCTCGGCTGGGAGGGCTTCTTTATCACCGTGGTTAAGCGGCATAAGCGTTATTTCAGAATTCGATTTCATCAAGTTGGGCTCACCTCTAATGGATATGATTCGGAAAGGGCTGGCTTTTGCATTACGACTGCCTAATCAGGAACGGAGTCCATCCCTTTCTAGATGGGTAGTAATCGATGGCTACTCTTACAGCATTGACAATGATTATTATTATTATTTACATTTTTAAAAATAAATTGTTTCGAAGGGGAGCGTACAATAAGAGTCGTTAAATCCTAGTTGGAGGAATGGCTCAGATGATTTATTCTTAGACAGAACAGGGGGCTCATAGTAGAATGAATTTACATTAAGTTTATATTGCAGCGCAGGGATGTGCATATACGATGAATCAGAAGAGTGATCACACGCTAGAGATTATCTTTTCCATGCTTAGATGGTTATTCTTGATCGCATCGGGTCTTATTTACGGGCTTTATTATTATAAAGGCGCGGAGAATCTAACTTATTTCTCTGTTCTATTTTGCCTGGGCGTCGTCTATATGGCGACGGCCGACATCGTCATTCACCGCTCGATTCCCCAATCCCGCGCCTACCTATTAGTCTCTCAGGCTGCCGTAATCATCGATATCGCGGCATTTACTGCACTTATTTCATTAACAGGAGGGACAAGCAGTCCGCTTCTTCCCATCGCCTATTTAATTATATTGCACGCAGCCGTGTACTGGCGCTTTGCAGGCGGGCTGCTTTCATCAGTGGCTTTGATCGCGGGGTATGTTTTAGTCATGCTGCTTCAGCCGCAAGCCCATACTGCTGGGCTGCTTCCATTTCATATCATGAACATTTCATTTCTTGCCATGGCAGGCATACTTGGCGGGGTTATCGTTGCTCGTGAACGCAGGCATTTAACGGAAAAGAGCTATTTTGAGAATCAATCCAAGCGTGATTATTTGACCGGCTTGTACAACCATCGCTCGTTTCAAGAGCAGCTTGCGGAACAGATCGGATTCAAGCGCTCCTTTACGCTCGTTATGGCGGATATCGATTATTTCAAAGGCGTGAACGATCGTTATGGTCATGTGACCGGTGATGTTGTGCTTAAACGAATCGCACAGCTGCTCGAGGGCGCAGTGAGCAGAAGACAAGGAGCGGTATTCAGGTACGGGGGAGAGGAATTTGCCATATTGCTGTATGCGCATACAGAAGCAGAGGTGACGAGGATACTCGAGCGAGTCCGCCTGGAGCTTAGCATGCTGACATTCGAGGCTGGCGAGCAGGTCTTCCACGTTACAATGAGCTTCGGAGCGGTGACGCGGACGCCGGAGTGGACGGACGATATTGTAAATGAGGCAGATACGATGCTTTATTCCGCAAAAAAACAAGGACGTAACTGTATCGTTTGGGGAGCTTGAAACCGATATACAAAGTAATGGCTATCACCTTTATTTGAATCGGGGGATTTGATGATGCTCCATTTGCTGAGCAAAGGGCTGTATCCGTTCTCAATCATCCTTATGATTTCACTCATAAGCGGCTGCACGACGACCAGCAATGAGTCGGAGCTGCCTGAACAGACGGGGGCGGCCGACAAAGTAACGTTGAAAATGGTACAAAGTCTGACGACGCCTCAGCGGACGCGGCAGCTGGAGAAGCTGATCGCGCAATTCGAGAAGGAGCATCCGAATATCGGCATTGAGCTGATCTCGCCTGATTATGAAACAGCGGACGACACGATCCTATCGATGCTCGACAAGCGGGAAGCGGTCGATATTGTTGAGGTTCGTGATATTACGGCGCATGTGTATGCTTCAAGGGGCTTGCTGGTGAGCTTAGAGAAATACATCGGTGCTTGGGATAATTATACGCTGCTAAGCGACAACGCTAGATTGATGGCAAGGGATGTAGCTGATATTACCTACTATATTCCGAGCAGTCTCTATCAAGTGCAGCTCTACTACCGCAAGGACTGGTTTGATGCAAGAGCGCTTCAAGTGCCGGAAACGTGGGAGCAGCTGTTTTTTGTCGGCAAGCAGCTTACGAAGCCTGAGATTGGGCAATATGGCTTCGCATTCCGCGGTGGGAGGGCTTCTGCCAACACCTTCTCCTCCATCATTCAGGATTATAACGGAAGCAACGTCAGCGCCAGCGAATCCATGTTTAACGTCGATGGAACGACGATATTCGAAAGCTCCGGGGCAGCTGAGGGGCTGGAGCTCTACCGTAAGCTCTATCTTGAGACCTCGCATCCCACGTCTATCGATTGGGGCTTTAACGAGCAGATAAAGGCGTTCACTGAAGGGAAAGCTGCTATGCTTATCCAGGATTCGGATGTGATTCCGTTCATCGAGGATAAGCTGGAGGACAGCGAGTGGGCAACGGCGCCGCTCCCAGTCGGCCCTGAAGGTGTATCCCATTACAATGTAGGAGCGGCGGGCTGGGGAATTGCGCTGCAATCCAAGCACCGAGACGCAGCCTGGCTATTTATCTCCTACTTGTCTTCGCTAGAAAACAATCGCAGCTTTGCTGATGCGGCGGGCGTTATCACCATCTATAATAATGCACTTGAGCAAGAAAAGTATGCAACGGGACCTTACGCTCCTTATATGCTCATGTCTAATGATCCAATACGCTATCAAGGCGTTAAGCAGCCGAGCCATTACGCCAATTACAGCGAGTATTTGCAGTTGGCATTGACAGAGGGACGTAAATATTTGCAAGAATCGATTTCAACGGATACGCTGCTGAAGCAATTTGACGTGTTTTGGAAAGAGCAGAGGAAGCTGAAAGGCGACTGAATGAAAGGGGCTGCGGATGATGAACGCGAAGAAAGCTGCGTTCATCATCCGCAGCCCCTTGTGCTTATGCAGCGAGGCTAAGAAGCCGTGCGGTATGAAGGCTCAGCGACAGGGCAAGCTGTAAAGGATTGCCGTCCGCCTTGACCTGAATGCTTCGCCGCATATACGATAAAAGCATGCGAAATGCAAAGGTGGATGGAACAAGCGCAAGTTATCAAGGAGGAAACAGGTTGAAGTCTTTATTAGTCGTATTTACAGGCGGAACGATAGGAAGCAAGAAGCAAGGCGCGGGCATCGACGTTGACGGTGCAGGCTCCTATTCGCTCATTGAGGATTACAGCAATAGCAAGCAGCGGCGCAAAGACGTTAAGCTGGATGCGATTCAGCCGTTGAATTTGCTGAGCGAGAATATGACGGCAGCCGATTGGATAACGCTTGCCACAGCAATCCGCAAAGTGGATTTGACTCCGTATTGCGGTCTTATTGTAACCCATGGCTCAGACACGCTGGCTTACAGCGCTTCGATGATGAGTTATCTATTTGCAGGTATAAGCATACCTTTTGTTTTGACCGCAAGCAATTATCCGCTTGAGGATGCACGAAGCAATGGACGGCGAAACTTTGCGAATGCCATTGATTTTGTTGCGGGAGTACAGCTGCCTGGCGTTTTTGCGCTATATGAGAATGACAAGGGAGAGGCGCTTGTGTATCTCGGAACTCGATTGACGCAGTGTGAGTCTTTTACGGATCAATTCGGAAGCCCTTTTGGCATTCCTTATGGCCGGATGGAGCAGGGCAGCTTCATTTTTCAACCGGATAAGCGAAATCCGACGCCGGAGACGTTGAAGCAGTCGGGCCCGAAGCCTTGGATTTGGGATGTGGATTCGCTTCGTCTGGATACGAGCATCGTCTATATCAAGCCGTATCCGGGCCTTAATTATTCCTTCTATGAGTTTGGGAACAACCGTCCCAAAGCGGTGCTGCATGATCTTCATCATTCGGGAACAGCGTGTGCCGTAGATGAAGGTCCATATTCGCTGACACAGTTTATTGCTGGTTGCAGCAAGCAAGGAATTGATGTATACATATGTCCGATTAAAGACCGTTCCGATGCCCTCTACTCCTCTTCCCTTCGACTAATTGATGCGGGCGCTATTGTAATAGAGAAGCTGTCGATCGAAGCCGCTTTGACAAAGCTTATGTTGGCATATGGTCTTTATGAGCAGCATGCTGAGGCGAAGGCTTTTGCAACGGAGAGCATTTTGTATTATGAGCATAATGAGGTGTAAAATGATTATTGAGAAACTAGCATTGCACACGGTTAACGCTGACAGCCTGATGCCTTTTTACGCTGAGGTGCTTGGTTTGCCGGTTATAAGCTCCGAGCAAGGGCGTTTTACGGTGCAGGCGGGCTGGAGCGAGCTGACTTTTTTTGAGCTGGAGCAGCCGCCTAACGAAAAACAATACTATCATTTTGCATTTACGATTCCGGAGAATAAGCTGGCGGAAGCCAAGCGATGGATCGAGGAGCTAGTGCCGATCGGGACGGAAGCCGGGCAGGATATATCCTTCAGCGAATCATGGGATTCGCATTCGGTATATTTCGAGGATCCTGCAGGCAACATTCTGGAGCTGATCGCGCGGCACACAATGAATAATGCGACAGATGATCCGTTTGATTCAAAGCAGCATATCCTCTGTATAAGTGAAATCGGAGTGCCGACGTGCAAGGTTCCTTCTGCGGTAGACCAGCTTGCAGAGCTTGGCCTGATGACATACAAAACTCGCAATGAGAGCTTTAATCCTGTCGGAGACGATAACGGCTTGATGATGGTAGTGGAAACGGGCAGGCGCTGGCATTTCACGGACAAGACCGCAGAATGCTTCCCGGTAAGGGTGACCGTGCAAGGTGTGGGAGAACTTTATTTGAGCGAGAATGAGCATGGTTTGATGATCCAAAATATAATTTGAGGAGAATGATAAACAATGGGAGAAATCGTGAAGGTTGGCGACCAAGTTCCAAATTTCAAGCTTCAGGCATCGAATGGCAAGGAAGTGGAGCTTGCGGACTATGCCGGCAAGAAGCTGGTTATTTATTTCTACCCGCGCGATATGACGCCAGGCTGCACGACAGAGTCGTGTGATTTCCGTGATTTCAACGGACAGTTCGGCTCTAATCATACGGAGGTTATCGGCATCAGTCCGGATGACTTGGCTTCACATGAGCAATTCGTAGACAAGCATGAGCTGCCGTTTCTGTTGCTGTCGGATACCGAGCATACCGTGTCAGAGCTGTTTGGCGTATGGAAGCTGCGGAGCTGGAACGGCGAGGAGTTTATGGGAATTGAGCGTTCTACCTTCCTTCTGGACGAGCAGGGCAAGCTGATCAAGGAATGGAGAAGCGTGAGCGTAGAGGGACATGTGAATGAAGTGCTTGAGGCTGTCAAGAACAGCTAACTGGCGATGTATAACAAAAGACTCACCCGGAAGCCGTTTGCTGCGCTTCAAGGTGAGTCTTTTTTGAAATATAGGAAAGTATATCATATCGCCAACTTTCTCTATATTTCTACGCAAAACGTAAGCTTAGCCGCCAGAGGATGGCTTCAGCCGTTTACGCTTGAAATATAGGAAAGTATATCATATCGCCAACTTTCTCTATATTTCTACGCGAAACGTAAGCTTAGCCGCCAGAGGACGGCTTCAGCCGTTTACGCTTGTTTGTTTTATTTGGTCTTCCAGCTCGGAAGCTGGCTTACGTAGCTGTCGGATAGATTAAGCAGCTCCAGCGCGCGCTGGTACTCATCCTCCGTAGCCTCTTGCTCCGTATCACCGTTGCCGGCCAAGGAATAGTGCTTGCCGTCCTCGAAGCCGCTGCCCGACATAAACAGCTCCTTGCTGCTTAAGAATGAACCGGACGGGAGATAATAACGCTGTGGAAGCACGTTGTACGTTTGGTTGAGCAAATCTTGGCCGAAATGAATGTGATCATCCAGCGAAATGCCCAGCATATTCGCAATGGTCGGCAAAATATCAACCTGACCGCCAAGCTGATCAAACACTTTTCCTTCCGTGATTCCTGTAGAAGCGACTACAAGCGGAATGTTGATCATGTCGGTATAGCCGTATTCGTGACCATAAATTTCCGCCATTAGCTCTTTGTCGTCTTTGTCGAGCGAGTATACAGGAAGACCGAGATGATCTCCGTAAAGCAACACTAAGCTGTCGTCCCAAATCCCGCGTTCTTTCAGATCTGCGATAAATTCGCCAAGAGCAAAGTCAGCATAGTTCTGAGCACGGATATAATCGCCGACAAACGTATTCTCATAACGCTCAGGCAGCGTCATTTTGTATTTGTCAGACGGGATGGTAAATGGATGATGCGCCGTCATCGAGATGACATGCGAGTAGAACGGCTTGCCGTTTTGGCTCATGCGATCAAGCTCTTCTGCTGTTTTCTTGTACAGCTGCTCATCCGATGCGCCGAAGAATACCGTGTCTTCTGTCCCGAAAAACTTCGCATCGTAATAACGGTCAAAGCCAAGCGCTTTATATAGCTCTCCACGGTTCCAGAACTCCACGACATTGGTGTGGAAGGTAGCCGTATCATAACCGTTTTCCTTCAGCATTTTCGGCAAGCTTGGAAGCTCCTTATCAGCATAAATCATCGTAGCCGCGCCGCGAGGCGGGATGTAGAAGGACGTATTTACGACGAATTCAGCATCGGATGTATTGCCTTGGCCGACCTGCTGATAGAAATGCTTGAAGTAATAGTTTTCATTCACGAGCTTGTTGATGTTAGGCGTAATTTCCTGCCCGTCAATCTTAAGGTTGACGAGAAAGTTTTGGAACGACTCCATTTGGAGAATGATAACGTTTTTGCCCGATGCCGTTTTCCAAAGCTGCGGCGCCGCAGGCTGCTCTACTTTTTTGACTGTATCGATCTTCTCTTGCGTGATATGGTTTGGATCGACGAAATCGATATCTTTATTGGAGAAGATCATATAGGCCTCATAATTGAGGATTCCCATTTGCTCCGCTTTGACAATTTCGTTCATGCTTGCGCGGTTAGGCAAAATATTGAACAAGCAAAGCGCGATCGAAATCGTGAAAAGTGCGACGACAAGGCGTTTGTTTTCCTTGCGCGAACTCTCTTTCTTCCAGTTCAATGCTCTCTTGGGGCGAAACAATAGAACAGCCATGATTATAATATCAATAAAGATCAATAGGTAGTATGGATCCATAAGCGAGAATACGCTGTTCTTGACGGCGGTGACCTGATTGACCTGCTCAAGCGCCAAATAGGTAACGATGACCCCATAGTACTTGTAATACATAATGACGGCGAATAGAATAAGGGTCATTAATAGATTGGCAATTAAATAATAGACGAGCTTGCGCTTCGATGCGAACCATTCTATAAGACAATACACGATGAGGACAAATGGAATTTCTTTTAGAATTGTTGTCCATGAGAATCCATCCTCAAAAATGACCATCCATGCCAGATAGCTTTTGAGCAGCATGATAAATGAAAAGAAAAGAATGGGACGAGTGCTTAGTAATCGCTTTGGAGTAAGAAATGTCATATAACCGCCTACCTTTCACAGCAAAAACAGGCCGTCTCTCAGAGGCAGCCAGCCCGCTTATAGTAATATATATGCGTTCGGTAAATTCTTAATCCATTATGCTCCTAAATACTGTCGAATGTCAAAAGGCAAAAGGCTCCTCCATGCCCAAGCAAAATATTAGCAAGTTAAGAATTTACATTGGTTTTTCGTGTAAGCCTTTGAGATTCATGATTTTCATGCGGGCAGATTGAAACATTTCATTGATTTTAGTAGTCTATTAATGAGATGGAAGCGGACAAACTATTGGTAGATGAATAATTACATGTAATATATGTAAAAATATAATTGGAGGCCTATGATGAAAAAAAGAAGAGGAAGGCTATTGCTGTTCATTATGGTATGCGCGGCAATGGTGGTTGGTTACTCTATATTCATTAAAGAAGAAACGAATACAATACCTCCCAAGCAGGCAGCAGCAGATGGCGGGACAATGGATGGCGGCGGCGAGTTGTCGGGCAATAGCGAAGCAGAGCCTACGCAGGAAGCAGATAACGCTTCACCGGTACAGACCGATAAGCCGGAAGCAACGAACGAGCCGGATGCGGGCAACGGTGCTTCAACCGACCAACCCAGCAATGAAGGGGACGGAGGACAAACGGAGCAGACAGAGGATGGGCTTGCTGTCATCGCAAAGCCTTCGGAAATCGCTGTCCTCGTTAATAAGCAGCGCAAGCTGCCCGAGGATTATAACCCGTCTGACCTTGTATACCCGGAAGTTGCATTTATATTCTCGGAGAAGCTGGAGAAACGCAAGCTGCGCCAAGAAGCGGCTGTGGCGCTCGAGGAGCTGTTCTCCGCTGCCGAGGATGACAGCATCCTATTGGCTGGCGTCTCTGCTTACCGATCACACAATACGCAGAAGACGCTGTTTGAGCGCTATGTGAAGCGGGACGGATTAGAAAAAGCGAGAACGTACAGCGCGTTTCCGGGCACGAGCGAGCATGAAACAGGCCTCGCCATTGACGTTTCCGGCAGCGATGGGAAATGTGCGGCAGCCGATTGCTTCGCGGATACGAAGGAAGCGCTGTGGCTTGCTGAGCATGCGGACGAGTATGGCTTTATTGTGCGCTATCCTGAAGGCAAGGAAGAGATTACTGGCTATCAATATGAGCCATGGCATTTGCGGTTCGTAGGCAAGGAGCTTGCAGCGGAGCTGTCTGAGAGCGGAGAGACGCTTGAAGAGTACTATGATGCTGTTCCGGTAACCAAATAAAAAAATGCGCAAGCCTCGTCTGTTTGTGCGGAGACATTTGCGGTGACTCAGCCAGAGGACTTGCGCGGGTTTACATGAAAATAAACGTTAGATCTTTGGTTCAAACGTCTTGCAATCCGTTTCCTCGGAGTTGCTGGCTTGCTTGCCACGGTTGCTGACAACATAAATAGAAGAGGCGGCGCAGTGATTTCCTGCTGCCCAGAACTTGCATGAGTTCACTTCGCACAATACATCCTTAGCCATTGACAATTCACCTCCTCGCTATATAGGATTGACAAACGATATATCGTTTTATACTTGGAATATAGGAAAGGATATGATTTCGCCATCCTTTCTCTATATTTCTCGAAATGAAACGCGCTGCGCCGTCAAAAGACGGCGACAGCTGTTTCACCTTGAAGGGGATGAATACTTATGGCAACTAAACTTTATTTCAATCATGATGCGGGTGTAGATGATCTGGTCTCCCTATTCCTATTGCTTCAAATGGATGATGTCGATCTCATCGGCGTATCGGTCATACCGGCAGACGGTTATTTGGAGCCCGGCATGAAAGCAAGCCGCAAAATCATTGACCGTTTTGGCGCCTTAGACAAAACAAAGTCAATCGAAGTGGCGAGATCCAATTCACGCGGCGTCAATCCATTCCCGGCTGAATGGCGGATGCATACGTTTTTTGTAGATGCGCTCCCCATCTTGAATGAGGCGGGTACGATCCGTACGAGCGCTGCCGCGAAGCCTGCACATCAGCATATGATTGAGCAGCTTCGCCAATCGGAGGAGAAGGTGACGCTTCTATTCACGGGTCCGCTAACCGATCTGGCGCGGGCTTTGGACGAGGCTCCGGACATCGAGGAAAAGATTGAGAAGCTGGTCTGGATGGGCGGAACGTTTAACGAGAAAGGCAACGTACAAGAGCCCGAGCATGACGGCACTGCTGAGTGGAATGCTTTCTGGGATCCAGAGGCGGTGCACCGCGTATGGGCAAGCAGCCTTTCCATTCTGCTAGTCGCGCTTGAGAGCACGAATAAGGTTCCGCTTACGATGGAGGTTCGCAACCGATGGGCATCGCTGCGCAAGCATGAAGGACTTGATTTTGTAGGTCAATGTTATGCGGCTTGTCCTCCGCTTGTCTATATGGAGACGAATTCGACTTATTACTTATGGGATGTGCTCACGACAGCGGTTGTAGGCAATCCTGAGCTTGTTGCGATCAAAACGTTGAACAGTGCGGTAATTAAGGATGGTCCCAGCCAAGGCCGTACGGTGGAGCGTGCAGACGGCCGACCGGTTAGTCTGGTATATGACGTTGATCCAGTCCGCTTCTTTGATTACATTACCGAGTTGTCTGCAAGCGCAGTTAGCGCTCCTATCGGATAGGCTCAAACATGACTGCATCTTAAAAAGCGCGACGAGCAGGGAGTGACTCCCAGCTCGTCGCGCTTTCTTGTTTTTAATCCATCTCGTAGATGGACCCAGACTTGCTTGCATACAGCTCGGCGTATACCTTCTCTGCGTAAGCATCCGTCATGCCGGAGATATAATCCGCCACAAACCGAGGCCAGCTCCATTTGTTTTTGTGCAGCTCGTAATTCTCGATCCAGTCCGGCGGAATGATGAGGCGTCCGTATTCGGGCACCTTAAAGCTGTCCCACAGTCGCCGGATCATAATTTCACTGCGCATCTGCAGGCGCTGCACGCGGAAATCCTTAATCAGCGTTACCCAAGCCAGCTTCTTCAAAATTTCCATCGTCCGAAGCAATTCGATATCCTGCTGTCCGCTATTGACGAAGGTAACCTTCTTCCAACCGGTCACGGGATCGTCGATGATGCCGACCTTGGCGGCGAATAAGCTTACCCACCTTGCCTTCATCTCGCGGCGTGTGCGGGAAGGCTCTCGCTCACAGCCTGCATAAAGCTCCTGCCACTGCTCGAAATAGGATACGAGCACGCGTTTGACCATAGCAGGAATATCTACCTCTCCCCAGCCGATGCCCGTATTTCCTTTGTCTTCGACAATCTCTTGTACGACATGGTCGATTAGCCTGCTGTCCTCAAAAAAGCTGCGGTTCATTTGGATTTTGCCGGCGCGTATGCCGTCTTCGATATCGTGAGTCGAATAAGCGATGTCATCGCATAAATCCATTAGCTGCGCTTCCAAAGTGGAGCAGCCGATCGGAATTTTCCAAGCGCGGCGCAACTGCTCGATTTCGCCCCATTCCGTGCTGTACAAGCCTTTGAGCCGGCCGGGCTCACCAAGGCTGAACGGATATTTATTGACAGCGAGTAGGACAGCTGCGGTTAAATCAAGACCGCTTCCGCTTCCCGCGCGTTTCTCCAGAAACATTAAGATCCGAAAGTTCTGTGCATTACCCTCGTAAGGAATGCCATACTCCTCCATTAGCAGATGATTGAGCACCTCTTCGCCTTTATGTCCAAACGGAGGATGCCCAAGATCATGGGCGAGCGCAGCAATCTCTACGACAGCGGGATCTAGAATGAGCCCAGGGTGCTCTTTGCGGGAAAGAAAGTCATATTGCTTATTGAGTCTGCGAGCAACCTCGCGCGCGATTTGAGATACCTCAAGCGAATGGGTCAATCTTGTTCGATAGTAATCTCCTGTGCCTGCGCCGAATACCTGCGACTTGCCTTGCAGCCGGCGGAATGCGGGAGACTGAATGAGCCGTGCGTAATCCCGTTCATATTCGTCCCGTTCCTCGCTAAAGGTGCCCAGCGCCTTCTCGTCCAATCTAAATTTGCGTATGTCCATCGTTGTTCCTCCATTAGCAAAGCTGCGCGTCTCATTGAAGCACCGGGGTATTCTCGTTCCCGGATTTTAGGCTGGCTTATCGGGTGTTAAACATGATTTAAAAGTGGTTATTAATGAAGAAATAAAGAGATCTGCTTAAATTGTAGCATATAATCAGGCTTGAACATACAACGTGCATGAAGTATGATCGCATTAGCTTTTACATCAGACGAGGTGTTTATTATTCAATCAGCTATTATGCAGAACGCATACGGAATTGTTATGCTTCTTAACATTTTTTTGGCGATTACCGTCATATTTCTGGAAAGGCGCAACGCTAGTACAACCTGGGCTTGGCTCATGGTTCTCTTTTTTATACCCGTGATTGGGTTCGTCATGTATCTAATTCTGGGGCAGAAGGTTCGCAAAAGAAAGCTTTATAAGCTGCTGGGCGATAGCCAGCGGATTATCGAGCATACGATTGAACGTCAAATGCGGCAGCTGCGCGACGGCGAGATCGCTTATACCGATCCTGCGATGCAGAGCTATCAAGACATGATCTATATGAACTTGAAAACAAGCTATGCGCTGTATACGAGCAATAACGCGGTTGAAATCTATACGGAGGGCAATCAAAAGTTTGACGCTCTGCTGAAGGATATCGAAGCTGCGCGGCATCATATTCATCTCGTGTACTACATCGTGCGTGACGATGAGCTGGGAAGAAGACTAGTGAAGGCGCTGGCGGCAAAGGCTGCTGAAGGCGTTGAGGTTAAGTTCCTGTATGACCACATTGGAAGCTCCGGCTTGCCAAGGCGTTATTTCCATGAGCTGCTGGCAGCAGGCGGCCAGGAAGCGGCATTTTTCCCGTCACGGATTCCTTATTTGAATCTGAAGATCAATTACCGCAATCATCGCAAGCTTGTTATCATTGATGGGCAGACCGGATATATCGGCGGATTTAATATTGGCGATGAATATTTGGGGCTGAACAAGCATTTTGGCGAATGGAGAGATACGCATCTGAGGGTACAAGGCAATGCGGTGCTCCAAATGCAGGCGCAGTTCCTCATGGACTGGAATTTGGCTGCTTCAGGCAATGTCGTATTGAACGAGCTTTATTTCCCGATTATGGGCGAAGAACTGGGTTCGATTGGGATGCAGCTGGTTGCAAGCGGTCCGGATACGGAATATCAGCAAATTAAGGATGCGTATATCAAGATGATTTACGCGGCGAAAAAAACAATTTGTCTGCAGACGCCATATTTTGTACCGGATGAAAGCTTAATGACAGCGCTGAAGATCGCTTCTTTGTCGGGGGTAGACGTTCGTATTATGCTGCCTAGCATGCCGGATCACTTTTTTGTTTATTGGGCGACGCATTCCTACTTGGGAGAGCTTCTGGTCAATGGGGTCAAATGCTATATGTTCGAGAAAGGCTTCCTTCATGCCAAAACGCTTGTTATTGACGGCAAGGTCGCTTCCGTCGGAACTGCCAATCTGGATATTCGCAGCTTTAAGCTGAATTTCGAGATGAATGCGTTTATCTATGATACGCAGACGGCGGCGAAGCTGCAACGCATATTTGAGGATGACATGAAGGTCAGCATGGAGCTGACACTTGCGATTTATTCCGAGCGACCGCTTATGAATAGGTTCAAGGAATCAATATCCCGCTTACTCAGTCCGATCCTATAGACGCACATAAGAAGGGCTTCTGCTTATCCATGATAACCAGAAGCCCTTCACCTGCTTGGTAGAGAACTATTCAATTTATTCAAACGCTCCAATCCGCGGCTTGCCTTGTTTCTGCTTCGTCCTTTCGAATTTGTTACAAACCTTATCGACTTCGATCCTTGCTTGAATGACCTCGATCAACTTCCTTTCGATTTGTTTCAAATCCTTTCCTTCATTAAGTACTGACTGTCCGACTATCGTCATCTTTCCATTCGTTTGGGTCCCCGCATGTCCTTAAATCCGATTGATACTCCTTTCCAAGTTAATGAGACATGCTTCGCTCACTTACTTCAATGGACTATCCCCTCTCGTTTAAGATAGGCTTAGTATATAACATTATTAGAATTTTGTAAATATTCAGATTATTTATTTCGACAAAAAAATAAAATAATTTTTCATAGATCGCTAGGATGCAAGATAAACCGCGTGGTTGACCGTTTTGACGGAGAGATTTATACTTAGTCTAAAGTCATTTAAACTAAAGGAATGATAAAGCTATGAACAAAATCAACTTGACCATACAGCGCAGAGAAATTCTCGAGGTGGTGCAGCATGCACCCGATCACCCCACAGCGGCGGACGTTATAGATCGGCTGAAGGGTAAAGGCTTTAATTTTGCTTACGGCACCGTATACAATTCCCTAAGGTATTTGACAGATGCCGGCCTTATTCGCGAGCTGAAGCTGGGTGAGGCTGTCAGCCGCTATGATGCCCGGACGGACGAGCACCAGCATATCGTGTGCACGGTTTGCGGGCGCGTTGACGAAGTATTAACGGAGCTGCCGAGCGATTGGTTGAAGAAAGTGGCTGCGGAGACTTCCTATAAAGTTGATCATGTCCAGATTGTATTAGAGGGGGTTTGCGAGTCATGCTCAACGAAACAACCATGATAAACAATCATACGACTGGCGAGAACGAACAAGCTGGATATACGGAGGAAGAGCTGCTGCAGAATGGCATGATCTGTTCGATCACGCAGCGGGTTATGATTATTAGCCCGATGCCCGAGCGAGTCAAAGGCCTGCTTGTTGCCTTGTCTTCTGAATGCTTCGACGTGTTCTCCCTTCATGACTTCCAGAAGAGCATGCTTCAAAGCCTGCAGCCCGAGCTGCTTGTATTCGATGCTATTCCGCTCGTGAATGCCGCAACGGGGCATACGCTTCAAGCAGGCGCTGAGCTGCTGGAGTCGGCCGATATGCATGCGGTTCCTGTATTGATTCTACTTGACCAGAAGTCATACGACAGCCGGGATACGTTCGCTCTCGGTGCTGCTGAGCTGCTTGTGTGGCCAGCCAAGCCAGAGCAGGCTGTCAAGCAAATTAACCGCATGCTGTCTAATCGTCCTGCAGCTGCAGCCAAGGCGGTAGACCAAGATATACGCAGTTTTAAGGACATCACCGTTGATTTGAAGAAAATGACGGTTGACCGAGGCGGGCAGCGCGTGGAGCTCACGAAAACCGAATATGATCTGCTGCTGCATTTTATGTCATCCGATGGGTCCGTGCTGTCTCGGGAATCATTGCTCGATACGGTATGGGGGCTTCACTTCTACGGTGGCAGCAATCTGGTGGACGCCCATATTAAAAGCTTGCGCAAAAAATTAAAGGATAGCGCCGTATCTCCGAAATATATCGTTACCGTAAGAGGCGCAGGTTACCGGATCGCCGAAATTCGCGATTGATGGGTGGGTAGAAAGCGTTACAATGCCATCCCATCTTTACGTAAAGATTACGTTCATGAGATTTTCATTTTTCGTTCATATTGTTTTCATGACAGCATCTCTTCATTTCGGTAAGATTGGTCTAAAGATTTAGATCAAGTCTAAATCCGGAAACCGAATGAAGAGGTGCTATTATGGAAAGTTTTTTAACAACGAACTTGGGAACGCCAGTTGGCGATAATCAAAACACAAGGACGGCGGGGCAGCGGGGACCTGCTTTGCTTGAAGATTACCATTTGCTTGAGAAGCTTGCCCATTTCGATAGGGAGCGAATCCCGGAGCGAGTCGTGCATGCAAGGGGAGCTGGCGCGCATGGCGTGTTCCGCACGGAAGCCGGCATGAAGGAGCATACGAGAGCTCATTTCTTGCAGGAAGCGGATATCGAAACCCCGGTATTCGTTAGATTCTCTACCGTTATTAATGGAACAGGCTCACCAGAAACGGCACGGGATCCGCGTGGCTTCGCAGTGAAGTTTTATACGCAGGAGGGCAACTATGATATAGTCGGCAATCATCTGCCGRTGTTTTTCATTCGGGATGCCATGAAGTTTCCTGACATGGTTCATTCCCTTAAACCCGCGCCGCACACAAACCTGCAGGATCCAGCGCGTTACTGGGATTTCATGACGCTGTCGCCTGAATCGACGCATATGCTGACCTGGCTGTTTTCGGATGACGGCACGCCGGCAACTTACCGCGAAATGGACGGGTTCGGCGTACATGCCTTCAAATGGATCAACGATGCCGGCAAGCCTACCTATGTCAAATACTATTGGAAATCGCAGCAGGGCGTGCGCAACTTTACGGCAGCGGAAGCAGGCTTGATGCAGGGAAAAGATTTTAATCATGCGACGCGGGACTTGCATGCTTCCATCGAGCGAGGCGACTATCCGGAGTGGGAGCTACATGTGCAGCTCATGCCGATTGAGCATGTGGATCGATATGCCTATGATCCGCTGGATCCAACGAAGGTATGGCCGGAAGATATGTATCCGCTCCATAAGGTAGGGACGATGACGCTGAACCGGAACCCGGTCAACTACTTTGCCGAGGTGGAGCAATCGGCGTTCTCGCCAAGCGCGCTTGTGCCAGGCATTGAGCCGTCGGAGGACAAGCTGCTGCAGGGACGATTGTTCTCTTATCCAGATACGCAGCGCTATCGGCTAGGCGCCAACTATTTGCATATTCCCGTTAACTGTCCGTATGCGCCTGTCCGCAACCACCAGCGGGATGGGGCGATGACAATGAAGGCTGATCCTTCTACCGTCAACTATGAGCCGAACAGCTTGTCGGAAAGTCCGAAGGAAGCGCCGTCTTATAATGACTCCTACGCCCCTCTTCAAGGAGCAGCGGGCCGTCAACAAATCGATAAAACCGACGATTTCACGCAAGCAGGAGAGCGTTTCCGCTCTTTATCTGAGAGTCAGCAGGCGAATCTCATCGCCAATTTGACGGGAGAGCTGGAGCAAACGAATGATGATATCCGGCTTCGCGCCATCTGCAACTTTTTCCGGGCAGATCGTGCACTCGGCATGAAGCTGTCAGAAAATTTAGGCGTGGATATTCGCAAGTATATGCAGCAAGGTTAATGGAAGAATCTAATATTCATACCTGATGGCAAAGGAAAATGCTGCTTAGACGGCAGAAAAACAGCCGCTTAACCTCCAGATGGAAGGTTAAGCGGCTGTTCTTGTTTATTTCTTCAGTTTATCCCAAGCGGCCTGCATGCCTGTTTCCCAAGCAGCCTCATCGATTCTGCCTGCGATGTATTGTTGGATCACACTAGCGAATTCCTGAGTTACGCCATCTGGGTATTTCGACGATTGCAAGCCCAGTACTTTTTCTGCTTGCACGTAGTTATAAACCTCTGTACCGATGTCGCCCATATCCTCAGGTGTTGCTGTAATCGTCGTTAGAGCCGGGATGAACTTGAATTTTTTGACGATGTATTCTTTACCGATATCGGAAGTAACGAGCCAATTCAGGAACGTTTTTGCTTCTTCTTTCACATCGGATTCTTTGTTGATAACAAGGTTAGCCGGAATGCCGACATTCAGCTTGTCGTTCGCTTCTGCATCTTCGCCAAGCGGCATAGGAAGAACGCCGATGTTCAAGTCTGGATTGATGCTGTCGATTTGTACTTGCGCCCAGTTTCCTTCTTGCATCATAGCCGCTTCGCCGCTTGCGAACAGCGATACCTGCGTGTTGTAGTCGGTTGTAAGCGGGTTTTTGTTGCCGTAGTCCACGGTAAGCTTCATAAGCTTCGCCCAATCGGCGAATTTCTCGTTGCCTGGGATTTTAACCGATCCGTCGTTCAAGCCTGCGATAAAAGCATTTACGTCGGGCTGTTGCGCGAATGCAGGGTTGATCCCTTGGTTCCCCATCAGCCACCACTCTTGGTATGCGTTAGCGAATGGCGTAATGCCCGCTGCTTTGAGTGTTTTTGCTGCTGCTTCCAGCTGGGAGTACGTTTTTGGAAGCTCGGTAATGCCTGCTTTTGCAAAGATGTCCTTGTTGTAAATATAACCAAAGCCTTCAAGGTTCATGGCCATACCGTATACTTTGCCGTCTTTAGTCATTGGTTCAGCAGCTAGAGGCACAAGGTCCTTCACCCAAGCTTGGTCAGAGAGATCCTCGAGCTTGTCCAGCCACATTTCCATCTCAGCGTAGCCGCCGTTGGAGAAGATATCAGGAGCATCGCCAGCGGCGAACTTCGTTTTCAAGGAAGCGCCGTAGTCAGCACCGCCGCCTACCGTTTGGATATCAAGCTTAATGTTCGGGTATTCTTTATTGAATTCCACCGCCAATTCATTCAGGCCCTCAACGATTTCGGTCTTGAATTGGAAAATGGTTACTGTTTTCACTTCGTCTTTTACACTGTTTCCGCCTTCGTTGTTGTTGCTGCCGCCGCATGCAGACAGCACGATGCTCATTGCAAGTACGAGGCTAAGTGACAGCATAGTCAGCTTTTTATTCATGATGCAAATCCCCCTTGATTAATGGTTTATTATATGGAATCGACCGTCCGATTACAAGCGTTAGCCTTTAACCGAACCGGCCGCTACTCCCTCAACGATGTAACGCTGCAAAAGAAGGAAGAAAGCTACGATTGGAGCAATGCCGAGCACGAGCGCCGGAAGCGCAAGATCCCATTGCTTCGTATATTGCCCGAAGAACGCGAAGGTCGCGAGCGGAATCGTCCGCATATCGGGTTTTTGCAAAATAAGCGATGGGAGCAAATAGTCGTTCCACACCCATAGGCAGTTCAAAATAATGACGGTCATAAGCATCGGTTTAAGCAGCGGAAGCACGATACGGAAGAATACCGTGATCGGATTGCAGCCATCCACCGTTGCCGCTTCTTCAATCTCGAGCGGAATTGCTTTGATGAAGCCGTGGAACAGGAACAAAGAAAGCGGAGCACCCAGTCCGAGATAACACATGATCAGACCGACCATACTATTGTTGACGCCCATTACGTTCACGACTTTAAGAAGCGGAATCATGATCGATTGGAACGGAATAACCATAGCCGCTACGAAAAGCATGAATAAAATGCGGTTAAAACGCGTATTGGCGCGAACCATCCGGTAGGCGCCCATGGCGCTGATCAGAGCTGTCAGAATAACTGTGACGACAGTAATGATCATAGAATTGCGGAAAGCCTGCGGGAAGCGAGTCAGCTCCCAAGCGCGGGAATAATTTTCCCATTTGAAAATTTGCGGCCAGCTCGCCGAGTTCGACATGATCTCGCCGAAGGGCTTGACCGAGTTCACAAGCAGGAAATAGAACGGTGCAAGAAACAGAAGGCCGACAATGATCATAACCGCTTCGGTTATGAACAGCTTTCCGGTATATTTTTTGGTACCCATTAAGCTTCAACCTCCTTGCTCTTGGTAACGCGAACCTGTATAAGCGTAATAATAGCGACGACGATAAAGAAGATAAGCGATTTCGCTGTGCCTAGCCCATAACGGTTGTTCTGGAACGCTTCAGCATAAATGTTGAGTGCGACCGATTCTGTCGATTTGAACGGTCCGCCTTTGGTAAGCGACAAGTTTAGATCGAACATTTTGAACGACCATGAGATCGCGAGGAACAAACAAACGGTAATTGCAGGCATGATAAGCGGTAAAATAATGCCGCGAAGCACTTGGAATCTTGTAGCTCCGTCGATCTCGGCAGCTTCAAGCACTTCTTTCGAAACGTTAGTCAGCGAGGCAATGTAGACAACCATCAGATACCCGGCAGACTGCCATACGAATACCATCGTAATACCCCAGAAGCCGGTCGTTTCGTCGCCGAGCCAAGGAAGGTTGAAGAAGGACCAGCCGGTCATGTCGCCAACGGTGGAGAAGCCTTTTACGAATATGAACTGCCAGATAAACCCGAGCAGAAGCCCGCCGATAACGTTCGGCATAAAGAAGATCGTACGCAGGACGTTCCTTGCTTTCAGCTTCTTCGTCAACAGATACGCTAGGAAAAAGCCGACCAAATTGGTTAGCAGCACGCCAACGATCGTGAAGCGAATGGTGAACCAGAAGGATGACCAGAAATCGGAATCATTCGTAAAGATTTGTTTGAAGTTATCGAAGCCAACCCAATTTACGGTTCCTGCAACGCCGTTCCAATCGGTAAACGAGTAGTACATGCCAAGCAGAAACGGGATAATCATAATAAGTAGAAAAAAGATGGTTACCGGGCCTACGAATACGAGCTGAGGCCACCATCCGGACATTCTCTTGCTGCCCATCTTAGGAACTCCCCTTTCTTTTCACCAGAAAACTATTGTATGTTTAATTATGCAAGCCAGAGAGCGCGATAAACACCGACGGATGTGACCGGTCAGGTGCAATATATTGATCGGGAGCGGAGGAAGGTTCACTTGAGGTTCAATAGTATACGCACGAAATTAATTGTTTTCATGCTGTTGGCAACGATTGTACCCATCGTGACGACGATGATCGTTACCTACAGCTATACATCGCATTCCATGAAGGAAAGGGCGCTTGAGGATACGGAAAACCTGCTCTACCAAGGGCAGCGCAACGTAACTGCTGTTCTTGAGGAGCTTAACTTGGGCTCATTGAATGTATATTCCGACCCCGAGCTGTATCGGCAGCTGCAAACGGGGCTGGCCGATTTCCAGACGGATAGCAGCGTTTTTGCTGCCATGTCCTATATGAAATCGTCGGTACCCGATGTGCATCAGGTTTATTTGTACGCAAGCTTGGGACAAAGGGCCACGATTGTTACGAATGTGGCAGGCGCAAAGCGTGCGAATGAGGTTGAGCCATTCCCGGAGCTTGTCTCCTATGTTGGCAGCGGGAAGAGTGCAGCTATGCAGCCGACGCATATGAGCCATACCTATGGCTTCACCTCCCTGCAGCCGCAGCAGCCAAGCGAGAAGGTGTTCACGCTGCATCGGCGGATTGAACGCGTTCCTTCTAATGAGGAGCTGGGCTTCGTCGCCATGGACGTGAAGCTGTCCCTGCTCACTGATATCGTCGGCCAGCTCTACGACCGCAGCGAAGAAGAGCTATACGTCGTAGATGAGAACGGATACTTTATATTTGCGGATGATGACGCGCTCCTAGGAAAGCCTGTGGCAGCCTCTTGGTACATGGGTGCGCTTGCAAGTGGAGAATATAATAGCGGACATTTCGAGAAGAACGGAGCGCTGTTTGTGTATGACCGCGTTCAAACAGCAATTGCGGATTGGGTAATCGTGAAGCGCATTCCTACTTCCTATTTGATTCGCGAAGCCAATCGAGCAGTGGCTATCAATTTGCTTGTGCTCGCTTTATCGCTAATTGTAATCGTAACCGCAACCGTTATTGTTTCTCTTCGTATAACAGCTCCTGTGAAGCAGTTGGTCCGGTATATGAATCAGGTACAGGCCGGTAACCTGCAGGTGCCGATCCAGAATGCCGGCAAAGATGAGATTGGACTGGTTCTCGTACGCTTCCGCAGTATGATGGACACGATTAACAACTTGATATTGCGTGAATACAAGCTGGAGCTGGCGAATAAAACGAATCAGCTGCGGGCGCTGCAGGCGCAAATCAATCCGCATTTCTTAAATAACACGATTCAGATTATCGGCACGCTGGCGCTTGAGCTGGGCGTGCCACGCATATATGCACTGCTGTCCGCGCTAGCCCGGATGATGCGCTACAGCATGGATAACGAGGCAAAAACAATTACGCTGAGGGACGAACTTGCTCATTTGAAGGCATACGTTGAGCTGCAGAAGGAGCGGTATGAGAACCGATTCTCCTTCCAAGTTGAAGTAGATGACTCCCTGCTGGATGCAGAAATGCCCAAAATGCTGCTCCAGCCCGTTATTGAAAATTATTTCAAGCACGGTATGGATAAAACCGCGGAGGACGGATTGCTCCTGCTTCACGCCCGTCTGCGCGAGGGTCAGCTATTGGAGATCGTGATCGAAAATAATGGCGCCTCTATTCCACCGGTACGGCTGGCGGAGCTGCAGCGCGAGCTGGCTTCAGCTCCGTTCAAGGATGATATCCTTGGCGATATGCCGCATGCCGATATGGAAACGAATCCTTCAACTGAATCATCTGGCCAGCCTTCTGAAAGCGCCGACTATTCCGTCAAGCTGGCACAGGCAGGCGCGGAGCCTAAGATAGGGCTTAACAACGTACTCGCCCGTATGCGGATGATATATGGCGAAGCCGCGCAGCTGCATGTTGAGAATAAGACGGGGAAGGGTGTAAAGATTACGCTGATTCTTAAGAGACTGCATGAGAAGGGAGGGAATACAAATGAAAGCATTGATCGTTGATGATGAAGCGCGTGTTCGCAAAGCGGTTAGGCTGCTCGTAGATTGGGAACTGCACGGTATCGACGAGATTGAGGAAGCTGGCGGAGGTTTCGAAGCTATTCAGCTGATGCGCCAGGGAAGACCGGCAATCGTGATTATGGACATGATGATGCCGGAAGGCAGCGGCGTTGATCTCATGGCGGCGGTTAACGAATTTGCCGGTAGTGTCAAGTTCATTGTCGTAAGCGGACGCGGCGATTTTGATTTTGTCAGGGAAGCTGTGCGCCATGGGGGAATCGATTATTTGTTGAAGCCAATCGAGCCGGAGGCCATTAATGCGGCTGTTGCAAAGGCTGCGCAGCAGTGGCTGCTGGAGGAGCAGGAGCGCAATGACCGGCAGAAGCAGAGCATGCGCCTTAATGAGTTTAAGCCCGTTTACGGTGAGAAGCTGCTGACGGGGCTCATCAATGAGCCGAGCACGGCATCAATCGTTTTGCGCCGGCTGCATGAGGAGGGACTAGTCCCTGAAGGGACGCGAACGGCACGATTGGCTTTACTTCAGGTTGATGCAAGCGACAAGCAGCTTCATGAGCGGTTTGCTTGGGATAGTGACCTGCTGCATTATGCGATTATTAACATTTGCAATGAGTTTCTAGTGGTCAGACAGAATGGCGTTGCGTTCCGTCATTGGGGAGCAGCGACTGAAATCGTGATCGTGGTATGGGGAAATGGCGAGAAGCTGCTCGGCATTCTTCAGGAAATCAATGATGGCTTGTTTGTGACGCTGCAGCGGCGCATGCATATGGGAATGAGCAGTCCAGATCATTTCCCTGATGCGATGCCGATGCAATACGAGGAGGCGCTATCTGCTTTGCATAGGCGCAACGCGCTGGATGCCAATGATTTTACGCACAGCAGCACGGAGACAGCAGCCGTGAAGCGCATGACGTTCACGGATTGCGAGGAGGAGTGGAAGGTAGCAGCACTAAGCGGAATCGAGGGGCAGCTGACTGCAGCATCGGGAAGATGGTTGGAGGCTGCACGATTATCCGGTTATTTGTCACCACAAATGCTGGAGGAATATAAGGGAGACGTGCTGCAGTTCTGCGTACGGCTTCTGCGCGATGCCCCGGGACGACAAGCTGTAGAGGAGAACGGACTTCTCAGTACGGAAGAGCTGTTGGAACACTCACCTTATGCACATGCGAGCGCGCTCTCGATTCAAGCATGGCGAGATTGGTCTTATGAGGTTCTGCAGCGCTTGTCGCAAGCAATCGTACAGCGGCAAGCACAGGAGAAAGCGAAGATGAGCGACATTGCTGCTTTTATCGAGCAGCACTACCAAACCGAGCTGTCCCTACAGGACATTGCGAAGCGATTTTTTGTCAGCCGTGAATATGTATCGCGAAGGTTCAAACAGGAGTACGGCATTAACATCACTGATTACATAACTGGCATTCGTATCGATAAAGCAAAGCTGTTGATGGTTAATCCTAATCTGCGGGTAGCCAAAATAGCCGAGATGGTCGGTTTCCATGACGAGAAATATTTCAGCAAAGTATTTAAGAAGCAAGAGGGTGTCTCACCCAAGGCCTATCGAGCCAGCCAGTCGATGTAAATAAGGCAATGGAAATCGACAAAAGGGTAATCTGTTCTCTATTTGCAGTGCTCCTGATTTTGCAGTACGATGAAAGGAATAATTGAACAAGTTTCCAAGTTCAACAGGGGGAGGACGCAGTGTTGTTGTCTACGCACTTGATCCAAATCGGCTCGATCATTGTATCGGCGCTCGCTGGCCTCGCATTAATCATACTTCGTATCCGTGCAGGAAAACAGCCTGTTTCGCTGCGAAAAATCGCAATACCTCCGCTTGGCATGGCAACGGGATTTATGATGTTCGTATTCTCAGCCACTCATATTCCTTGGATATGGGGGATTGCTGCTTTTCTTACTGGCCTGCTCATATTCGCATTCCCATTAATCGTAACCACACGTCTAGAACGCGTGGAATCTGACATTTATGTCAGGCGTTCAAAGGCTTTTGTATTTATTATGATGACATTATTCGTCATAAGGCTGTCTTTGCATGGGGTTGTGGAAGAGTATATGTCGATTCCGCAAACGGGGGCAATCTTCTACTTGCTTGCGTTTGGTATGATTGTGCCTTGGCGCCTTGCCATGCTTAGCGACTATTTAAGGCTGCAAAAGTTAGAATCGTAAACCGCAATTGGACTTGTAACCGCAATAAGGGGGAAACCGTATGGATCAGAAGTTGACCGAGCAAGTAAAGTTAACCCAGAACAAATTACGAAGGCGGACATTATCCACGATTTTTCAAGAATTTGACCAGAAGCTGATGAAGCTGACGCGCGTTAAGCGTGAGGAGAAATATGCGAAAATGTCGGAAACGGCTTTTTCTTTTTTTAGAGGCAGCGCCTATTTGTTTTATTTCGACGTATCACGGGAATGGTTTCCTTATCACACACCGGTAAGTCGGCCTACTTGGATTCAAGGGGACCTGCATTTCGAGAATTTCGGGGCGTTCCGCAATGAGCGCGGCGCGCTTGTCTATGATGTGAATGATTTCGACGAGGGTTACTTGGGTTCGTATCTCTATGACCTGATGCGTATGTCGGTCAGCATTGCGCTTGTTGGCCGGCTTAAAGGGCAGACTTATAGCAATCAGATAAGCGGAATTGAGGCGTATCTGCAGGCGTATTCCAAACAGATGCGGCGCTTCACGAAAGGAAAGGATGACCCAGGCATCTTTGCCGTTGATTTGGAGCGGGCGGAAGGTCCTGTTAAGAAGCTGCTCAAAAAGCTGCAAAAGCGCAAGGATCAGCATTTCCTCGAAAAAGTGACCGCGCTTGTGCAGGAGCATCGCCAGTTTGCTGTAACGGATGAAATTGTGTCTCCTACCGAGGAGGAGCGGGCGGCTTTGCTTGAAGCATGGCCTGATTATTTGGCAACTGTCGCCGCAGATGACGCAGAGGAATTGCGCCACTTCAAAGTGAAGGATATTGCAGTCAAACACGGTTCGGGAACAGCCTCGATTGGACTTGACCGCTATTATGTATTAATCGAGGCCGGCGAGGGCTCAGATGGTGAAGATGATATCGTGCTTGAGGTGAAAGAGGTGCGTGTACCGGTACCGGCTTACTTCATGCCTTATAGCGAATCGTTCTGGTCGATGTTCGAGCACCAAGGTAAACGGGTAACGATGACGCAGAAAGCGATGCATCACGAGGCGGACCCTTATCTTGGCTGGCTGTCAATCGGAGAACGGCATTTCTATGTCCGTGAGCGTTCGCCGTACAAAAAAAGATTAAAGCTGGAATCCCTAGAGACAGCAGGAGATATGTTATCAGTAACGGATACGATGGGGAAATTAACGGCCAAAATGCATGCGAGAGCGGATACCGATGTCGCGCAAGGCATATTGGCGTATCACAGTGAGGTTGAGATTGTCAAAGCGATGGGCAATGACGAGGATGCATTCTGTACCTCGATTGCCAATTGGGCTGTATCGTATGCCGATCAAGTGGAGCAGGATTATGCTTTGTTTACAGAGTGGCTAAGCGGAAGAAAGAAACCGTTGCAATCATAAATAAGTTATTGAAAAGGACCGCAGATTAGCGTAGGTGAACTGTGACCCCTAAGAGGGTCACTTTTTTCAAAGTGTCCTTCTTAGGGGTCACAGTTCATAGGAAATCTGGCTTCTTCTTTTCATTTGTTGAGCATATTGTTGTGTTATCCTATCATCCGCACATCAATAGAGAGATATACTTCAATGGAAATTGGAGCATGCGGCGCTCTGCTCCATTTTCCATATAGAATTACCTGGTTAGGTCATTTGCATCCCTGTTCTTTTAAGCTTCAACGTATAATTCGCCTAAAATGTGCTTGATATGATAGGAACCCTCACTAAGCTCTGAAGCAATAAATGGTTCAACTTTGCTGGACTCTACTCCGTACATCACTTCAATTTCCTTCGAAAACAAAAGTGGGCTTTCCTTTATCCATTTCGCGAGTGGCTTTACCTGTTTAGGTTTAACTGGATCATTCAAGATTTGCACAAGAGCGTCGACGTAGGTTTCCAAAGTCCGCGCTCCAACAATCTTAACGCCTTTACCTTCTTCATCCACCATGATGACGGTTGGAAATCCCGTAACGCCGAGTCTAGCTACTAAATCAAAATCTTGTTCTAACCGATTTTGTGCCTCTTCGAGTTCGGATTCTTCAAAAACTTGGCTTCCATTAAGTCCGATTTGGTTGACGATTTCAATGAGCACCTGCTCTTCGCCAATATTTTGATTGAAAGCAAAAACAGCCTCTCTAGCTCTCCGCAAAAATTCATTTTCTTTTCCCTTATACTTATTTTGAATCACTTTATAAACTCTGGAAGGCGGGTAAGAAGAGCGTACTGGATTTTCACGCCACAATGTTCCGTCAATTGGCATGCGTGAATGTTTGCCCACTTCCTTCCAATGTTCTTCAACGTCAGAAGGTTTCTGAATCCCGTTTGCAGAATCCCCGAACCCATGCCAGCTAGCCAATAATCCCCCCATTATAATATTTACGTTGAAGTACTGGCCATACTGCTGAAGGAATCGATTTAGTACAGGTTCGAGCGCCCAACAATGAGAACAGATCGGATCCGTCACGTAATATAACGTTATTTTTTTAATTTGCTGATTCAAGTCGAATCGTTGAATTGGATCTTCGTCGGCAACACCGCAGACGCCCGTTTCAAGGTCACACATCATATTTTGGTTGTTCATTATTTACATCACCTTTCAGGGTTTTTTTCACCCAATAGTTACTCTCTCTTGCCTTGTACTTCCTGTAACCATTTCGATTTTAACGATTTTCTCACATTTCTAAAAATTTTGTAAGTAACATTAATTAATGCACTGTGCATGGTATGATTATAATACTTAGATAAATTTGAACAAGTACGATCATTTTTCTTACTAAGTATCAAAAAATATACTATTAGGAGAATCATCATGAAATACGACTTTAAACTTAATGAATTGTGCCCAGCGACCTTCGCCTTTTCAGTGATAGGAGGAAAATGGAATTTACCGATAGTAGCGATTTTGAGTGAAAATAACAATATCAGATACAACGAATTAAAAAGACGTCTTCACGGTATCACCGGAACGACGTTAACCAACTGTCTGAAAGATCTCAGCGACTACGGGATCATTCATAGGGAGCAATACAATGAAGTCCCTCCCCGTGTTGAATATTCACTCACTACTACTGGGAAAGAGCTAGTACCATTAATTGAATCTGTTGTTGCATGGGGGCAGAAGAATATTAAAGTTACGGAGTAAGATACCCCAACCGATTACGGATACGTACAAGATCGGGTGTGCGCTTAAATCGAGCCTCTCAGTCTTAAACTTTATAGTTACAAGACACTCGCTAGTTACGCGGTCCTTTCTATTGGACTAACATTTGACTTGTCTATTCAGACATGGTATTCTATTTCTATAATCAGTTGTATACAATTTAATTTATTTAAATTTAATTCGCTAGAGGAGGCAACAAATAATGAGCATTTATTCGTATGACGTAGAAACAATAAAAGGCGAACAACAAAGTATGGAGCAATATAAAGGCAAGGTGCTGATAGTCGTCAATACGGCAAGCAAATGCGGCTTCACCCCGCAATATTCGGATTTGCAAAAGCTATATGAAGAATATAAAGATCAAGGTCTTGAAATACTCGGTTTTCCAAGCAACCAGTTTGCTGAGCAGGAGCCAGGAACGAACTCCGATGTGCAAAGCTTCTGCCAGCTGAATTACGGCGTCACATTCCCGCTCTTCGATAAGACGGATGTTCGGGACGAAACGGCTCATCCATTGTTCAGCTATTTAACCGAGGAGGCTCCTTTCGCAGGATTCAATACGAACGAGCCGAGCGGGAAAATGCTGAATGCCTTTCTTGAGGAGAAGCTGCCTCATTACCTAGAGGGAAATTCTGTAAAATGGAATTTCACTAAATTTCTAATAGACCGTGAAGGAAACGTCATTAAACGGTTCGAATCGACCGATGAACCACTCGCGATGAAGGCCGAAATCGAAGCCTTGCTTTAATGCTCCCTCAGTTAAAAATGAAATACATGCGGCTTCCCGGCGAAAAAAAGCCCATATAATGGCTTTTTAGGTCGTTTTGAGCAGAGAAATGACGTTTCGGGCCAAATTCTCTGAACGGCATGCCTGTCATTTCGACAAAAGCTCGTTCCAACGATGCCAGCGGTGCGGAATATACGAACGAATTCGGTTTTGTGAGCATGCCAAAGAGGCGATTGTCTTCGGACAATCGCCTTTTGGTTTACTATTTCATCTGTCATACCTCAGAATCTTCGTAACAATTGGAATGAAGTTCCCGCTGTACACCTCGCACGATTATCATAAGCGAATCATGTGCTCTCTATGTACCTTGCAAGAATAACGTTAATGAACCGCATTTCCTCTTTATCTACCATAAGATAATCGTTCGCGACGCCGTACATTCTCGGTGTCACCGTATGACAATCGTTCATGAACACGTACATTCTCTTTAACCACCGCAGAGCTATTCATTAATGAACCGTTCTTCCTCTGTATTCATCATAAGGTTAATGGTAACGAGCCATACTTCCTCTATATTCACCGTAAGTTTAACCTAATGTACTGTGCTCCTTTTGTTCCCTCGTATAGCTATCATTGTCGAATCGCACTTCCTCTATATCCATCATAAGGCTAATGGTAATAAGCCATGCTTCCTTTATATCCATCGTAAGACTATCTTACTGAACCGCGCTTCCAATGTCTCTCTTGTGACTATTGTTTACTAGCTGTGCTCCCTCATTTTCAATTCATATCAATCTGATAAGACGGTAGGCAGAGAGGTTGTATTTTAACAGAAAAATCGAAATTATAGTTCCGGCCTTCCGTGCAAAATGGAGGGAATGGAATTAAGGTGACATCTAATAAATTAACGTTGTAAATATGCAATTTAAATGAGAAGTATATCCACATAATCTTTTTTGTAATTAGGGGATTTACTCGTGTTTGTAAAATTAATTTAGTTGTAAATAGATAAAAAAGAAAATCGAAATATGATTTACCTATGTCTGAATTTAAAGTGGTTTTTGAGAATTTTTCATGTGTGAAAAAAGTTATTTTATTTAGGTTTATTTTAAGTGGTGTTATGCTTCCCACCAGGTTAAATTCGCCCTCGTTCCAAGCACACCAAGCAAGGTTAAGGAACCTCTTACGTTGACGATAAGCCATTGCCCTGGAGGAATGACAATCCCGCCCGTGTAAGCAAATCGAAAGGGAGTAGGGTAAGCCGGATAAATCATAAAAGTGTTCCCGCCAGTTGGCGCGCTTGTAGACGAGGTTGCTGCCGCGATGCTCGCTACGGGGCTGGTTAAATAAAGATTCGAGGCCGTAATCGAAGAAGGGCTTGTTAGACTTCCACCGCTTAACATAGTGACCTGTCCGCTAAAGCCCGATAACAGGCTAAGTGATACATCGATTGTGCCTCCTATGCTTGCCATGTGAATATTTGTTCCGCTGCCCGCGGGATTATTGAGCCTTATAGTCGTATTCACGGTACCGCCTAATATCCCCAAGCTTGCGCTGGTAGAGGCATCCGTTGAGAAATACCGTGCTGCGCGTGCGGCGCCCGTTGAGGGAGGTGCGGCAGCTCCGGGCTCCTGATAGCCATTCACGACTTGACCGTACAGCTCGTTGCCGGGATTGTCCAAGGGATTGTAGTTCGGCATATTAGACCTCCCACCAAGCGATGTTTGTCGCAGCGGTTATAGCGCCGGGTCCGAGCGACAACGTAATGGAGCGGTTGGGAGGGACTATAATACCGCCTGTGAAATCTAGGTTGAACATGCCGGCAGCCATTGGTAGTGACATGAACTGAGTAGGGGTACCCGTAACCGTGCCTGCAGAGGTTCTGGCCGTAGCGATACTCGTTGTCGTGTTGCCGAATTGACAGTTGAAGGGAGCAGGGGTTGTTCCCCCGGTAACGGTTCCCCCGGCATACAAAATAAGAGTAGCCGCAGCGGTGGTCCCGCCGGAAATTCTTGAAACGTAGAGGGAGCGGCCGCTTAAGTTGGGATTTGTAATTTGGACCAACTGATTGGAGCCTCCAGCTATAGCGGCGTTTGCGGTAGTAACCATAAACAGCCGACCATTGCTTGATGCGTCTGCTTCTGGCGGGGCTATAGAGGCAGAGGAGCTGTAAGGGTTATTAATGAACGTATAAAGCGGTTTATTTTCGGTGTTGAATACGGAATTGTTTGTCACCATGAATCACCTCGTTATCTACTGACATGCCTGTATTTCTAGTAGTATATGGTGTTTCTTGCTTGATTGTATGGGGGAATACGGAGGAAACTTGATTTGGGTGTATGGGTGGCGGAACAATCGCCGTTTCGAATTTCGTAGAGTCGACATAGATTATCGAAGCATGGACACGAGGGGAAGAAATGCAGATGCCAAAATCGGCGAATCGGTGTGAAAGGACTGGTAGGAAAAGGGCCCGCAGCAAGGGACGTAACAAGGAAACCTCAGCGAAGCCGGGAAAACCGAAGTGCAAAGCAAAATGCAAATCAAGATGCAGTCATCGTAAGCATGGGGAGAAATGTGTACCCAGCGGTTTTTGTGAAACGGTTTATAAGGATTTGCAGACAAGTGATCAATTCAAGCCGCTCCCCATGCAAGATACCTCCAACAAGACGATGTATTCGTATGCCATTGTAAACCGTGGAGAAAATCCGGCTGTACTTAGGCTTGAAGTGGGTCCCAACGGCTCTGATTATGCGATTGATATGGAGGGGGTAGTTGAAAAGGGGGTAACGGAGATCGTCGTCCCTTCAAAATTTATGCGCTACTCCAGACTTGCATTGAAATCAAAGCAGAAGGGGCAGCCGACAAAGCTGCAAGTTTATTTTCAAGCACAGTTGGCTAGGTGACCTGTTCTCCCTCGTGACCGTTCCTATTCCAATAAGAAAAAGGTGAAGAAAAATGCCAAACTTCTCATCGTTTAACCCCAATCCGGATAATCTGCGCACGCTCATATTCGGGAAGGACAGTACGGATACCACACAGGCCTTAGCGACGGACACCGCTGGCCGCATCGTGAATATTATGTTAGACGGAACGATCAGCAATCTTATGGGCGTTACGATTACGGCGGGAACCCTCAGCACCATCAATAGCGTAATGGGCGCAACGATCACGGCAGGAACGATAACGAGCTTGCTGGGAGCGACGATCACAGCAGGGACGATTAACAGCTTGCTCGGTGCAACGATTACAGCAGGAACGATCAACAGTGTACTCGGTGCAACGATTACGGCAGGAACGCTGGATGCGGTCAATAGTGTGCTTGGAGCGACAATCACAGCCGGTACGATCACGAGCGTGCTAGGCACGACGATAACAGCGGGAACGATCAACAGTGTGCTCGGTGCAACGATTACGGCAGGAACGCTGGATGCGGTTAATAGTGTACTTGGTGCGACAATTACAGCCGGTACGATCACAAGTGTATTAGGCACGACGATCACAGCGGGAACGATCAACAGTGTACTCGGTGCAACGATCACGGCAGGAACGCTGGATGCGGTTAATAGTGTGCTTGGAGCAACAATTACAGCCGGTACGATCACAAGTGTATTAGGCACGACGATCACAGCAGGAACGATCAACAGTGTACTCGGTGCAACGATTACGGCAGGAACGCTGGATGCGGTCAATAGTGTGCTTGGAGCGACAATTACAGCCGGTACGATCACGAGCGTGCTAGGCACAACGATTACAGCGGGAACGATCAACAGCGTGCTCGGTGCAACGATTACGGCAGGAACGCTGGATGCGGTTAATAGTGTGCTTGGAGCGACAATTACAGCCGGTACGATTACGAGCGTGCTGGGCACAACGATTACAGCGGGAACGATCAACAGCGTGCTCGGAGCAACAATCACTGCAGGAACGCTTAGCAGTGTCACGTCAATATCGCAGAAGAGCTTCCAGGAAACGAGCAGCTTGGACATCGTTACGACAGACGCTTTTACGGCTTTGCCGACTGTAACAACGAGTGTTTTCGGTACGTATTCATTCTTCGTTTACAACAGAGGTCCGGGTGCGAACGCTGCCGATGCACGAGTGGAAATCAGTGCGAATGGAACGAACTGGTATGCCGATGTGGATACGGTGACAGGGGTAGCTGTCGGTTCTGTGGATGTACTTGTTCCGCAGCGGTTTTTGAAATATACAAGGCTTGCGTACCGTTCGAGCGCAACGGGATTGCCGACAACGATTGATGCTTATTTCAATGGACAAGGGACTTAAGCCGCTGACTTAATCAATGCTTTAAAATGTGGGAGGGTATCGCATGCTGCTCGGGGTACATTTAATTGTACGTAACGAGGCTGATGTGCTGGAGCGCTGTTTAAAAAGCGTGAAGGCATTCGCGGACGAAATCATAGTGGCGGATACAGGATCATCGGATGAAACGAAACAGATTGCGCTGCGTTTTGGTGCCCGGGTTCTCGAGATTGAGTGGGAAGAAGATTTCGCCGAAGCTCGAAATAAAGCACTCCTGAATGCTCGAACCCTGTGGGTGCTAGTTCTTGACGCCGATGAGTGGGTGGACTGCCCTGCCCAGATCGGCATTCAGTTGAGAGAAGAGCTGAAGCGCACGCCGGAAGCGGCTTTGCGGATAAAGATGGAGCATATGTTGGATACGGATGACGCAGGAGGCAAGATCCTGAATGAAGCGATCAGGATATTTCGGGCTGATCGGGGCTTTGTATATGTAGGAGAAATACATGAGCAGCTCGTCCGCATTGCTGGACGCGGGACTGAGGCAAGCCGTAAGGTGGATGTGGACGGACCGCTTTCCCAAAGCGGCATCGTCATTCGGCATGATGGTTATTTGCCAGCCGCGATGGCGCGCAAGGAAAAGGCGATTAGAAATGAAAGGATCATTGCGAGGCAGCTGTCCAAGCGTCCCAATGATCCTTTTTGCCTGTACAATTACGGAGTAGCGTTATGTCAGCTTGGAAAGCTGGATGAGGCCTGCCAAGCTTTTGGACGCTCGCTTGTCGAGGTGCGGCTGGAGGCACCCTTCCGCCCTGCGATCATAAGGGACTATGCGAAGGTGCTTTTGGTGCTTCGGCGAATCGGGCAGGCGGAGGCTCTTCTGGAAGAGGAGACCCTACAATATAGCGATTATCCGGATTTGTTCCTACTGCAAGGCGACGCTTTGCGCGCAGGAGGCAGACTGCTTGAGGCGATTCATGCATATGAGGCAGCGATCAATGCGGAGTCGATTGGACGCGGCAGCAGATATTTAGCGGAAGCTGGTGCGGGAAACGTGCTTGCGCATATCGCGCTGGCGGAAATTTGGCTTGAGCTTGAACAGCTGGATAAAGCACAGCTTTTGTTCGAACGAGTGCTGCTGGAGAAACCGTTCATGGAGCGTGGCTACAATGGCTTAGCGGCATGCCATCATGCAGCGGGCAAATCCGATTCGGAAATTTACGAAACGCTATTATCGGCAGCGGGCAAGCAGCCAAAAGGAGAACTTCTAATAGCCCGATCCATGACGAGAGTCGGTGCTTTCGGTACAGCGCTGCCATTGTGGAGAAAGTTGGATTCGTCATTGAACGCTGGCGAATGGCTGTCCGAGAATGTATGTCTTTATGCAAGGGTATTAATTGGCGAGGGGTATTTGGCAGAGGCGGCAGCGAAAATGAATGACTTGCAAATATGGCCCGCAAATGAAAATGAATCGCGGTTGATGGAGACCGCGATAATGGATATTGTTTTGTGCAGCTGGAATGAAGGGCTTAAGCTCAATCTAAAGGATGAGGGAATCCTTTTCCTGAAGTTAAAGGATGATGATCATCTTGTCTTAGTAAGCATCGAGGCTGCGGTGCTGAAGCTTTCTGCTCAGGAAAAGCCGCAAGCTCCATGGCAAGAGAGCAAGGCGGCATGGGGCAGAAAATTACTGGAGCGGGCTGTGGCGCTGGGCATGCTTCATTTGGCCGATCAAATGGTTCAAGCGGATGAGCGGTTGGACTTGATTTTTGAGCAAACGCTTTATGATGAGGGCTACAAGGATGCAGCGGCAGAGAGGATGCTGCGCAGTTATGCTGCGACCGGTGAATTGGCGGGCGGACAATGGCTGCGGCTCGGAGAGCTGCTCTATATAAAAGGGCTATATAGTGAAGCGCTCGGAATGTTTGAGCAAGGCATAGCTGTGTCGGAGCTCGCAGAGAAAGAGCCGCTCCAAACCACAAGGCGGCTGCGGCTTGGAGCGGCTGCTGCAAGCTTGCGTCTTGCTCTGGAGGCACTGAGTTTGGCCGGACCACAAGACAGCCGGACGTGGGATGGAAGCTGGGCTGAAACTGATGCTGTCAAGCTGCTTGCTGCACTGCAGCGCATTGACGGCTTGGGCTGGCGTACGAAATGGAATGGCGTGCAAAGGAGGCGGGCAAATGGTCAAGCCGCGGAAGCTAATTTCCTTATGCATGATCGTTAAAGACGAAGAGCTTCACCTTCCGCGATGCCTCGCAAGCGTGCAAGGCATCGTTGATGAAATGATTGTGGTTGATACAGGCTCTGCGGATCAGACGGTTGCCATTGCGGAGCGTTACGGTGCGCGTGTTGTGCTTGCGGAGTGGGAGCATGATTTTGCGAAAGCGCGAAATACGGGTCTCGCCTTGGCGCAGGGAGACTGGATCTTATTTCTTGATGCTGACGAGGAGCTTGATGCCCATACCGGCAAACAGCTGTTGGCAGAGGCGCATCAGCCTGTCCAAGGGCTTTTTTTGCAAATATGGAACGTAACCGGAGCAAGTGACGATGAGCGCGGGGGGACGGTTCATCCCGTGCTTCGCATGTTTCGAAATGACCCAGCGGTTCGTTTCGAGGGGAGCATCCATGAGCAAATCGCGGCTTCGTTATTGCGGAGATGGCCAAAGGCTGTGTTTCAATTAACAGATACAAAAATTATCCATTACGGCTATAGGCAGGATATCGTAGCCCAGAAGAACAAGCTTCAGCGCAATATGGAGCTGCTTGAGCGTGCGGTGCAGAAGGAACCGGATAACAGCTTCCACCAATACAATATCGGCGTTGAATATTTGCGGGCGGGCATGCCGAGCAAGGCGCTGGAAGCCTTCCGCACCGCACGGCAGCAGCAAGGGTTTGAACAGCTTAGCTATGCGCATTTGGTCGTAAAGTATGAGGTTCGGAGCCTGTTGTCTTTAAACCAGTGGGGGGAAGCGGCAGAGATTGCGAGGTTGGGCGCTGGACAATTCGCTGACTATCCAGATCTTCATCACTATCATGCCTTGGCGTTGGCTCAATGCGGACAGCTGCAATCAGCCGTTTGCTCCGCGTCAGCTGCGCTCGAAATCGGAGCGGCGCCTCCTCAATATCATACGGAGGATGGTATTGGCACATACCGCACGTCCTATATGTTAGGCCGTTTTAAAGAAGTACAGCTGGATACGCAGGGCGTCGTACAGGCTTATATTGCCGCGCTCCGTTTCCATCCTACCCTTACGCCTCCTTTATACAGGCTGTGCAGATATTTGCGCATAGCCGGCGAGGAGTCCCGCATCGCGTCAATTCTTGCGGCGCAGCTTGTCTGCCGCAGCGAAGAGGCGGTCATTAAGGTGGCTGAGATTATGTTGGAAAGCGGCTCCTCTCAAGCAGCTAACGCTTGGGTTGGTTGGCATGCCGCTCAGTTTGGCCGCGATGCTGCAGAGGTTCTTGCACAATGGGTCGAAGTCGAACAGGCGGAGCACAGGGTGTTGAAAGGTGATGAAGACCAACAGGAAGATGCCGGCGAACGATATGCGAGCTTGTGTGGGCGAGTGGACCGGCATTTGGAGCAGCTGCAGCACATTCGAAACCCTGGCACAGGCATGCTGCAAAACGATGCATCTCTTGCAGCACCTCGCGCGGGATCCATCCCTGTTAAAGCGATCGCAATGATCCGCTTGCTTCTGCCTTGCGAGGAAGGTTGGGGGAGTCGCGGATGAAGTCTGGAGAGAATCAGGAAGGAAGCTCAAAGCTTAGCGTTCCTGGAAGGAATCAACTGCCTGTATCGCTGTGTATGATCGTGAGGAATGAGGAGTCGTTTTTGCGGGCTTGTCTGGCTTCGGCCAAAAACTATGTATCGGAAATCATTGTGGTGGATACGGGCTCAAGCGACGACACGATACAAATTGCTGAGCGCTTCGGAGCGATCGTTGTTCGTACAGAGTGGAGAGATGACTTCGCGGCTGCCCGCAACGAAGGATTGATGCTGGCTGCGCAGCCTTGGGTGTTGGTCCTCGATGCCGATGAGCGTTTGGATGAATCCCCGCTTCATTTATGGGAAGACTTGCTTGCGAATCAAGCGATTGCGGGTTACTACGTGAGGTTGTGCAGCTGGATTGGGGCAGCGATAACGAGTGAGCAGCAGCTTGAGCCAGCCGAAACCTATATAAGCGATGCGGTATGCCGCTTGTTTCGCAATGATCCACGCATCCGTTTTACAGGCGCACTGCATGAAGAGGTGGCGACGAGCGTGTCCGAGCTTGAGGGGCAAAGGCTTGGTTATGCCCCGATTACTGTATGGCATGAGGGCTATCGGCCTGAGGTAGTGGAGGCAAAGGGCAAGCGGGAGCGAAACGGCAGGATTCTCATGCAAGCGATTGAGCGAAATCCGGAAGATGCTATGCTCCAATATGCGATGGGTACAGAATGCTTCACTTACAGCAATTGGAGTGGCGCGGCTGCTTGGCTTGCGCCGCTTGCCCCGTCGTTAAAGCCTGAACAAGGCTATGCATCCGACCTTTTGTTGAAGCTGAGCCATGCGCTGCGCTTATTAGGCAGAATTGACGAAGCGGAAGAATGGGCAAGAAGGGGAATTGAGAGGCTGGGATTCGCGGATTTCCCGGATTTGTATGAGGCGTTGGCGTTGGCGCTGCTGGATCAGGATAAAAACGCCGCTGCGCTGCATGTGCTGCAGCAAGCTTTGGAGCTTGGATTAACGCCAGCCCATTATTCGACGGCTCCTGGAGCGGGCAGCTACCGGACGCTGTATACCTCAGGACTTGCTAGCGAGCGGATATATGAATGGGAGGCTGCGTGGCAATATTATGCGTGTTCCGTTTCAGTGCGACCAACCTATATGCCGGCGTGGGAACGGATGCTGCTGCTAAGTACAGTCGATGGGCGATATAGGCAGCGATTCTTGAGGGCTGCTGTCGAGTTGGCAATTGCCGAGGAATCAGGAAAACAATCGTTTCAGCGAATAAGCTCGGCGCTCCTTGAGCGGATGGCGGATGCAGGCTTTATGCAGACGAATGACGGAAAAGATGACGAGCGAGCGGACTCGGTTGTCAGCGGGCTTGTGCTTGCTGCTTCTAATATGGGAACCGATAGTCATGCTTTTTTTTGGCGGGGCTTGTTTTGCGTGCAGCGAGGCCAATTGGAGGAAGGCCGCCTGCTGTGGGAGCAGCTGCCGGAGGATGACGAGCGGCGCGCCGTTTATTTGAAAGCGCTGGAGCTTCGCGGAGCGGCAGCGCCTGAGGTATGGGCGCCTGCAACGGAGCAAGCCCTGCTGCGCGTCGGCGCTTGGCGAGCATGGAGCGCGTTCCGCGCTGCGAGCGACAGCGGTGCGGCTTTGCCGCCGCTGCAATGGTGCGCGGTTATTCGCGCACCGCAGGCTTGCCGCGCAGCGCTGCGCAGCACGCTCGCGAGCGGCAGCTCTGCGCCCGCGCGGCTGGCCGCGGGCGTGCTTGCAGCCGCCGCAGCCGACTGGCGCGCGG